>JBBRSX010000010.1:0-73242 GCA_038244925.1 Hyphomicrobiales bacterium | reverse complement strand
GCGCTCGGCATGACCGTGATCGCCGAGGGCATCGAGACCTTCGAGGAACTGGCCTATCTGCAGGCCGCCACCAACATCCGCTATGCGCAGGGCTTTTATTTCTCGCGACCGATTTTCCTGGAAGACCTCAAGCCGGCCACCCCGCTCGCCAGCGAGTCGCGCGCCAGCCTCGCCAGCCGCCCGGCCCAGGAATCCCGCCCGGCCTATTCGCGCACCGGCAGCTATCGCCGCTGAGTTCAGCCGCAAGTCAAACGCCGTCATGGCCGGGCATGACGCCTTGCGTCACTTCGTCAGCACCGGCAGCGGCTTGACGCTGTCGTTCGGCGGTCCGGCCTGCATCGTGATCAGCGTCATCGAGACCAGGTCGTAATAGCCGATGATGCCGATGATATCCATGATGCCGCGTTCGCCGAATTTCTCCAGCGCGGCCTTGTAGACGGGGTCCGAGACTTTGCGGTCGCGGTAGAGCGCGGTGGCCAGATCGTACAAGGCGGCCTCGTCGTCCTTCATGCTGTCGGGACGCTTGCCGGTTGCGATCGCTTCCGCCACCTTCGGATCGAGCCCACCCTTGAGCGCGAGCGGATAATGCGCGAACCACTCATATTGCGCGGTCCACTCCCGCGCGGTGATCAGGATCGCCAGTTCGCTCAGCCGCGGCGACAGCGAGGTATTCCAGCGCAGATATTCCGACAACGCCGACAGTCTTGGCGCCAGATCGGGGTTGCGGATATAAGCGCGATAGGGCGGCGCGGTGAACCTGGCGTTGCGCGGCGGGGCCGCGATCATGTCGGCCCAGGCCTTTTGCGGCGGCGTCAGCTCTTCGGCCTTCAGCGGCGCAAAGCGGGTGATATCCTCGGCGCGGCTTGCGAAGGGGGCTGCGATCAAGGCAGCTAGAATGCCGGCGGCAATCAAGTTCTTCATTGTTGTTCTCCCTGTCGATTGCGGACTTCTCGCCGCGTCGTTTTTCCGGGCAGGCCAAGCTTAGCCGTCATCATCACAGAAGCAACAGGATACCGCCTGGTACGGCGCACCCAGGCTCGTGGTGCCAGACCGCGGCAACCTCCGGTCGGGTCACCTCCGGTTAAGCTTTAGGTAACCGGTTTTGCTAACCGCTTGTGACATCGTCACGTTGTATGCATGTTCCCCGGAGAAGGGGGAATGCGGGATCTTTTTCAACACATAGCGGGCATCAAGTCCCGGGCCGAGGCGGTCGGACGGCATCTCGCCGCCACGATTCGCGGACCGGTGCTGTGGCTGACCCTTTGCGGTGGGCTTCTGGTCGCGGCGATCTTCGTCGGCACGATCATGATGGCCGGAGAATTCCGCGAGCGCGCGCTGGTCAATGGCGAGCGCGAGCTGGAAAATACCGTCGTCCTGCTCGCCCGTCACTTCGACGAACAATTCGAAGACTCCGACGCCATCGCGGCCGATGTGATCGCGCGGCTGCGCGTTTCCGATATCGAATCGCCCGTGATGTTCAAGTACCGGGTGTCGAGTCTCGACGCGCACGAGGTGCTGCGATCCAGGGGCAGCGCGCTGTCCTACCTGGGCGACATTTCGATTTTCGGGTCCGATGGCGAGATCATCAACTGGTCGAGATCTTCGCCGGTGCCGGCGCTCAACATTTCCGCCCGTTCCTACTTTCAAACCTTCAAATCCGACCCGCAGGCGCCCGCGGCATTGACCGAGGCGGTCCCGAGCCTGATCACCGGCAATCTGAATACCGTCATTGCCCACCGGCTGAGCGGAGCGAACGGGATCTTTCTCGGCGTGATGACGCGGCGCATCAACCCCGCCAATTACGAGAAGTTCTTTGCCACCGTCGCGCTTGGAAATGGCGCCAGCATTTCCATGATGCACAACGACGGAACGATGCTGGCCCGCTATCCGCGCGTCGACGCGATGATCGGGCAGAAGTTCGCCAATGCGCCGCTGCTGCAGCGCGTCCTGAACGGGAGCGGCGCACAGACGCTGCGCCTGCAAAGCCCGGTCGACAACGCCGACCGTCTCGGCTCCGCGGCGCCACTCGAACATTTCCCGGGCGTCGTGATCGCGACCAACACGGTGTCCGCCGCACTGGCCGACTGGCGCGAGCAAGCCAGATTCCTGGTCGTTGCCGCCGCACTGGCCGCGGCGGTGATCGCCCTGATTCTGTTCCTGATCATCCGGCAGATCGCCCGGCAAAACCGCGAGGCACAGCAACGGCTGGAAGCGGAACGCCGCCAGCTTAATACCGCGCTGAACAACATGATCCAGGGGCTGGTGCTTTACGATCCCTCCGGCTACGTCGTCACCTTCAACCGGCGCTACATCGACATGTACGGTCTGTCGACCGACGTCGTGAAACCGGGGGCCCATTTCCGCGACCTGATGCAGCACCGCAAGGACACCGGATCCTTCGCCGGCGACGTCGACGCGTTCTGTTCCGCCATCATGCGAAGCATCGCGCGCGGCCAGGTCAACCACAGCTCCATGCAATGCCCCGACGGGCGCTCCTTCATGGCGATCAGCAAGCCACTGGCGCATGGCGGCTGGGTCGCGACGATGGAAGACATCACCGAACGCCGCAACCTCGAACAGGAACGCGACCGGAACCGGACGTTCCTGCGCGAGATCATCGATCACATCCCCTCGCAGATCACGGTCAAGGACGTTCGCGACCGCCGCTACCTTCTGGTCAACCGTGTCGCCGAAGCTCAATTCGGCGTTCCGCACGAGCTGATCGTCGGCAAAACCGCCTTCGACGTATTTCCGAAGCAAAACGCCGATGCCATCCTGGCCGACGAGGAAGCGACGCTGCAATCCCCCAACGGCCTGTTCAAGGACGAGCATCTCTGGGAAAGCCAGGCGATGGGCAAGGTCTACATCACCTCCAAGCGCATCGTCATCCGCGATTCCATCGGTGTGCCCAGCTATATCGTCAACGTCGTCGACGATGTCACCGAGCGCCGGCGCGCCAACGAAAAGATCGCGCATCTGGCGCATTACGACGCCCTGACCGACCTGCCGAACCGGGTGCTGTTCCGCGAGCAGATCGAGCGCGAACTTCAGAACGCTGTTCGCGGCAGGCAATTCGCCCTGCTCTATATCGATATCGACGAGTTCAAAGGCATCAACGACTCGCTCGGCCATCATGTCGGCGACGAACTGCTGAAGGCCGTCGCGACCCGCATCAAGGGCTGCATCAAGCCGGCCGACCTGATCGCCCGGCTCGGCGGTGACGAATTTGCCGTGATCCAGACCGCCGTCGGCGGCCGCGATGACGTGGTGGAGTTCGTGACGCGCATTCACGACGCGATCCGTCAGCCCTATCAGTGCCTCGGCCATCATCTGTCGACCGACGCCAGCATCGGCATCGCGCTGGCGCCGCAGGACGGCACCGAGCTCGACCAGCTGATCAAGAACGCGGATCTGGCGATGTACGGCGCCAAGGCCGAGGGACGCCGCACCCACCGCTTCTTCGAACCGGCGATGGACGCTCGCGCCAAGGCCCGCCTCACCATGGAGCAGGACCTTCGCCAGGCGATGGCCGATGGCGGCTTTGAAATTCACTACCAGCCGCTGGTCGATCTCGCCAGCAATGCGGTCTCCGGCTGCGAGGCGCTGCTGCGCTGGCGCCATCCCGAACGCGGCATGGTCTCGCCCGCGGAATTCATCCCGCTCGCCGAAGACACCGGCCTGATCAACGAACTCGGCGACTGGGTGATGCAGACCGCCTGCGCCGAAGCCGCCGACTGGCCGTCCCACGTCCGGCTCGCCGTCAACGTTTCCCCGGTGCAGCTGAAATCCCCGACGCTGGCGCTGCGGATCACCGGCGCGCTCGCCGCCTCCGGCCTGTCGCCGGACCGGCTGGAGATCGAGATCACCGAGGCGGTACTGATCCACGACGACGAAACCGCGCTGGCGATCCTGCATCAGCTTCGCAGTATCGGCGTGCGGATCGCGCTCGACGATTTCGGAACGGGATTCTCGTCCCTGAGCTACCTGAAGCGTTTTCCGTTCGACAAGATCAAGATCGATCGCTGCTTCGTCAGCGACATCGCGATCGACGGCTCGGCGGCGATCGTGCAGGCGGTGGTGAACATCGCAGCCTCGCGCAACATGACCACGACCGCGGAAGGCGTCGAGACCGAAGGGCAGCGCGACATGCTGCGCAACCTCGGCTGCACCCAGATGCAGGGCTATCTGTTCAGCCGGCCGAAGCCGGCCGCCGAAATCCGCCCGCTGCTCGGCATGAGCAGCGAAGGCACGCGCGCCTCGGCCTGATCGACGTCGATTGAAGTCTACTATTTTGACGCGTTTTCTTCACGCGAACCGGCATCCACTTCGCTCGAAAACGCTATCGCTTACGCCGCCCACCGGCCGCGATTGGTCTCGGCGAGAATCGGCCGGATCAATCGTCCAAACCGCTCGGCTTCCTCATCATGCAGATAGCCGGACAGGCAGAACGAGTGACAGCCGGCATCGATGAACTGCTGCAGCGTATCGGCGCACTGGGCGGGATTGCCGACCACGGCGATGCCGGCGCCGGGGCGAACTTTCGTGATCCCGGTCCATAGATGCGGCAGCAAGAGATCGCCATGCTCGCGGGCAAGCTGCTGCACGCGCTGGTTGGCCTCGGACTTGTTGTAGAGCGTCTTCATTTCCTGCTTCTGCCGTTCGGTGGCGTGGCGCACCAGCTGGTCCGCGGCCTCCCAGGCATCCGCCTCGTTTTCGCGACAGATCACCTGCAGCCGCATCCCGAAGCCGATGTCGTTCTCGCGGCCATGCGCCCGCGCCATCTGCTTGATCTCGGCGATATTGGCGGCGATCTTTTCCGGCAGGTCGCCCCAGAACAGATGCACGTCGGAATGCTTGGCCGACAATTCCCAGGCCTGGCGCGAGCCGCCGCCGAGATAGAATTTCGGAAACGGCTGCTGCTGCGGGCGCGGACGGATGTGCGCGCCGGACAATTTGTGAAACTTGCCCTCGAACGTCAGCGGTCCCCGCGTGGTCCACAGCGCCTTGAGGATCGAGACCTCCTCCTCCATCAGTGCGTAGCGCTCTTCCTTCGGGTAGCGCACGCCCTCGCCTTCGACTTCGCTTTCGTTCTGGCCGGCGATCAGGTTGACGCAGATGCGGCCGCCCGACATCTGGTCGAAGGTCGAGATCATCTTGGCCAGCAGCACCGGGTTGATATAGCCGGGCCGGGCCGCGATCAGCGGCTTGATGGTCGACGAACGCGCCGCCATGAAGGCGCCGGATATCCAGGCCTCCCAGCACGTCGAACCCACCGGGATCAGCAGATATTCGAAACCGGCCTTTTCGGCCGCCTGCACCACGCGATCGCATAGTTCAGGGGAACCCGGGATCTGCGCGTCCATCAGGCCATAGGCCGTGGTGTCGCCATGCGTGGGCAGATACCAGCCGAATTCGAGCGGACGCATGCATAATTCTCCCTGGGAACGCCTGTTATTTGATCGTGTTGATCATGTTGCAGGGAACAGTCTAGCGCCTGCGCCGTCCGCGGCAATCCGGTTCATGGTTCTGATTGAATCCAGGGTTCTGATTTGAATCAAGGCCGTCGGCGGCGTATTCTGATTTCAATCGCTCCCTCGGCAGAAGAGAGATCAAAGCCATGTCACCGGTTTCATTGCTCCTGAACGTTCTCTGGATCGTCCTCGGCGGCGCGTGGATGGCGTTCGGCTGGCTGGTCGCCGCGGTGATCATGGCGATCACGATCGTCGGTATTCCCTGGGCGAGGGCTGCGTTCAATATCGCGGCCTATACGCTGTTTCCGTTCGGCTCGAGGGCGGTGTCGCGTGCGACCTATACCGGGCAGGAAGACGTCGGCACCGGCCCACTCGGCGTGATCGGCAACATCATCTGGCTGGTGCTGGCGGGGTGGTGGCTGGCGCTCGCGCATGTCGTCACGGCCGTCGTGCTGGCCGTGACCATCATTGGCATTCCCTTTGCCTGGGCGCATCTGAAGCTTGCCGGCATCGCGCTGTGGCCGATCGGCAAGGTCATCGTTCCTGCCTAAGCCGAAGCAGCTCGCTCGGCCGGCGGCTTCAACTGGTCGAACTCATCGTCGCTAATCTCGGTTTGCCCGACCAGCACGCTGCAGCGCAGACGCTTGACCAGATAGCTGCCGATCGAGCCGAACCATCGCGCCAGCGGCCCCTGCGGGCGATGGCCGACGACGACGAGATGCGCCCCGATTTCCTCGGCGACCTCGGCGATTTTCTGGCCGGCGTCGCCGACCTCCAGCCGCGCGGTGGGAGAGAAGCCCACCGCCTTCAGGCGCTCGATGCCTTCGTTGAGGATGGTCTTGTAGTCCTCGGTCTGCAGCTCGATCGGGATGGTGAGCCCGGCTTCGGGCGTCATGATCGAGGAAACCTCGACCACCGCCAGCAGAAATACCTCGGCGTGGCAGAGCTGCGCGAGCTTCGCACCCTCCCGCAACGCACGCCGTCCCTCGACAGACCCGTCATAGGCGAGAAGAACCTTCTTATACATCGGACGTCCCCATCGATGGCCGAGAAGATCAGGGCCCAAGACTAGCACCGATTGGCCGGAACGGATCAGATTTTTGACGGGGAATACGTCTCAATACCTGCCACCTTCGTCTCCCCACCCCCCGGAAGTGCCGTTGCCCCTTGCCGGGCCAATCGGCTAAATGAACCCCTGTTGCACCCGTAGCTCAGCTGGATAGAGCGTTGCCCTCCGAAGCTAGACCGGCGATACGGAAATCCCTTTAGAACCAAGGTTATTGTAGTGCCGGAGCGTTGTTTTGACGCCGAAGGCACACCCGGGCCACGTTGTTAGCGCTTGCTGCAAACCGTTAGCTCAATCGATCCCCCCTGCGATGCCGGTCGCCTTGTCGGTGAGTGCGACCGTTTCGAAATATTGGATCGTCGGATCGTTGCCGTAGCGCGCGAGAATCCCTTCGCGCCAAGGGCCATTGTAGAACGCCTCGGCCTCGGCCTGGCTTTCCCACATATAGACGCCGCCGGCGACGCTGCCGTCTTTCTGGCAAATGAATTGCTTTCGGACGAATCCCGGCGCTTTCAAGAAATCTGGCGCGATCCTGGTGAAATGCGCGCGGCATTCCTCGAGGCCGATCGTGTCCGGTAGATTGTAAAGGACAATGGCAGTGATCACGGGCATCCTTCCGCTTCTTTCTTTATAGTCACGCGGCGGCGATTTCGAGATGAGCTTGCCGAATCGTTGTATTGACGGCAAGCGCGGTGGTCGGCCACCAAAGAATCATACACCCGACGACAATGCTGCGCAGCAGCCAAACGGAACAAAACTGTGTCGAGTCTACCATGGACGGGACGACGCTGACCGGCCGTGCCTAGTTCTCCGATTTTCCCATCTTCTGGATGAGTCGGTCGGCGACTAGTCTGGTTGAGGGTGAAGTGCTGCGCGCGGCGAGTTGAACGAGCGTTACCTGCGTCGCCTCCAACCGCTTGTCGCGCAGCGGAATCGCTTGCAGCTTCCCGGCAACGATCGAGGGCATCGCCGATACCATGGGCAGGAAAGTCGCCAGTTCAGTCCGAGCGACAATGCTCTGCGCGAAAGCAAGCGAATTAGTTTCGCTGCAAATTTCCAGGCGGACATTGGCCTGCGCGAAAGCCTTGTCAATTTCCTGTCGGATTCCGAAGGATGTGTCCGGCACCACCACGCGCAAACCGGCAAGATCCTTAACGGTGTAACATTCCCCGCCAGCCATTGGATGGCACGGCGCAACAATCAGGCAAAGCGACTGCCGCATCCGGCCGAGTTCAATCAGGTCGCGCCGCGGTGTCGGCCCAAACACGAAGCCGAGGTCGACCTCATTCTGGCTAACCATCTCGGCGACGTCGCGCGATCCAAGCACCGTGACCGAGATTGAAATGCCGGGATACTCCTTGGAAAGATCCACCACGAAATCCGACAAAAAACTCGCAACGAGACCCTCAACGGTAGCAAGCTTGACTTGTCCTCGGCGCAGCGAGTCGAATTCCTCGACCTGGGTGCGCAGACCGTCGAGTTGGTTGCGGTTTTCGATTGCGTAGCGGTAGAGGACGTGACCTGCGTCAGTGAGGTTCATTCCCCGCGCGCCCCGCTCGAACAGCTTGACCGAAAGCTCTTCCTCCAGGCCCTGCATTTGGCGGCTAATCGCGCTCGGAGCGATCCTGAGCGAAGCGGCCGCCTGTTTGATCGAACCGCATTCGGTAACAACGCGAAAATATCGAACGGCGGTGGATTCGATCATCAAGCTCTCCCGAAGGGCGCTGCCCTTCAAAAGAGCAAATAGGTGTCTAGTGGTCTAATTTTTAGTTCGATTGCGTCTAAATTCAATGCTTTTATTCGAATAGCCGATTTGCAATGCTCCGATTGGCCAAAGCTTTAGGCCCCAGATGGAGATTTTGATGGTTCATCCTCAGCTTGCTCGCTTCGCCTGCGTCGCAGGTTCATTGCTGCTGGCATTGGTCAGCCTGGCGGATGCCGGGTCGGCTCGCGCTGACGACGTAATTCGCTTCGGCGCACCATTGCCGATTACCGGCCCACTGGCGCCGGAGGCGACGAAGCAAAAGCAGGGCTATGACCTTTGGGCCGACGAGGCCAACAAAGCTGGCGGCATCGCTGTCGGAAACAAGAAATACAAAGTCGAGATCGTCTACGTTGATTATCAGTCGAATACACCACGCGCGGTGCAGGCGACTGAGCAGATGATAACGCAAGACAACGTCAACTTCATGTTCAGCCCGTTTGGCTCCGGTGCCGCGAAGGCGGGAAGCACGATATCCGAGAAATATAAAATCCCGACACTAGCGGCTACTGCATCTTCGGCGCAGGTCTATGACCAAGGTTACAAATACCTGTTCGGCACCTTCACTCCAAATGACACCCTCACCACTCCCCTCACCCAGATAGTTAAGGCGAAGGCGCCCAGCGTGAAGAAGGTGGCAATTCTCGCGCGCAACGATCTGTTCCCGCTCGCGATCGCCCAGGAAATGGAAAAGTCAGCCAAGGCGAATAGCATCGAGGTGGCCTATTTCGAAAAGTATGCGATCAACACCCTTGATCATTCCGCGACACTGTCGCAGATCAAGTCACTGGCGCCGCAATGGATCTTTGTGACTGGCTACACCAACGACCTGCTGTTGATCCGCAAACAGATGGTCGACCAGCAGATTAAGGCCGAAGTCGTGACAATGATCGCGGGCCCGGCCTACCAGGACTTCATCGAATCCGCTGGCGCAGGCGCAGAGAATATAACCAGCGCGGCGTGGTGGCACCCCGCCGAACAATATGACGGCAAAGATATCTTCGGGAAGACCTCCAACTTCGTGAAGCTGTTCAAGGCCAAATACAACAGCGAACCGGACTACGGCCAGGCCTCAGCAGCACTGTGCGGGGCACTGTTTCAAATGGCGATCGAGAAGGCTGGTTCGCTGGATCGCGACAAGGTCCGCGACGAACTTGCCAAGCTCGATGTCGTGACGTTCTTTGGTCCGGTCAAGTTTGGTTCAAACGGCCAGATTAACTCCCTGGATCCTCCGGTCTTCCAGATCCAAAACGCAAAGCCAGTCGTGCTATTTCCTGAAGCGATCAAACAGGGCGATTTCAAGCTCGGGGTGAACTGAGACTCACACCCATCAAGGGATTTCAATGCTGGCAGTCCAGGTCCTGATTAACGCCCTGGTGCTGGGCTGCCTTTATGCCTGCATCGCGATTGGATTCTCGCTGGTCTGGGGCGTGCTCAACGTTATCAACCTGATCCACGGCTCGTTCATCGTGCTGGGCGCCTATCTTGCGTTCGGCGCCTATCAATGGGCTGGTATCTCGCCATGGTATGCGTTGGTCATAGCGGCACCGTTGTTTTTTGCCTTTGGATACCTGCTGCAGCGGCTATTACTCAACCGTGTCATTACCGCCCCGGTTCTAGTGACGCTGACGCTGACGTTCGGGCTCGACCTGGTTCTCAACAACGCGATGATCTACTATTTCAAGGCGGACTATCGCAAGCTGACTCTAAGCCCGCCAACGGGATCGGTCTCGCTTTTCGACGTGGTCGTGCCGGTTGACCGCCTAATCGCCACGGCATCCGCGCTGGCGCTCACTGGCCTACTGTATCTGCTGCTGCGGCGATCTAAGGTCGGCCGTGCCATCGTTGCGGTCCGACTCGATCGCGACGCAGCGGTGCTAATGGGCGTCGACGTCAAGTCGATCTACGCAATCGCCTTCGGGCTTGGCGCGGCATTGGCCGGCTGCGCCGGAGTGCTGATGGCGCTAATCTTTCCGATCTCGCCGCTGACCTCGTCGACCTATCTCGGCAAGGCTTTCGTGGTCTGCGTGCTCGGCGGCCTTGGCAGCGTCTCCGGCGCTTTGGCCGGCGGATTGCTCTTGGCGCTGGTGGAGGGCGTGGGCTCGACGCTGTTCGGCCCCGCTCATGCCACCACACTGTCGTTTGTGCTGTTGATCATCTTTCTGATGGTCCGGCCGCAAGGCCTGCTCGGCCGAAAGGGTTTTGAATGACCCGGACCAATGTCGCATTGCTGTTCCTGATAGCTTGCGTCGCGGCGCTGCCGCTTTTCGGCGGTGCCTATGCGCTGCGGGTCGGCACCATCGCCTGCATGTATGCGATTTTCGCGCTATCCTGGAACATCGTCGGCGGTTTTGCGGGTTATCCCTCGTTCGCGACCGCGGCGTTCTTCGGCCTGGGCTCCTACGCGACCGGCATCCTCATAAATATAGGCGTGTCGTTTTCGCTCGCGGTGACCGCCTCAATGCTGCTTTGCCTTATACTCGCCTCAGCGCTCGGCGCGGTGCTACTTCGGCTGCGCGGTCATTACTTTGCGATTGCCAGCCTATCGCTAGTCGAGGTTTTCCGGGAATTGGTCAACAATGCAACGGACCTCACCGGAGGCGGGATGGGGCTTAATATTCCGTTGGCTTCCGGCTCCGGCATTCTTGCCGATGCAACCTTCTTCTTTTTTGCAATGTGGGGATTACTGCTGCTGACCGCAGTGGCGGTGATGATCGTCTCAAGCTCCAAGCTTGGCTTCGGACTAAACTGCATCCGCCAGAACGAGACCGCCTCCAATATGATTGGCCTCAATGCGACGCTCTACAAGAGCGCCGCGTTCGGTCTGTCGGCTTGTTTCGTCGGTGCCGCCGGTGGCATCTATGCTGCATGGGTGCACTACATCGACCCTTCAGACGTGTTTGATATTCTATATTCGGTCAAGCCGATCGTGATGGCGCTTATGGGCGGCTTGGGATCTCCGCTCGGCGTGGTCTGCGGCGCTTTCGTCTATCTCGGACTCGAAGAGGTAGTCTGGCGCAACTACATCCAGATTCACTCCGGCGTGCTCGGCGTGCTGATCATCATCCTGCTGCTGTTCCTGCCGCACGGGCTGATGTCGCTACGGACCGGTATGTTCCGGTGGAGGATCAAGTATGTCTGAGATCCTTCACCTGGACCGCGTGTCGCGCCACTTTAGCGGCTTAAAGGCGTTGCGCGAGGTCACGCTGTCAGTCAGCAAGGGCGAAGTTCTCGGCCTTATCGGCCCTAACGGCGCCGGCAAGACCACCTTGGTCAACACCATCTGCGGCGTGACACCGGCCAGTTCCGGCGTCGTCACCTTTGATGGACGCGACATCACCAGGATCAAGACCTACCAGGCCGCGCGGCTGGGGCTGTCGCGCACGTTCCAGATCGTGCAGCCGTTCGCCGAGTTCAGCGCACTCGACAATGTTGCAGCTGCCGCGCTGTTCTCGCAGCATGGTGAAAGTCTGAAATCCGCCCGTGAAGAAGCCCGCGCGCACCTTTCCTTCGTCGGCCTCGATGCCCAGATTGATCAATCCGCGGCGACATTGACCCTAGCGATGCGCAAGCGGCTCGAGCTCGCTAAAGCGCTGGCGATGAAGCCTAAGCTACTGTTCCTCGACGAGGTTAACGCCGGCCTAAACAGCGCCGAGGTCGAGCGCGCCATGACGCTGATCCAGCAGCTCGCAGCCAGTGGTATCACCATCGTGATGATCGAGCACTTGATGAAGGTGGTGCTCAACGTCTGCACCCGCATCATCGTTCTGCATAACGGGTCGCTGATCGCCGACGGCGAGCCCCGTGACGTGATCAAGAACCCAGCCGTAGTCGATGCCTATCTCGGCCTGCAATACGCGCAACGGAATTCCGCCCGTGGCTGACCCCCTGATTTTGGAAGTGAATGGCCTGTGCGCCGGCTACGGTGAGATCCAGGTGCTGTGGGGGATCGACATGGCTGTGCGCTCAGGCGAAATCACCGCGCTAATCGGCTCCAATGGCGCCGGCAAGACGACCCTAATGCGGGCGCTGTCCGGGCTGATCCCGATGCAGTCCGGCATCTATCACTCAGGCGGCGAGGACTTCGCGACAGCCTCGCCGGCGCGGATCTTAAGCCACGGCATTGTGCATGTTCCCGAAGGCCGCCGGCTGTTCGGCGCCATGAGCGTCGAGGACAATCTCCTGATGGGCGCCTACTCCCGCAAGGTGGCGCGCGCCGCGCTAACACGCGACCTTGATCGGGTCTATACTACCTTTCCGAAACTGCGCGAGCGCCGCAACCAGACCGCCGCGACCTTGTCCGGCGGCGAACAGCAAATGTGCGCGATCGGCCGAGGCCTAATGAGCGCGCCGCAACTTTTGATGATCGATGAATTGTCGCTCGGCTTATCCCCGATTTTGGTCGAACAATTGCTGGCTGCGCTGCGGGCGCTTAATGCCGAGGGGGTGTCGATCCTGCTTGTTGAGCAAGACGTCATCACCGCACTCGACCTCTGCCACTCCGCCTATATCATGGATATGGGCCGCATTGTGCGCACTGGACACGGTGCGGAACTGCTGGCCGATCCGATCATTCGCGACGCCTATCTCGGCGTGCTCGAAGAATGAGCGGCGTCACCCGCCAAAATCAAATTCACTGAAGGAGACACCATGATCGAGACCGTAGAAGCAGCCGACAGCGGCTATCGCTTCATGCCTGGGGTCAGTCAGTATTCCTGCGGCGTCGGCGCACTGCCGGGCTTTACGTTGCAACGCGTGCAGTTCTCCAGGGTGGTGCCATTGAGGCAGGGGTTTGCGAAAATCGCCGAGATCATCAGGCAGGCGGGAAGGCCGCTGACCTCATTCGCCGCCTGTGAATTGCGATCTCCGGCGCCATTCACCGAAGAAGGCTTCAAGGCTTTCAACGAAATTTACATCGAAACCCTGATTGAGTGGGGCGTAATGAAAAACGGCATCAACCCGGTAGCACGCAGTAATGTCTGTCCGAAGCTCGATCCGCCGTCAGAACCCGGCTTCCACGCTTTCACCTTCACCACCGTCGCCGCGAATGCGCCGGCGTCGTTCGTGGTCGCCGGCAGCGGCGAATCCGCCGAGGGCAAGGCGAACTACCATGACCATATCGTTCGACTCGGCGACACCAGCCCGGACGGTATGCTTGATAAGGCCAAATGGGTGCTGGCCGAAATGGAGCGTCGGATGAGCGCGTTCTCCGGCGACTGGAGCAAGACCACGGCGGTGCAGCTCTACACCGTGCAGGATATCTACAGCCTACTGGAAAGCGAACTTGGCAAGCGCGGCGTTCTCCGCAACGGGCTGACTTGGCATTTCAATCGTCCGCCAGTTGTCAATCTCGAGTATGAGATGGATTGCCGCCGGATCCATATCGAGCGCGTCGTGGAAGCTTGAAACTTGGCGGCGGAACTCCGATGGACCACGGCTATGACAGGCAACGCTCTGTCGTAGAATTTCCTTTTAGAATCAGAGGCCACTTGCCTCGAAAGCCTGCCGGAGTCACAATCCGTCACAATAGCGGCGCGAGATGAGGGACCGCTGCCCTCCGAAGCTAGACCGGCGAGACAACAAATCCCTTTAAAACCAAGGTTATTGCAGTCCGGTGCGTTGTTTCGACGCCAAAGGCACGACCTGGACCAGGTTTTTCAGCTCGTTTGCATTGATTGCCCGCTCGGCGCCCAAGCGGCCGGTGCAGTCGGCGACCTGCGCCCTAGGTCAATCCCCCTTCCAGTCCGGTGGTCTCGGCCGATAAGATGCTGCTCTGGACCCAGGGGCGGCTATGGCGCGGCGATCAAAGACGGACAGCAAGACGAGCAAAAAGAAAGCCCGCAAGGCAAGTCCGGCAAGGGGCAGCAAAACCGCTAAGACCAGGCGCCGCATTACGCCTAAACAGCGCGACGGGCGTTCGGTCGCCGAGTTGGAGGCCCGACTAGAGCTCCGGACCAAAGAGCTGGATCAAGCACTGGAGCAGCAAAAGGCAACTGCCGAGGTGCTGCAAGTGATCAGCAATTCGTCCGGGGACCTGCCACTGGTGTTCGACACGATGCTGGACAAGGCGATGTATCTGTGTGGGGCCGAATTCGGCGTGATCGCCGTCTACGACGGCATGATTTTCCGGACGGCAGCCACACGCGGGCTTCCCGAGAAATATGTGGCCTTCAGAGCTCAAAGCACTGGAGACTACGGGCCGGGGACTGCGCCCTTTCAGCACCTCCAGGGCGAACCGCTTGTCCACATAGTGGACTTGATGGACTCCGACGCCTACCGCGCTGGCGAACCCAACCGCCGTGCTCTGGTGGAATTAGGCGGCGCACGCTGCCTCCTCTGCGTCCCGCTTCTCAGCGAACGACGAGTGATCGGTTGCGTCATGATCTTCCGGCAGGAAGCACGTCCCTTCGGCGATCGGCAGATCACGCTGCTGAAGGATTTTTCGGCTCAAGCAGCGGTCGCTATCCAGAATGCGCGGCTGTTCGACGAGACCAAGGAGGCGCTGCAGCGGCAGACGGCAACGGCCGACATCCTCAAGGTAATCGCCAGCTCACCGGACGATGTGCAGCCAGTTTTCGAGGCAATCGTGAACAGCGCGGCGAAGCTTTTTGAACCGTGCGGCGCAACGATTACAACTCTGAAGGATGATAAACTTCACTGGAATGCAACAGCGGCAACGCTCCCGGGTTTCGATACTGACCGAGCCAAGGCGATATATCCGATTCCCTTTCAGCCTGATCGTGCACCCTCCGCGCGCGCTATGCTGGAGCGCCGGATCATCGAAATTCCTGATACTGGGGCACCGGACACGCCTGAGCTTACTCGCAAAGCCGCAGCCGCCGGCGGTTTTCGATCGATCACCTTTGTGCCGCTGATCAACCAAGACAAAGGCATCGGCACTATCATCTTGACCCACCTCCGGGCTGGTTTTGAACTTTCGCAAGACCAACTTGTCCTCGTAAAGACTTTCGCCGATCAGGCAGTGATTGCCATCGAGAACGCACGATCGTTCAAGGAGGTCCAGGATCGGACGAACGATCTGAGCGAATCGCTACAGCAGCAGACCGGCACGGCTGACGTGCTTAAAGTCATCAGCCGGTCGGCATTTGACCTCGACACCGTGCTTAAATCACTCGTCGTCACTGCGACGCGCTTGTGCGACACCGAGCACGGCCAGATCTTTCGGCGTGAGGGAGAGATATATCGTTATGCTGCCAGTGTGATGGACCTAACACCGGAATATCTGGAGATCGAGAAACGCATCGAGATCCGCGCCGGTCGCGGCACACTCGTCGGCCGGGTGGCGCAGGAAAATGGCACCGTGCAAATCGTTGATGCCTTGGAGGATCCCGATTACACCGAAAAAGAAAGCGCGCGGATCGGTGGCGTGCGAACTATGCTGGGCGTGCCTATGCTTCGCGACGGCGAGCCGATCGGCGCGTTTGCCATAGCGCGCACGGAAGTGCGCCCTTTCACGCAACGCCAGATAGAACTGGTAACCACTTTTGCCGACCAAGCCGTGATCGCGATCGAGAACGCCCGGCTATTCAACGAAACCAAAGAGGCGTTGGAACGGCAGACGGCGACAGCGGATATCCTGAAGGTAATCGCCAGCTCGCCAGACGATGTGCAGCCAGTATTCCAAGCAATTGCCGAGCGGTCAAACCGTCTGGTTGATGGCCTATCGACGACCGTGCTCAGCATTGTTGATCAAACAATTCATTTATCAGCCTATACCAAGACTAACCCGGCCGCGGACGCTGCACTCACGGAATCATTTCCGAGGCCGCTCTCCGAGTTGTCCGGGAGTCAACAAATTCTAAAGGGCGAACTCTTCTTTCTGCCGGATACGGAAGAAGACGATCGCATGCGGAATCTGGCGCGGTTGCGGGGATATCGCAGCATGTTGTTTGTTCCTCTCATGCGGGACGGGACGCCAATTGGCATGATCGGCCAAACGCGAGTGGAACCGGGCCATTTTACCGACCAACACGTTCAATTGCTTAAGACTTTCGCGGATCAGGCGGTCATCGCCATTTTCAATGTTAGGCTGTTTCAGGAAGTGCGGGCGCGCACCCGCGATTTAGCCGAGTCTTTGCAGCAGCAGACCGCCACTGCGGACGTGCTCAAGGTCATTAATCGCTCGGCGTTCGATCTACAGACGGTGCTCGATACGCTTGTCGCATCTGCCGCGAGACTCTGCGACGCTGATATGGCCGCCATCACCCGAAGGATAGACGACGCCTTTTATCGAGCTGGGTCTCACGGCTTTCCAAGAGAATTCGCAGAGTTCGCACGGGCCACGCCCGTTGAACCGGATCGTCGAACGATCACCGGACGAACCTTGCTCGAAGGGCACATCGTCCACGTCGAGGATGTGCTTGCAGATCCCGAATATGACTTTGAAGGCCATCAATTGAGCGGCAATCCTCGCAGCTTTCTCGGCGTGCCGCTGCTGCGCGAAGGTATTACCATCGGCGCGCTGACGCTGACCCGACTAGCTGTGAAGCCTTTTACAAGTAAGCAGATAGATCTGATCAAGACCTTTGCAGACCAAGCCGTCATCGCGATCGAGAACGTGCGGCTATTCGACGAGGTGCAAGCACGCACCCGCGAGCTATCTGCATCGCTCGACGACCTGCGCGCCGCACAAGGCCGTCTGGTGCAGACCGAGAAGCTGGCTTCGCTCGGTCAGCTTACCGCCGGGATCGCGCACGAGATAAAGAACCCGCTTAACTTCGTCAACAATTTCTCATCGCTCTCAGCTGAACTTATCGCCGAACTCGACGAAATCCTGGCCCCGGCGCCGCTTGATCAAAAGATACGCGATGACGTCAGCGAACTAACGCAAATGCTTAAGTCCAACCTCGAAAAGGTGGTGCAACACGGCAAACGCGCCGATTCCATCGTTAAGAACATGCTGCTGCACTCGCGGGAGGGTTCCGGTGATCACCATCCCACCGATATCAACGCACTGATCGAGGAGAGCCTCAATCTCGCCTATCACGGGGCACGCGCCGAGAAGCCGGCTTTCAACATTACCCTACGGCGTGATTTTGATCCCGATGCCGGCATGATCGACCTTTACCCGCAAGAAATCACGAGGGTGTTTCTCAACCTGATTTCCAACGGCTTTTACGCTGCCGGCAAGCGCAAAGAAGCCGAGGACGGCTTCGAACCCATACTCAGCGCAAGCACGAGGAACCTGGGCAACAAGGTCGAAGTTCGGATACACGATAATGGAACCGGCATTCCTCTCGAGGTGAAGGAGAAGATGTTCAACCCGTTCTTCACTACCAAGCCAGCTGGCGAGGGCACCGGTCTTGGATTGTCGATGAGCCACGACATCGTCGTAAAACAGCACCGCGGAACAATCGACGTCTATACCGAAGCCGGCGAATTTACCGAGTTCATCATTACGTTGCCCCGTTAGGTGGTGCAACGCTAAATACTGGAGGCGCCAATTGAGCGTTTACATACTAGTCGTAGATGACGAGCCCGATATTGAAGCTCTGTTTCGTCAGCAGTTCCGCCGCGATCTGAAATCTGGCCGGTTCACGATGGAGTTCGCGCCGTCGGCACCGGCGGCACTGGTGCGAGCGGCCGAGATCAGGGATCCTTCACTGATTTTGATCCTGTCTGACATCAACATGCCCGGCATGAGCGGGCTCGAAATGCTCCCGAAGGTGCGGGCAGAGCGTCCCGACGTGCCTGTCATCATGATTACCGCTTATGGCGATGCTGAAACACGGAAGAAGGCATTCGAAAATGGCGCGGTCGGCCTGTTGACAAAGCCGATTGATTTTACGTTGCTGCGGCACGAGATCGATATTCGGCTCGGGCACCGCGTATGACCGCCCTTATCCTTGTAGTCGATGACGAACCCGATCTCGAGGCGCTTGTGCTTCAGAAATTCCGCAGTCTAATTCGCGATGGGTCGGTGGCATTTCTGTTCGCTCACGACGGGATCGAAGCGCTCGCCTCGCTCGAAGCGCACCCAGACGTCGACATGGTGGTGTCCGATATCAACATGCCCCGGATGGACGGGTTGTCGCTGCTGGCCAAATTGCAGGAGGCAGAGGAGAAGAGATCGACCATCATCGTTTCTGCCTACGGCGACATGCGCAATATCCGGACGGCCATGAATCGTGGTGCGTTCGATTTCCTCACCAAGCCAGTCGATTTCAGGGATCTCGAACTGACAATCGAAAAGACCATGCGCCATATTGAGACTTTGCGCGAAGCGCGATTTCGCCAGGCCGAGGCCGAGCGCGCGCACGCCTCATTGTCGCGACATTTTTCGCCGCAGATCGCAAGCCTTCTCGCAGCTGACCTCGGTAGCGACGGGATGGAAGTGCATCGGCGCGATGTCGCAACTATCTTTACCGACATCACGAGCTTCACCTCACTGGTCGAGACCGCTTCCCCCGAAATCTTGGGGGAACTGCTGAACGAATACGTGGGCGGAATGACGGATGTCGCCTTCCTGCATGAAGGCACCGTCGCAAAAATCATCGGCGACGCGATCCAGCTTCTCTTCAATGCGCCGGGCGATCAGCCCGATTACGCCAAACGTGCAATCGCCTGCGCCCATGATCTCGACATGTGGGCACAGGCATTTCGCCAGCGATGGAAGGCAAGAGGTGTTAATTTCGGGGCTACCCGCATTGGCGTTCACGCAGGACCGGCGCTGGTCGGCAATTTTGGCGGCAGCCGATTCTTCGATTACACCGCCTATGGTGATACTATCAACACCGCGGCGCGGCTTGAGGCCGCCAACAAGTTTCTCGGCACCCGCATTTGCGTCAGCGCTGCGGTCGCCGATGGCGCCGGCGATTTCAAGGGGCGTCCTGTCGGCGATCTCATGCTGCGCGGCCGCAGCGAGCCGCTGCGCGCCTATGAGCCGTTGCAGGAGACGGCATTCATCAGCCCGGCCGCTTCGCAATACGCGGAGGCCTATGCCAAGTTGGAAACCGGCGATGCCACGGCAATGCCGGCCTTTGCGGCGCTGGTCGGAATGCACGCCAATGATGCGCTCGCGGGCTTCCATCTGAAGCGGCTGCTTAACGGTGCCAGAGGCGTCCTCATACAGTTAGAATGACAACGGCAAATTTCGTCGAGTATAGCGTGCCTGATTTTTGCTTTTAGCACTTTTCGGACATGCCGAACGCGATGGGCGATGTCCGTTCTAAGGAAGGGAGCAGGCGGGAAGTGGCGCGGACAGGCTGCGACTTCGCTTTTTGACCATCGGAGACATCATATCTGATCTCGTCTGTGACCGATTGGGTGCCATTTCTCTCCCGCCAGCTGGCGCAAGGTGCTAGGCTTTTAGGTATTGCCAAAGGCGCTTTATTAGGTGTTACGAGGAAAGGACAGCTTGATGCTTCCGAAACCCGAATCTGCTTGTTTTGTGATCGCGGACATCTCCGGCTACACCGGCTTTCTCGCCGGGGTCGAACTCGAGCATGCGCAGGACATCATCGCCGACGTGATGGACACCATGGTGAGGCGGCTGCGGCCGCCGTTCCGGCTCGCGAAGTTCGAGGGCGACGCCGCCTTCTTCTATGCAGTCGCCGACAAGGTCGACGGCTCGGTGCTGCAGGACGCCGTGGAGGCGGCGTATTTCGCCTTCCGGAAGCGCCTTCGCAACATCAGCCAGGCGACCTCTTGCGCGTGCAGCGCCTGCAGCCGGATGCAGGATCTCGACCTCAAATTCGTCTGCCACCACGGCGAGTTCATCAAGCAAAAGATGTCGGGTCGCGACGAACTCGCCGGCCGTGATGTCATCCTAGTGCACCGTCTGCTGAAGAACAGCGTCAACGAGCGCCTCGGCAGCCATGCCTACGCGCTATATTCTGACCCGTGCATCCGCGCAATGGGCATGGATCCGGCGGCCCAGGGCCTGATCGAGCACCGGGAGTCGATCGACATCATCGGCGAGGTGACTTGCTGGGTGCGCGACCTCGAAGTGGCTTGGCAGCAGGAAAAAGACCGGCAGATAAATCAGGTGACCCGCGAGGCCGCAGCAGCCGTGATCGAGTTCGACATAGCCGCCCCGCGTGCGATCGTGTGGGAGCATTTCACCCAGCCCGGGCTGCGACCGAAATGGCGGGCGGCTGACGAGGTGCGCGAAACTTCGCAAAGCGGCCGGCGCGGGGTCGGCACGGTCAACCACTGCATGCACGGTCCCCACGCCATCATCGAGGAGGTGCTGGACTGGCGTCCGTTCGACTATCTTACGATTTCGACGCTGCTGCCGATGCCCGATGCCCCTAAGGTGATCATGTCCTACGCGTTCCTGGAGGAGAAGCCCGGGGCGACGCATATCGAGATCCGGCTGGCAAGGCCGAAGCCGAAGGATCAGGCGTTTCTCGATCATGTTGGCGCGGAATTCCAGAAGACCATCACGGCTGAAATCGAGAAGCTCCGACACTTGCTCGAAGGGCAGGACGGGGCGCCGGCCGCGGTCGAAGAGCCAATGCTGCCGGTGCCGGCGGAGCGCTTCCTGACAGAGCCGGTCCACGCCCCCTGACCTGTCGCTCGAGCGTGGCGACGAGGAGCGCTCTACTGCACCGACCGCGCGCTTTCATCGGTATGCCGTTTCAAACCTTGCAAACGGCTAATCGATGATAAAGCCACCTCCGCTCATGTAACACTTTTCGGACTTGAGAGCTGAGCGGAAATCCGTTTCTTCGCGAAGCAGACATCCTTCCAACGTCGAATGCGATAAGTGTTTAACGGATAGGGCGACAGCGCGGACCGTGGCGTTGACGGTGCAACGCTCTGTGCCCGAATTTCCCCTTGGAATCAGAGCAAACTTGCTTCGAAACAATGTCGGAGTCACATTCCGTCACAATAGCGGCGCAAACGAGAGACCGCCGCCCGCTGTCGGGGAGCATGACCACGGGAATATTTTATGTCAGGCCCGTGTCTTGACGTGACGGGCCGCTCAGCCATTCATTTAATTTCGACCATCGCCTGCGCCCCGAGACATTCCGAACAGCGATAGCGACAGCCTTCTTCTGACCGACAAGCACGACCAGCTTCTTGCCGCGGGTGACTCCGGTATAAAGCAGATTTCGTTGCAACATGGCGTAATGCTGGGTCATCACCGGAATCACAATGGCCGGATATTCTGAGCCCTGACTCTTGTGGATCGTCGCTGCGTAGGCGGGCACCAATGTGTCGAGTTCGCCAAAGGCGTAAGTAACCGCGCGACCGTCAAAGCTGGCTAAGAGCTCGCCGTCGTCGAGATCGACCTCGTCAATATAGCCGATGTCGCCGTTGTAGACCTCCTTGTCGTAGTCGTTCTGAATTTGCATGACCTTGTCACCAGGCGCGAAGGTCCATCCAAAGCGTTCGACCTTTTTCTCGCCCGCTGGATTTAACGCCGCTTGCAGCTCAATATTGAGCGAGCGAGCCCCCACACCGCCTCTATTCATGGGGCACAGGACCTGAATGTCACGGATGGAATCGAAACCGAAGCGCGCAGGGATCCGGGTCTTCACCAGTTCGACGATGCGCTGCACCGCGATTTCCGGCTCTTCCGCTTGGACGAAATAGAAATCGCTATCGCTTCCAGGCGGGCTGAGATCCGGAATGATGCCTTGATTGATGCGATGGGCGGTGGTGATGATGCGGCTTTTCGGGGCCTGCCGGAACACCTCGGTCAATCGCACCACTGGTATGGACCCAGACGAGATTATGTCCGCCAGCACCTGGCCCGGCCCGACGGAGGGAAGTTGGTCAATATCTCCAACGATCAAGAGAGCTGCGGTGGTAGGCACAGCCTTCATGAGCGCCTGCATCAGCATTACGTCCACCATGGAGGCCTCGTCGATCACCAGCAGGTCGCAATCGAGAGGATTGTCATCACCACGCTTGAACCCGCCCGTCTTTGGGTCGACTTCAAGCAGCCGATGGATGGTTTTGGCTTCAAATCCAGTCGCCTCGGTCATGCGCTTGGCGGCGCGGCCGGTGGGCGCGCAGAGCAGAAGCTCGACGCCCTTCGCTGCGAGAATGCGCAAAATACCTTTGACAATGGTGGTCTTGCCGACGCCCGGTCCTCCGGTCATCACGAGGGCCTTCGACGTAAGCGCGAGCCTAATAGCAGCTACCTGGCTTTCGGCCAGAGCAAGTCCGATCCGTTTTTCGACCCACGGCAAGGCCTTGTCTGAATCAATGCCCGCCCAGGGGAGGTTACCGTTAGCAAGTCTAGCCAGGCGCTCTGCAATGACCCGCTCGGCCCGGTGCAGACCTGCCAGAAATATACAGCGGGTTTCGCCGACACTATCGGCAACGACCGTGCCTTCCGATGCTTCGAGATCAAGTGCCGTCCGAACGAGGTCTATCGGAACCTCGAGCAGCTTCTCGGCCAGCGGCATCAGATCGTCCATCGGCAAGCCACAGTGTCCCTCGTCCATTGCCTCGGTGAGGGCGAACGAGATGCCAGCCCTAATCCGGATCATGACTGTCTTCTCGATCCCGAGCTTCATGGCAATCGCGTCGGCTGTCTTGAATCCTATGCCCCGAATATCCCGAGCCAGACGATAAGGGTTCTCGGACATGACCTGCACGGCATCGGCACCGTAGGTCTTGAAAATCCGCACCGCACGCGCCGTGCCCACGCCGTTACTGTGCAAGAAGACCATGATTTCCCGAATGATCTTCTGTTCGGCCCACGCGGCGGTAATGCGGCTGGCTCGAACAGCGCCGATGCCCGTGACCTCACGGAGGCGCTCGGGTTCGGCTTCGATCGTGTCGAACACTTTCTCGCCGAAGGCACGCACCAGCTTCTTGGCGTAGACAGGTCCAATGCCTCGTATCATGCCGGAGCCGAGGTATTTCTCGATACCGTCGAGCGACGTCGGCTCCGAAGTCTTCAGAAACTTCGCCTTAAATTGCTGGCCGTGCGTGCGATCGTTGATCCATTCGCCGGATGCTGTAACCCACTCGCCGGCGGAGATGACTGCCGCATGCCCGATCACCGTGACCAGTTCGCGGTGCCCACGTGCCTTGATCCGCAGGACACAAAAGCCGCTTTCCTCGTTGTGAAACGTCACGCGCTCGACCGGGCCCGCCAGAACTTCCTGCGTCATTGGCTGGGGCTGAGGGTTCATCAAAAGTGCTTCACTTGCCCGGTGCTGCAATCGGGGTTGTAGAGCTATCACGACCGCAGCAAGCGATCCAAGGTGCATATGGTCAAGTCACCTGCACTGAACGTGTCTTGGGCTACTCGCCAAGCTAGACTAGGGTCAGACGGTGCTTCTCGATGCGAACATAGGCATGGCCTTTCGGCTTACCCGATCGATGGCTTCGAGCACCCCGCGCCGCCCAGGCCACGAACTCGATTTTGTGGATCACAGCTGCCCGTAGGGCATTTGACCGCGTTATTAGTGCAATCGAAAGACGCCATCCACGGCGTGCAGTTCGGCAGGCTTGATCAGCTTGGAATGCGCGATGGTAACTGCGAAGAGCGGACCATCGAGTGACTTTTCCCAAAACGCTAGAAAATCCTTCAACGCCGGAAAATTCGGAAATATATCGTAGTCCTGCCAGACGTAGGTTTGCAGCAACCAGCGACGATCCGGACGGCGATAAACGATTTCCGCTGTTGTCAGTCCGAAGCCCAAAACCTGCTTCCTGAAATCCTTGGAAACCGCATCGTTCTCGATCATGCCAACCTCCAGTCTAACTAAAACAGTCGCATGATTCTCAATTCGTCAAAATCGAATACGTTCAATAGGTGATAGTAATCAACGCGCTAGCAGCATGTTGCTTCGCCTGCTAGCAAACGCCACAAGCGTTCCACCTCAAACATCATGGGCCGAAGCCCTTGCGCGTCTGTGTCACAAGCTTATGTGGAGCGTGGCTAGCACTCGTTCATTGCGACTGCCAATCCAGAAATAATCACAAAAGCCAAGGAGGATCGCATGAAATTCCGTCCGCTCCACGACCGCGTCGTGGTCAAGCGCATCGATGCCGAAGCTAAAAGCGCAGGCGGCATCATCATTCCCGACAGCGCCAAAGAAAAGCCCTCTCAGGGCGAAATCACCGCCGTCGGCCCGGGTGGCCGTGACGAGGCCGGCAAGCTGATCCCGATCGACCTCAACGTCGGCGACCGCGTGCTGTTCGGCAAATGGTCGGGCACCGAGGTCAAGCTCGATGGTCAGGAGCTACTGATCATGAAGGAAAGCGACATTATGGGCGTTCTCACCGATCTGCCCGCCGCCAAGAAGAAGGCCGCGTAAGCGCAGCCAATTTTCCTAATCCTGAGGAGCCGGCGCAGCCGGCGTCTCGAAGGATAAGGCCCGCAATCCAAATCTCATTCCTCAAGAAGCCGCCCAGTCGCGCGGCCTTGGGGATCTGATCAGTTGAAAACGGAGATCATTATGTCTGCCAAAGAAGTTAAATTCGGCGTAGATGCCCGCGACCGCATGCTGCGCGGCGTCGACATTCTCAACAACGCGGTGAAGGTGACGCTCGGCCCGAAGGGCCGCAACGTCGTGCTCGACAAGTCGTTCGGCGCTCCTCGCATCACCAAGGACGGCGTCACCGTCGCCAAGGAGATCGAGCTCGAGGACAAGTTCGAGAACATGGGCGCGCAGATGGTGCGCGAAGTCGCCTCGAAGTCCGCTGATGCTGCGGGCGACGGCACCACCACCGCGACCGTTCTGGCTGCAGCCATCGTGCGCGAAGGCGCCAAGTCGGTTGCCGCCGGCATGAACCCGATGGATCTGAAGCGCGGTATTGACCTGGCTGTGGAAGCCGTGGTCGCCGACCTCGTCAAGAACTCCAAGAAGGTCACCTCGAACGAGGAAATTGCCCAGGTCGGCACCATCTCCTCCAATGGCGATGCGGAAATCGGTAAGTTCCTGGCTGACGCCATGAAGAAGGTCGGCAACGAGGGCGTCATCACGGTTGAGGAAGCCAAGTCGCTCGAGACCGAACTCGAGGTCGTCGAGGGCATGCAGTTCGACCGCGGCTACATTTCGCCCTACTTCGTCACCAACGCCGACAAGATGCGCGTTGAAATGGAAGATGCCTACGTCCTAATCAACGAGAAAAAGCTATCTCAGTTGAATGAATTGCTTCCCTTGCTGGAAGCCGTGGTGCAGAGCGGCAAACCGCTTGTTATTATCGCCGAAGACGTCGAAGGCGAAGCTCTTGCCACCCTGGTCGTCAATCGTCTCCGCGGTGGTCTGAAGGTCGCAGCCGTCAAGGCTCCGGGCTTCGGCGATCGCCGCAAGGCCATGCTGCAGGACATCGCGGTTCTGACCGGTGGTCAGGCGATCTCGGAAGATCTCGGCATCAAGATGGAGAATGTCACCCTGCAGATGCTCGGTCGCGCCAAGAAGGTGATGATCGACAAGGAAAACACCACCATTGTCAGCGGTGCCGGCAAGAAGGTCGACATCGAGGCGCGCGTTCAGCAGATCAAGGCGCAGATCGAGGAAACCACCTCGGACTACGACCGTGAGAAGCTGCAGGAGCGTCTGGCCAAACTCTCAGGCGGCGTCGCGGTGATCCGCGTAGGCGGCGCGACCGAAGTCGAAGTGAAGGAGCGCAAGGATCGCGTGGATGACGCGATGCATGCGACCCGTGCGGCGGTTGAAGAAGGCATCGTGCCGGGCGGCGGCGTCGCCCTGCTCCGT
Source organism: Hyphomicrobiales bacterium (assembly GCA_038244925.1). Classification (GTDB taxonomy): domain Bacteria; phylum Pseudomonadota; class Alphaproteobacteria; order Rhizobiales; family Xanthobacteraceae; genus Bradyrhizobium. The sequence continues at coordinate 47,289 of JBBRSX010000010.1, read as the reverse complement.
GCCTCCGAGCACCTCAAGGGGCTGCGCACGAAGAACGATGACCAGAAGACCGGCGTCGAGATCGTGCGCAAGGCGCTCTCCGCGCCGGCTCGCCAGATCGCGATCAACGCAGGTGAAGATGGTTCGGTGATCGTCGGCAAGATCCTCGAGAAGGATCAGTATTCCTACGGCTTCGACTCGCAGACTGGCGAATACGTCAACCTGATCTCCAAGGGCATCATCGACCCGACCAAGGTGGTTCGCGTGGCAATCCAGAACGCAGCATCCGTCGCGGCTCTCCTGATCACCACCGAAGCCATGGTGGCCGAAGTGCCGAAGAAGAACGCGGGCGGTGGCGGCATGCCTCCGGGCGGCGGCATGGGGGGCATGGGAGGTATGGACTACTAACTCCACCGTCCAACGCACAACAATAAGAAAGGCCCGGCATCATTGCTGGGCCTTTTTGCATTACACAACCCTTCTAACGTCGGCGCTCGATAGTCCGCAATCCGATAGGAGAGGCGATGACCGTCAGACGCAATATTCCTCCTCATTCAGCGACCCCGCGCCCATCATGGCTCGTAAAAGCGAAATTAGCGCCTATGTATTATTCATCGAAAGAGCGCGACAGCGAGGTTGACTTAATGAGCGGCAAATATCCGTTGAGCTTCCACCGTCGAACTGAACGGGAAAAATCGCTAAGGCAGATCCACAGCCAGATTGTTGTTGCGGTCGAGCGAAAGTTGCAACGCTTCTTCAAACATGACGGTTCGCTGATTCCAATCCCGGTCAGGACCGTCGTGGACCGACGACGACTTGATCGATGCCGGCTGCGATGATCGATTTTCCAAATCATAGTCGTTCATACGACCAAACGCGGCGTGCCGTGCGATTTTGGGGTTACGATAGCGCTATAGAGGCATCATTTTTTGTAGCCGAAGATGCATTGACGAAAATTCAACCAGATGCCCGTCACGACGAGTCGGGCTTTCTGAACGCGTTCGATTCCAACCGTGATCTGATATGTGCCGCCGCAGCCAAGGTCTATGTTCGCGGAAGTAGAGGCTCTTATGATCTAGTTGCCGCAAATTTCTGAAACATTGCGCACGCAACATTCAACTCCAAACCGCTCAAGGCGGCCTAGCATGCAAATTACAGACCCGGTCGTAACGTTTCTTCTGGTCCTCTCAACTGGCATCATCGCTGGGCTCTTATTCGACCGACTTGCTGGGCCGTCGTGGCTTGCCCGCCAGTTCTCCGGATCGACCCGCGGCATCATCACGAGCGCGTTAGTCGGTGTTGCCGGTGCGTTCGTTGGCTATCACATCGGCCTGCTGCTTGCGCTCGGCGGTGGGATAGCGACATCGGTCATTGCAGCGGCGGCCGGTGCTGCTGTCGTGCTGTTTGGCTGGCGAATGGCTAAGTAATAATAGTCCCGATGGACCACGGCCCTGGCAGAGCAACGCTCTGTTGTTTGAACAGCCCTTTAAGATCAACAGTTTCCTACGCAGGAGACTGGTTCTGGGCTGCTGAAATCACAATCCGTCACAATAGCGGGCACAAGAAGATGTGGCGACGCTCGCCGGTTATGGGGGCTGCCGAGCACTCGGCAGCCAGGGTCGCTTGGGACTATGGGCTAACACTGGAGACCGGGACCGGCTGGGTTAGACATCGAATTCCTCCACCTCCGGCGGCGATGTGATTGATTTCAATCATTCGAACGCGCCTGCCTGGGAACGCTGTTTGGAGAGCCGATCGTGCCAATTCGTCACGCTCATCGTCTCCAAATTTTGCTGCAATTACCGCTCCATTTGCGACGTAAGCGTTCAGGTAGGCCGGCGCGAACAGCGCGCTCTTCCCCGACAAGAAGCGGCTCCTTGGGGGAGCCACAAGCCTTACATTCAGCAAATTTCCATCGGCATCGGTCGACGTGCGCAGCACTTCGATGTCGCGGGCCCGTGCGGCGGCAAGCTGATCCACTCCGCTTTTGCCCTCTACAAGCACCTCTCCAGTCTCTGCAAACATCACATAGCCATCAACATGGCCACTGGTAATCGGCTCCTTATCGTCTCCTTCAAGCCAAATCACCCGGCGGCCACCCAACGACCGAAGGCCCGCTTCTATGTCAAATCCTGCAGCCCCCTTGTTGCGGTTCTCATTGAGCAAGCAGCTTCGCGTCGTAACGATGGTGCCTTTACCATCGGTAATAAGCGCGCCTCCCTCAGCAATGAAAGGCGCGCTGACACGCACATCGCCAAAAGAAAACTTCTTTGCAAGACTGTCTCCCGGGCGAGCTCGACGCTCGCGGGTTGTCCCCCAGCCGTTGAAGTTCCAATCGATGGCGACAATTTCGCAGCCTCGCCGACCGAAGGTCGGCGCTATGTCACGCATCCAGATATCATCGACGGGGGCCTCGATTACTTCCACGTTTGAGCGGAAAGACTGCCGCCTTGCCTCATCGATCTGATCAGGTGGCACCAATAGCCGCACCGGTTCGTATTCCGCAATGGTTGCGATAACGTTTCGCAGTTCTCGCTTTACGTTTTGCGCATTCTTGCCCCATTCGGGATGAACGGCCCAAGCGAGAAAGCAACACGAGTGAAATTGCCAGTCGGCGCAAAGCTCAATCACTCAAACACCCTGCTTACTCAATTCCGACTCGCATTTTCTCTTTGTGCTTTTTCGTTTGCCACGTGGCTAAGCGTAGCGGGGCATCGGCAAACGCTTTCCCATCGGCATTTTTGGGATTGAGTCCCCATCTCGGCCCACACCAGAGAGGTTCGTCTGGTCGCGCAGCTATACCAGTGACAACTATCGACGCTGAGCAGTGCGCGCGCCCCGGATAACTACGGCACCAAGAGGCGGGGCGCGCAACCGCAGGACCGGCAGTCGCGCTCGAAACGTTGGACTTCTCACCGTCATCATTCGATCGGTCTTGGGTCAACCAAGAGCCAAGTTCCCTTGCGAAACAAGCTCGGTGGAAACTTGATGCACAAAATCATTGACGTTGACGACCTGCTCTGTGCATAGCGGCTGGTGGCAAACGAAGAGAAACGTCAGAAAAGTGACTCCGAAGACCGATTGGAAGACCGCTCTCCAAAAGCAACTTGACTCGCTAATTCGTGAGGCTTGGCTGGATCATCAGTCGAGCCCACGGTTTATGAAGGCTTGGTGGGTCGGAGAAGCGAAGCAGCCAGAGATGGTCGCGTGGCTTGAGCGAAACGTTATGAAAGGCTCGCCCGATCGCAGCAGGTTCGTTAGTGACTTGTGCAGCGATCTAGCCTGGCAATTCTGCCTTCTTATGTCACCGGCCTTCGTGAGTAAGTCGAAAAATGCAGTAGCCGAACCGGTGTTAGATGGCTTAGCCGTGGCCATGGGATCGTTCCCTGAATACGCAGTATCGACGACAGTCGCCAAATCCCTGCTTACCGGCATCGTTGAGGAATTTCCGTGCATGCTCAATAGACTCAGAGAGGAGGGCCGCAAGGATCCATTTTTGCGATATTTTACGTCAGACAAGCTGCGCGTTCTTTTAACAACCTCTCCTCTCCGCGAGGGTTACTTTCGACCGCTGATCTCAATAGCCGCAATAATTGTCGCCGCCCTTAAGACTGCTGATGGCGGCCATTTCGATCGTCAGATTCGACAGTTCGTCGAAGACAATTCAAGAATGGCCGGATTGTCCGCGATCGACCTCTCCGAAACTCTTGAACAAGCCGCACAACTCCTTATGTCGATTGACTTCGGAGATTGTGAAGTTGGACGCAGTAGAGACGTCATCCGCATATTGCGCGAACCGATTTCTAATAACCCTTCAAGCGGCGTTAAATCTGAGAAAATAGCGCAACCAGCGGGCAATGCGCCCGCCGTAGAACAAGAAAGCGAATTCGAAGCAATCATTTCCGAGCTAACAGATATGATCGGCTTAGATGCTGTGAAGAAGGAGATCATCTCGCTCACAAACTTTATAAAAGTTCAGCGGCTTCGAGCCGCCAGGAACCTGAAGCCTTCGTCAATCTCGCTTCATCTTGTGTTTTCTGGCAGCCCGGGAACCGGCAAGACTACGGTCGCCCGCATTGTAGCGAAAATCTATAAAGCGCTCGGCGTTCTTTCCTCAGGGCATCTTATCGAAACCGATAGGAGCGGTCTCATTGTGGGATATGTAGGCCAAACCGCGACTAACACTAAAAAGGTCGTAGAAAGCGCGCTAGACGGAGTTCTCTTCATTGACGAGGCATACAGCCTTGTTAAGGACGCCGCATGGGATTTTGGTCCGGAAGCGATAGAGACCCTTCTGAAGCTAATGGAAGATTATCGGGAACGCTTAGTGGTGATCGTCGCTGGATATACTGAGCCGATGGCGGGCTTTATCGCGTCGAACCCCGGCCTCCAAAGCAGGTTCACGAGGAAAATCGAATTCCACGACTACACGGCCGATGAGATGCTCCAGATCTTCGATAAGCGGGCTGTTGATTCCAATTTTCGACTGACTGACGATGCTGCCGTGGCTCTTAGAGGATACTTCTCCCACTTTGAAGGAGACGAAGGCTTTGGAAACGGGCGCGGGGTTCGTAACATATTTGAGAATGCTACCGTGCGTCATGCGGACCGGATCGCTTCAATTGCAAACCCATCTGACAGTGATCTGACGGTTCTCACCAAGGCAGACGTCTGCTCTCCCATTCTGAACGACTGCAAAGTCAGCGTGCAGCAGGAGACGACAATCAAGCCAAGCAGAGACTCATTCGACAACGTTCAGCCGCTCTACGAATCCGAATTCAGCGCTGATGACCGGGTGTTCCATCAGAAGTTCGGCTATGGGCGAGTTGTTTCTATCGACGGAAGCAAGATGCTGGTTAAATTCGAAAGAGCAGGCGAGAAACGGGTCATCGATAGTTTTGTTGAAAGAGTGTAACCAATCAACAGTTCGGCGATCGCCGGCGCCATATAGTCTCGATTGGGCTTCGCCATGAACTAGAAGGTGATTACACGTATTGATCGCAGCCTCATCCTGGCGAACTTCAAGATAGTTCGCAGCAAGATTAGCTTGAAGCAGCGCTCGATCTTCCTCAGCCAGATCGCTCGATCTCGCCGCTAAGAACGACTCAGTTATTTCAATTTACTTGAGATTGTCCTTGCCATCTACTGTCTCGATCATGTTTGCCAATCTTGAACTGGCGAGGTGACCGTCGATTACAGGTTTCTGCAGCAAGCTAGCGTAAGCGACACAAACCTGCATGAGACGTTTCTGTCAGCCTAATATCACACCCTTGAGTCAATTTGCGTTTTCGAACATGAACGGCTCAATCGAACCATTGGAGCCATGCAATTTGCGCAGCAATAAGGATTACGAAAACTCAATTAATCTGCGAAATATCTATTCGACAGACACCAAACCCTTGTTCCGCAATTTGGGCCCAGGTCTCCGATGTCGCAAAGACGAAAACGCAAACCAATGTAAATGAGAGCTGAGCATTCGGCATTTGAACGCTGGCCGTGGTCAACTTGCTACAAGGTCGTCGCGCCAGGTTGCCTAATTCTGTTCAATTGGCTGCACTCGTCCAGCTCTGGTCGTCAGCAATTCAGCTTTAGGCGAAATAGCTCTGAATTCGCTGCTGCTCTGGTTTCGATGGTAATTCGCAACTAGATGCGCGTATCATTGAACTCGATTCGATGATCGGCTTTCTTAGGGACACGCCACAGTCCCGGCGCCCTCGGCACGCGCTTTCAACGTGTGAACTTTGCCTGAGGAGGCCGTTGCCGAAGGCCGGCCAACGTCTACTCGTCGCTGACGACGAGCTCTCAGCCAGGTCCTGCACATCCGTTAAAGAATATTTAGGAATCAGCGCTACTGCTTGGACCCCAACTATTTATATGGGGCGGCACCATGGCTGAGCCTGATCCTTTAAGCAGCAAGATAACTGAGCTAAAGGAATGGCAATCGCTAGCTTGGCGGCGGATCGCAGATCGCTCGACCACACGATTTGAGCGCCAGGAAGTTCGAAACCACATCAAAGAAGCCGATGCAGAGTTGCGCCGCTGCCTGGGCATGATGGCCGACCGGCTCCGTTTCCGAGCACGCTCCCTGGAAGAAGTTGGGGATAGCTTGGCCAGTCTCAAGTTCCGGCTTCTCGGCTAAGTTCGCCCTGCAATCGCGTTCTAGCGCGCAGCCTGCGAACGAAAGTCTTTCTTAATCGGCTCTTGATACGCTGCGCCGTCGCGGGCTTTGTAACTCACACCACGACAATTCACGCATAGAGCCGTTGCTGGCCCCACCAGCGGCGGCTTTTGCTTTAAGTCCGTCCAAATTTTGAATGGTTGCTTACCTGCGAGAGCGGCGGGACACGTCGTTCCGGGCGCGCGATCTTCTGCGCGGCGGCGAGCCGGTCCTAATCAGCGCGCGGTCGGCGACCCGCTCCCTCAAACAGTGGGACCGCACCGCCGCACGGGTCGTTCAGGTTGGGGCGCACCGGCGCCCTCGGCGCCTGAACCCGAAAGCGCAGGTCCGGGCCGTGAAACTCGTTTTGACTGCGCTCCTACTCAGCAACTTTAAGATGACTCATGACGCCGAGTTCGCCGTCACTTGCTGGGCCGGCGCACTGGAGCGCCATCAGATTCGGCGCCAGCGAGCATTGCTCCCCACCTTTACGCTCGAACAGCATCCGTCGCTCGAAAGCGGTCGAGCGCATTATTGGATAACGCTCGAACACCTTTTCCTTCAACGATGGAAAATCCGCCGCCATCAACCCTACCGGCTTTAGCAAGCCTGGGAACAACCGCGGTTCGGCGATAGTGTCGTGCATAAACACACGGCGATAAAACGACTGATGCTCGGCACGCACAATCGCCAGTCCAAGATCAGCGTCGAAATATTCGCACGCCAAGTAAGCCAGCCGCAGGGTCAAATAGGGCAGTTCGGGGAACCGCTTGACCCTTTCGGGATCGGCGACGAAGCGCGTCGGATCAATGATAACACGGCCTTGGTCGAGCAGCGGGTTGAGAATTTCGCCGAAAGCTTCCGCTGAACAGGACTGCCTCCACTCTGGAGTCAGCACGCTGATCCGGACCGAGCTATAGAGATCTCCGTGAAAATAAACGCCGAATGTCCAGGAGTTAGGCAACTCGTCATACTGATCCGTGACGCGCTGCTCGGGAGACTCTTTCACCGCTCCCTCGTGGAGATAAGCGCGATAACGCAAGCCGTAAATCTCCTCCCTCTCCCTCTTTGTTTCGGCTAGGCGGTAGTCAACGTGCTGAGTAGGCTGATTCTTAAGTATGCTGACAAGCGGATTTGCTTTGACCGCAGATTTCATCGCACGCCTCCAACGCCAACAATTTCAAAGCGAATTCAAGTGTTAATAGCTCCTTAACCGCGTTGCAAAAGGAACAGCATATTAGGGTTAACCCGTAAAACTTCGAGCGGAGGAGTATCGAGAGATTCGCTGCGCATTTGCTTCACTCGTGCTTCATTACTCAGAGACAAATTGGGTTGCCCAACACACTGCGGTGTCTGATGTCGACTAGCGAGAGAGCAAAAACGCGAAAGACCGAACGCAAAGCGGTATTGGACATGGGCGTAATCAGGTTCGGCGATACTTCAGTTAGTTGTGTCCTTCGCAATCTATCGGAAACCGGCGCGGCTCTGGACGTCGGACCACAGAGAGACGTCGCTGATCGGTTCACACTGATACTGTTTCTCACTCAGAGGCTGTATTCGTGCAACGTCGTTTGGCGAAAAGGGCGCATCTTTTTCGGGAGCCCAGATCAAAATGGAAGAGCGAAGAAGTTCACTACGGACGGTCGTTGATGAGACCGGATACATATCGTCGTCTGGATCGAGCACTCGCTGTCTCGTCAACAACATTTCTGGAGATGGCGCTGCGCTCGAGGTCCCGGATCCGTCGCACCTACCCACACGATTTCAGCTCATGACCGAGAAAGATCGTGTGATTCGAAATTGCAGGGTTGTATGGATGACGCGCAGCAAGATCGGCGTAATATTCGAATAATACGGACCGAAACCAGAGTTGATCAAAGATCAGAATTCGGTAACCAACCCGCTTGGGCTTGGCGAGGGCGTCGTGAATGCTGGTCTAGCAAAGATTTCCTAGCAGACCGTCCGGCAGCTGCCTTAACTCCACCGGAAGTGCCTAGCTGTAGCGCGGCTTCCCTCCGGCAGACGAATCTCTTAACCTTGCATGGTCGAAACAAGGGCCCGACCGATGGCAAGCGCAACGAGCGGCGGCGAGGTGAGTATCCGGCAATATCGTGATTATCCACAATGCGACGTAATCGTTGTCCTCCGCGGCCGGGAAATGGTTGTTCGATTGCCTGACCACGCTGAGGCAATAAAGTGGGCCCGGATGAAATGTAAGGCCTACAAAATTTCACAAGACTTTTTAGAAGAGCGGCCTGCGATCAAATGAGCCATTGGCTTGCTGATTGAAATCGGCGCTTACGGCGAACAAAAATAATGCCACCACGTCCTAGACACCTTCCACATAACATTGAGCGCAGCGCCTTACAGAGACTAAGTATCGCCGGTGCCCTCCCCTTCGAGAAACTATATCCTGCAGGACAGCAAACTGTTGCGGGAATGGTGGCAAAGGGCTGGATTGAAAAACATTTGGATACCGTGGAAATCAAATATCTCATCACTCCGGCGGGCGCAGCGGCTCTCAGAGCAAAAATTCCCGAAGATCGATGACGCGTCCAATGCTTAGCCTGCTCGATAAAGCCACAGGCGTTAAACAAGTTCCTGCACTGTGAGAGAGCCCAGCCCGAGGAGGCGACGGCTGCTTCACTTATCTATTTGGCCCCGCATTGCCTGCCGCAGAGATAGCCCAAATGCTGCTTTCACCCGGCAGCAGGAGTCCGTTTTCGCGGCCTAAGCGGCAAATTCGCTGCGAAGCAGCGATTTGAGCCGCGCCACACTCCCGACGCGTCCGGCACGCGCGTTCCTGGCGCACCCGACACGATTCGAAGTATTGCAGGCAACACGTCGGCCGATCTATTCTTGCGGGATAATCTGTTCAAAATGGAATGGCGACGCGGCGCGCGTTGGCCCGTGAGATCTGAATGCACTTGTTCGGCTGGCGGCGCTCAAAGGATACATCGGCGGACAGAGAGGCTATCTTCGGCCCACAAGCTCTTCTTCGCGATCTAGACAAGCGCGTCCGGCAATATCTCGATGACGTTGATCAAGGCAAGCTGATTTATCCGGCCTGCAACAGAAACCCGTCGGATGCCCAAGGCGATATCCAATCTATCTGGAACGATACGCGCCTAGAAGCAATTCGCTATGGGACGATGGTGCCAAGGGGCGAGTTTAAAGTCCTGGCGGAGCCCGCTCGTCAGCCTGAAATACTCGATGCCTATCTTCGTCAGCGGCCGCATGAAGACACGGTGATTGAGTTCACAGGCTCTTCCATGAGCGACCTAGCGATTGCCATCGTTGCTGGGTTCAATTGGCTAAACCACTGTGCTGTTCTCGTCGGAGCAGATCGAGAGAAATTCTCTGGAACGCTAAGCAACTTCAGGAAGGTCACGGTTCTAGCGCAACGATGGTGGGCCATGGAGGGCGCCAATGAGCGCTGTAACCAGATGCTGGTGGAGCGCGAAGAACCGCCGCTGATGCTAAATTTGATCTGGGCGGAATACACACGGCTTTCGAAGGAGGTGGCGTCTGCAGCGTTCTTTGGATCACCGATCGATCGGGCGATAGAAAGGCGGCGAGAGGTCCTCAAGCGGGAATTTGCCGGCCGCCCCGCGGAGATCGGCTCAGCCCTCGATGAACTCACAGAAACGATGGCTGGTTTCGAAAGGGCCCATGATCCTGATGATCTAGGCAGCTAAGGATTGAAACCGGACTATCGCTTTTTCTTCTTACCAAAAATGTCGTTCCAGTTGTCCTTGTAAGCTTTAGATACTGGCTTCTGACCCTCGCCCATACCTTGCTTTTTTGGTTTGGCGTCCGGCTTGTTTTCAGTCTTGGTTGAGGATTCAGGCTTGGCTTCGGCAACCTTATTCTCGGTGACCGGTTTTTTAGCCGAAGTGTCTTTGGCCTTATCAACTGACATTGTTTTTCCTTACAGGCATATTTGCTCTCCAGCCGCAGGACGCGTCTGATACCGTAGGAGAGCCTACAAGAATCGGAAGCCTTAGTTTCTGCGTCGGGGTAGGGGCCAAGAGGTAGCACCCCGTCTGACTATGTAAACACATCGAAAATCTAGAACAACTCCTGAACGATGCGCGGGTAGTCAGGATTGCGCTGAACCCCTGTTGCACCCGTAGTTTAGCGCGCTTCTACCCTTTTAATTTCACCACTAAACAGCGCCAATGGAACGATTTTTGCGCGTGCTGCCTTTTCTTTCATCTTACAAACGCACGTTGGCTCGCCCTTTATTCTCGTGCATTTGCAGGGGTAGCCATAGATAAATTTGACAAGCGTCTCCACATCATTGGCGGCAATCGCCTGCTCCACTAGTTCTTCATAAGTCATTCGCGACATCCGCTTTCAGTTATCAAACTGGCCAATTGCATCATAATATTAATAGCCGTCACTCGCAAAAAATTGCGCGCAAAGGCAGGCTAAGCCTTGTCGCGACAATAGATGGGCCTGATCCGGCTGGTTAGTTGCGACGTCGGACACACCCGGTGATCTAAAACCTCTTGGCTCTCGTTAAACGATCGAGGCTGGGCGCTAGATAGTCTTGACGTCAATCGGAACCTGCAGTCGGCGCTTTCCAGGAACGTGCCGTGATTGCGAATGCTGATCGAAATATGACCCTTATAGGCGCGGCGTTGAACCCTCTAAGCTGTTGATTCATACGAACAGGACCCGGGTGCCTATCGAGCACCAGCCCCAATGCCGAAACATAATCATACAACAAACCAAGGATTTACCTGTGGTCAAAGCCGTCTGGAATGGAAAGATCATCGCCGAATCCACCCGCACTGAGGTAGTGGAGGGCAACCACTACTTCCCGCTGGATGATGTTCGACAAGACTTTTTGGTCGCGAGTGCCCACAAGACGATTTGCCCATGGAAAGGCACAGCGGGGTATTACAGCCTGGCCGTCGATGGTGAGCAGAACCAGGATTCGGCTTGGTTTTATGCTGATCCAAAGAATGCGGCAAAGAACATCGCCGGCAAGGTCGCGTTCTGGAAGGGCGTCAAAATCGAGTCTTGAACAGGTGGGAGGCTAGCTGGCCAAAGCTCTCTTCGTTGAGCGTCGGCTCCACCTGGCCGGCGACCAAAAGAATCGAAACACTGCCGCAGAATGCGTGCCACAATCACGTCCATCCAGTGCACGCTCTGCTGACGCACCCAACTGCATGTCTTCAGGCAGAATCGTCCGCTGTCTTTGCCCGTCTCAATGATGTAGCAGTTGTGGAATCCATGCATTCCTACTGCAACACCTATTAATCACATGACCCTGGTTCTGGCATTTTTCGCAGCTATCGGTGTCATTGCGCTGGCAGAACGGAGCGTCGAGCACCTCCTATTCGCGATCGCAGCGGCCTCCTTTAACGTGACCGTGCTGCTACTCGTCGTTGGCGATTTCGAAAGATCGCTTCTGCTGTCTGGCATACTGGCAGCAACAATCACCGGGGCGTCAATCGTAAAACACAATCACAGCTCACTCAAACTGGTTGCGCCCGATTTTCCCCTGGCGTTCGCAGGCACGGTTCCATTTTTTGTCGTGCAATACCCGCGCGCGGTTTTAGCTGTTTTGGCTGGATGCGTCTCACTCGTTTTCGCTTCAACCGCGACTCTATTCTATGCCACCGGGTCTCCCATTTCTCTAGAACTTCGAGTTCTCTTATTCAGCCTTGCACTTATTGGCTTTGCAACGGCTTCCAGGATGGACAGCGGCGCCGCTTCTTTCCAGCAGACCATGTCTCAGCGGCGGTGCTTTTACTCGACCTTCATGGCCTCGCTCATCGACCCCTTCTCCTGGCGGCAGTTCGGCGGGTTGGCTCTGAGCGATATCGCAAATGAACCGTTGCCGCTGATGGCGGCTGTGCCAGCGCGCTCCACCGATTATCCCGACATTATCGTCATCCAGCACGAATCGATCTTCGACCCACGCATTTTTGGGCTGCCGGTTGAGCCAATCGTCGAACAATTCCTGTCCCCGGCAAATGGTCTCTATGGAAGCCTTAACGTCGACATTTTTGGCGGAGGTTCGTGGCAATCTGAATTCAGCCTACTAACCGGTCTTTCAAGTGCAAGCTTTGGTTCAAGTGCCTACTACCTTTTCAAGCGAGGCGCGGGCCGATTCCACAGCAGCCTTCCGCATTCGCTAGCGTCGCTTGGTTATAGGACGACACTCACATCGAGCTGTCGTCGCAGCTTTCTCAATTATGATGAATTTTACAGTTCGATCGGTATCAACGAACGCATTTTCACGGACGACTTTTCTCCACCGTTCGATATCCATCGTTTCGAGGCTACGAATTCAGATGCGGTGTTTCTAGAAGCGGTGATCGCCGCCCATACCAAGAGGATTACTGACGACCCAACACCTCGTTTTCTATATGTGCTGACTAACTTCAATCACGGTCCGCATAATCGGAGGCTTGTGCCGCTCGGAAAGTTTGAGATGGAGCGTGCTTTTGCCGCGGCAAGCCTGCCTGATGCTCGATATGCCGAATACTACGCACGACTTGCGGAAACAGCCTCAACGTGGAAACGGCTCAAGTCCGAGTTGGTAGCCAATTTTCCCGAGCGTCCAATGCTCATTGTGCATTACGGAGATCATCAACCCGTCATGACGAGGCAAATCGAGCGGCAACTTAAACTCCCCAACGATTCGCGGCGCGCGTTCCGCACATTCTATGCAATGGAAGCATTGAATATCTTCCCTGATCGCGTTGTTTCCGGGCCGGCTGCCGACCTGGATATCGCTTTTCTTGGGACTGTCGCTTTACAGCAAGCAGGTCTGCCGCTTGATCCGATATTTGCCACCCGCGCCAGCTTGCTTGGACATTGCAGGGAAGCCTACTTTGCGTCGCCCTCAGAACGGAAACGTCGATTCCACCGCACACTTGTGGATCTAGGCATGATAGACATAGCACCGGGCGTTCAACGCGTGCGCTAACTTCGCGTGGTGTCGGCTCGATTTTAGGCGCACCTCGATTGTAGGCACACGTTGTATGCCCGCTGCGCGGCACGGGCACTCCTTTCATCCCATCTCTGGACCTTGGGGCGCGCATTGCGGCTGCTTGGAAGTCCCGGCGAGGTTGATCCGCGCGTCGTCTTTTGGTCGGCGTCGCGGTAAAATCGCTTTCAAGGCAGCGGATTTGCGCCGCGCCACAATCCCGGCGCCCTCGGCACGCGTTTTCAGGGCGCACCCGGCACGATTCGAACGTGTGAACTTTGCCTGAAAGAGGGCCTCGCTGGCTCCAGTCGAGCCTACCCCAGTCCCCCGTAAGGCCGTTGCCCCTGCCGGGCCAATCGGCTAAATGAAGCCCTGTTGCACCCGTAGCTCAGCTGGATAGAGCGTTGCCCTCCGAAGGCAAAGGTCACACGTTCGAATCGTGTCGGGTGCGCCAATGACCTCCGCACCCAGCGGATGGCACGGTAAGAGTGACCTGTAATGGCTGAAGCCGATCTCGACGCCGTCATCCGGCAAATCGCAAAGGCGCAAAACAAGAGCCTGATGGCCGCCGCCAAGAAGCGGCGCGACCAGATCATGGCCCGCGCCGCCAAGGCCAAGACCAGGGAAGCCCGGGATCAGTTCCGGATGATCGCCAAGAGCACGATGGAGCTCGGCGCTGCTGCCGCCAAGCGATTGCAAATCTCGGCGGAAAACACCGCGGACAGCTACGCAAGGGCGATCCGGAACGCCGAGGAAGAGGCGGCTTTGGCCGCCAAGAAATCGGCGAGCAAGAAGCCGGCGAAAAAGGCCGCCAAGAAGAAGGGCGCCTGAAGCGTCCGTCTTGCTTCCGCGGCCGGGCTTTCAGGCCTTCCTGGTGGCATGGTAGATGCCGCGCTCGAACTGGCGATAAACGCCAAGCGCGCGCTTGTCGGCGAATGGCAGTATCTGCATCATGATAACGCCGGCGATCCGCGATGCCGGGTCGATCCAGTAATAGGTATTGTAGAGCCCGGCCCATGTCTGGCTGCCCGCGCTGCGGCCTCCCGGCACGGGATCGATGTTGATCATGCCGGCCAGCCCCCAACGGAGGCGGACGCCCGGAAAGAAATCGACGTCGCTGGATAGTCCCGGATTTGTCGTCTTGAGGATTCCCGCGCCGATATCGCCGATCTGATTGGTGGACATCAGCTCTACCGTCTGCGGCCGGAGAATCCTTTTTCCAGGAAGCCCGCCACCATTCAAGATCGCCTGCAGCAATGTCAGGTAATCCGCCGCGGTCGACTTGATACCTCCGCCACCTGAAAATTCCTTCGGCTCAGCCTGTTTCACCAAAGGCCGCGCGACCAGCGTCCCGTCCGGTTTGCGCACATGCAGGTTCGCCTGACGCGCGCGCTGCCCGTCGAACAGCGCGTAGCCGGTGTCGTGCATCCCGAGCGGATCAAGAATATTTTCGCTGAAATAGCGATCCAGCGTTTGCCCGCTGACGATTTCCACGAGGCGCCCGACCCGGTCGAGACTGCCGCCATAGGCCCATCTGGCGCCAGGATCCGATATCAGCGGCGTGCGGGGCAGCGCCGGATCGTTGCGCGCGACCTTGCCGTAACGAACGACATTCGCATCCCACAATTGATAACTGAACCCGGAGGTGTGGGTCAGCAGATGGCGCAGCGTGATCGGCTTTCGCGCGGGCCGCAGTTGCGGCGCGCCCTTCGCGTCGAAGCCATCGAGCACCTGAGGCGATTCGAGTGTCGGATCCAGTCGGGCTGCCGGTTCGTCCAGCTTGAGTTTGCCCTGTTCGACCAGTTGCATGGCGGCAACCGAGGTCAGCAGCTTGGTCATCGACGCGATACTGAAGACCGTATCGGCCGACATTTTTGTCGCCGTCCCCTTCGCGCGCACGCCGAAGGCGCCCTGATAGACCACGGAATCCTTCGTCGCCGCCATCGCGACGACGCCCGGCGCGTCGCCCGCATCGACCCGCGCCTGCAAAATGGCGTCGATTCCACCGCCGCGAAGCGGCACACGTAGCGGAGCGGCAAGGCTGGGAGCAACGTCGCCAGGGATCAGGCTCGCGGCGGCGACGGCTGCCGTTCGCAACAACGTATCGCGGCGGCTGAAGCGTGTTGTCATCGCGCTCCCTTCAATGGCGCAAATCTAGCTGCCGAGCATTTCCCTCAATTTCATCACCGCGCTGTCAGGCGTGGTCAGCACCGGCCGGCCCGCTGCCTGGGCGACCTGTTCCGCTGAGGGTGCCATGCTGTACTGGGCGAGCGCGATCAGGTCGCAATCCCGCAGGTCCCTGGAGGCTTCCACCACCAGGCGGTCATGCGTCGCGCGGTCGCCGCGGTCGAGCGCCGCCATGGCACCCTCAACCAGTTTCGGCACGACCTCGATTCCGGACGGAAACTCCTGTGGCATCGACGCCAGCGTCGGCGGGAACGACGACAGCAGGCCGATCTTGCGGCCCTTGGCGGCGGCCAGTTCGATCATGGCTTCGTTGGGCTTCAGCACCGGCATCGGCGCATGGGCGCGGGCGACCGCTTCGATGCAGGGGCCGAACGCGGAACAGGTGAACAGGATGGCGTCCGAACCGGTACCGGCGGCGTAACGCCCGAGTCCGAGGAAACGCTCGGTCATGGCGTCCGTGAGCCGGCCGTCCCGCGCCAGATCGGCGGACAGGCTGTCGTCCATCAGGTTCATCAGCCGGGCGTCGGGCCAGAGTTTGGCGAACGAGGCCTCGATCGGCGGAATCGAATGTTTCAGGGCGTGGACGAGGGTGATGCGCATGTTGTCAGTCTGGCATGTTTTGCTTTGTCAGGTCACGCCATATACGGCAACTTGCGAACCTGCAAAAGGGAGTTTCGAATGCTCACCGTCCATCACCTCGGCAAATCGCAGTCCGAGCGGATCGTCTGGCTCTGCGAGGAGCTGGAGATCCCCTACGAGCTGAAGCGCTACGCGCGCGATCCCGTGACGATGCTGGCGCCCGCCGACTACAAGGCGCTGCATCCGATCGGCGCTGCGCCCGTCATCACCGACGGCGACCTGGTGCTGGCGGAGTCCGGCGCCGTGGTCGACTACATCATCGCGAAATACGGCAATGGTCGCCTCGCGTTGAAGTCAGATCATCCCGACTTCGCGGCGTTTCTGTACTGGTTTCACTTCGCCAACGGCACGCTGCAGGCCAACATGGGGCGCAACATGATCCTGAACCGGCTGAAGCTGGCCGATGACAATCCCGTGCTCGTCGCCATCAAGGCCCGGGTCAACAGCAGCTTCGATCTGGTCGATGCCCGCGCACGCGAGGCGGATTATCTGGCAGGCAGCGAGTTCACTTCGGCCGACATCATGATGGGTTTTTCACTCACCACGATGCGCTATTTCCTGCCCTACGATCTCGCCCGTTGTCCCAATATCGTTAGCTATCTCGCGCGTATCGGCGGACGCCCCGCCTACCGCCGGGCGATGGAGAAGGGCGATCCAGGGATGGCCCTTCTGCTGACGTAAGGACTTCTTGTTTGAGCATCAACTCATCGGAAAACCGGTCCCACTTTTCCGGTTGATGCTCTAAGCAGCCTTGATGCGCGCCAGGAAGCGGCCGACCTCGTTGCTGAGCGCCTCCGATTCCGCGGCGAGGCCGTCGGACGATTGCAGAACGTCGGACGCGGTCTCGCCGGTCTGGTTGGCCGCGCTGGAAACACCGACGATGTTGTTGGAAACGTTCTGCGTACCGGTCGCGGCCTGCTGGATGTTGCGGGCGATTTCCGCCGTAGCCGCGCCCTGCTCCTCGACCGCTGCCGCGACCGTCGTCGCGATCTCCGACATCTTGGCGATGATTCCGCCGATGCCCTTGATGGTCTCGACCGCTTCCTGGGTCGAGCCCTGAATCTCCGTGACCTGCGCGGTGATGCCTTCGGTGGCGCGCGCGGTTTGTGTCGCCAGATTCTTGACCTCGGAGGCAACGACCGCAAAGCCCTTTCCGGCCTCGCCGGCGCGGGCGGCTTCGATGGTGGCGTTCAAGGCCAGCAGGTTGGTCTGCGCCGCGATCGTGTTGATCAGGCCGACCACTTCGCCGATGCGGTTGGCGGCACTGGCGAGTTCGGTGACCGTGACTTCGCTCTTGGCCACCTGCTCGACGGCTTGTGCTGCGATCCGGCTGGACTCGCCGACCTGCCGCGAAATCTCGCTGATCGAACTGGCAAGCTCCTCGGTCGCCGCCGCCACGGTCTGGACGTTTTCGGCGGCCAGCGCGGATGCCGACGCGACGGTACCGGTCTGCTCCTTGGCCAGCGCGGCAACCTGCGACATCTTCTGGGCCGAGCCTTTCATGCGCGAGGCTGCGGTCGACACCGCGGCCAGCGCGCTGGTCGCACCTTCACCGAATTCGCGCGTCAGCTGGTCGAGCATGGCGGATTGACGCTGCTTGGCTTCCTGCTCGGTGGCCTTCTGGGATGCGGCGGCGTTGGCCTCGACGATACCCTGGCGGAACACCGAGAGCGCCTCCGCCATCTGGCCGATCTCGTCGTTACCGCGTTTAGCCGCAACTTCGGCGGAGAGATCGCCCGCAGCGAGCCGCGTCATGGTCTTCTCCAGCCCGACCAGTCGCGCCACCAGGTTACGACCGATATAGAACCAGACGAACAGCGCCGCGCCGAAGACGCTGACGGCCGCGATCATCAACATCACGAACGTTCCGAAGCCGATGGCCTCGTCGGAACGGTCGGTCGCTTCCTTGGTCTTGTTGGTGACGGCCTTGACCTGACCGGCGACTTCCGTGACGAGTTGCTCGGTGAGGCCGCGGGTTTCACCCTGCAGTTTCTGCCCGAGCTGGATCGCGGCGATTTCCTTGCGCCGCGCATCGAAAATCGTGTCGCTGGAGCCGAGCTTCAGCCAGGCCTCCGCTGCCTTGCGCAGGCCGTCGGTCGGTTGCAGCGTATCGACGATATCGAGCTTCTCCTCGACCCGCGCCGCCATCGCCTTGAAAGTCTTTTCCAGTGCCGCGACGCTGTCGGCATCGGGTGCTACCGCCGCGCGGTCCAGCAAGCTCGAAGCAAGGTTGACGAAGCCAACGAGGTCGGCGAACCCTTGCGATACCGGCACCTGGGTCGAGACCAGTTTGAGCAGCGTCATCATCGATTGCTTGGCGTCGCCGCCGATGGTCATCGAGACCATGGTGATATCGGCCTGGGCCTTCTCGCCGGCGGGAAGCAGCACGCCGTTGAGCTTGGTCTGGGTTGCCTGCGCCATCTTCACGATCTCTTCGCCACGGGCGCTGAGCTTGAGACGGTCGTCGACCGCGCCATCGAGCGCGGCCAGCTTGCTGTTCATTGCCGCGATCAGAGTCTTCAGGCGGTCGATCGCAACCCGATCGGATTGGGTGCGTGCGATATCGTCGAGCCGCCTTGAAATTCCATCCTGGCGCGCCTTCAGCGCCGTCATTTCCTGTTGCCGCTGGGCTTGCGATTTCACCGCCAGCAAGGTCGGCGCGGACCCGGCCAGCGCCTGGGTATCGGTCTGCAAGCCCAGGGTCTCGACGATTTCCGGAATATTGCGGCCGGCAACCCCGTGGAAGAGATCGCGCACCTGCGAAAACATCAGCCAGGCGGCGGCGCCGGCGATCACGGTGGTGCCCGATACCGCAGCAAAGGCGAAGAAGAGCTTGGCCCTGATTCCGAGTTGACGTGTTTTCACGGTCTAATTCCTCAATTCTTGAGCGCGCAGCTTGTCTTGTTGCTTGAGCACGATCGTTTCCGGATCATCTCTACTTGGCGGCAACCTTGTATTGCTGGATCAGCTCCTTCGCGCGCTTGTACAAGCGCTCGCCATCGATACCGAGCTTGGCCATATTGGCTTTCCATTCCTCGACGGCGGGCGCGGTGACCCGCAGCAATTCGGCGCGCTGCTCGTCGTTGAAGGCCAGCGAGGTGAGCCGCGGATCGCCCTGCACCTTCTTCTTGCTGATGACTTCCTGCGCTTCGCGAATACGCGCGCTTTCGAGTGCGAGATTCGTGCCGTGCTTCTCGATGATCTTCTTGAGATCGTCCGGCAGACCGTTCCACGTCGCGCGGTTCATGACCACCATCAGGGCCGGTGCCGCGAGCTGTGCATCGACCACGACCTTGAGCTGGTCGATGAGTTTCTTGTCGCCGGCGCCCTTGGTCGTCGTGGTCGAGTCCCAGCCATAGGCGATGGCGTCGACATAGCCGCTCGCGATGGTATCGCCGATCATGTTGAGGGGAATGCCGAGCGGAACAGCGCCGAGCTTGGCCAGCGCCACGCCGACCGTGATGCTGGGCGAGCGCATGCGCAGGCCGCGAAAATCCCTCACCGACTGGATCTTCTTGCCGGTCGTGAAGATCGGATAGGGCGGCAACACGTAGAGGCCGAGCACCTTCACCGAGGCGTAATCCTTGTCGAGCAGGCCTTCCTTGTAGAGCGACATCATCGCTTCGGTGCCCGCGACCGAATTCTGGAACATGAAAGGCAGTTCCATGACGGAGGACTGCGGGAAGCGGCCGGGATGATAGCCCTGCACGCTGGCCGCCATCTCGATGGTGCCCTTCTCGACCATGGGGAACAGCTCGGCCGGCTTGCCGTAGCCACCCATCGGCTTCAGCGCGACTTCGATCCGCCCGCCGGATTCCTCTTCGACCGCCTTCGCGAACGGCACCAGGACCTGATCGTAGGGCGCGGTATTTTCGGTGTTGATCGACCCGAAGCGCAACACGATTTCCGCGGCGCTCACAGGTGTGGAGAGAAAAGCGACGAAACCAAGCAAGGCTGCGGCCGTCGATTGCATCTTGGTGCGGGAGGACATTCGATTTCCTTCGTCGCCCATCATGGGCCGGCATTGGCAGAAGCCGACCCAGGGTTGCGCTGCGAATTCCGGGGCGGGTCGCGCGTTAACCGTATCTTCGGCGGATTAATCGCGGGTAAATCGGCACCATTATTGGTCGCGTAAGTCCACCCAGATTGCGCCGTGCGGAATTTACCTAAAAGCTGCAATCGATCCGCTGCTCAACCAGCTTGCGCGCGCTCGCGAACTGCATACGCGAAGCGCTCTCTGCGTCGCCGCCGACGG
This sequence comes from Hyphomicrobiales bacterium, assembly GCA_038244925.1. GTDB lineage: Bacteria > Pseudomonadota > Alphaproteobacteria > Rhizobiales > Xanthobacteraceae > Bradyrhizobium. Next base: position 27,123 of record JBBRSX010000010.1, on the reverse strand, counting down.
ACCCGATAGCTACTTGTGCTTGGAGACGCTTTCCTCGCGCGCGGTGGCATCGTCCGGGAACGCGATCGGGCCCGTCAACGCCTTACCCTTCCGGCGTCGCGGCCGGTTCCTGAAGCGGTGACCGACGACAATGAGCGCGCCCGGCGGGCGTTCAGCGGCTTCGGAGTCCGGAGCTACCGACGGCTCGATTTCAGTGGTCCGGTTATCCTGGGCCCGGTTATCCTGGGTGATGGCCTCGAGCGCGTACAGAAAGTCCCGGCCCCGGGCCGTGATCTCCCATCCCTCGTCGTCACGAAGCACGTAGCCGCTGCCGAAAATATCGATGGCCTGAACCCGCGCCGCAAGCCGCTTGAGGCGTGCGCCCCAATCGTTACCGCTGGCGGTGAGGACGATGATGTCGCGTTTGAGTGAAGCAAGCGTGGCTCGGCCGTTGCCGTGACTAGCCAGGATCTTCAGAATGGCAACCTGTATGCTCAAGCCTACGCCTTCGGACCGCAACGCTTTTTGTTATTCTGCGCGATCGTTGAAGGCAGAATATTGCGTTGCGGGGGTGAGCGTCCAGCAACCGCGGCCAGTTATCCGCAGCCTTGATACGACAGCAGAATTTCTACCAAGCGGTAAGCGGGACTCGCACAGCAACCGTAGCGAGCCGCGCGCGGTGCTATCGATTGCTCCATTCCATCGCCGCGCGATCCTGCAGCGAAAACAGCGGACCATCGTAAAGGAACGAGCATTGGTGGATCACGACCTGCCCGTCGCCGACGGTGACGTGCGAATAGTCGGGCAATTCATGCGAGCCTGGAATGTGATCCGCCGTTTGCAGGTCGAACGCGACCTGATGCGACAGAGCCCGCTGGATATGAAACGGAATCCCGCGCCAGGTGCCTGATATCGGCCGATGCAGATGGCCCATGAACAGATAATCCGGCTTTCGCGTGCGCGCGATCACGTCCCATTCGGCATCGGGATTGGCGAGCTTGATGGTGTCCATGTAACGCAGGCCGCTGTCGAACGGCGGTTGGTGCTGAAACAGCAGCAGCGGGCGGCTGGCCGGCGCGGAGGCCAGTGCATGTTCGAGGAAATCGAGCCGCTTCTCGCACAGCAATCCGGCATGGTCCGGCGTCAACTCGTTCAGCGTGTCGAGGGTCACGATGGTCGCAGCATCGAACGCATGAACGCTCTGTACGAAGCCGGATGGATCACGCGACCCGCCGGGAAAGTAACGTCTGAAAGCTTCGCGCTTGTCGTGATTGCCCATCATCAGAATGGTCGGGGCATTCAGCCGGGCGAGAACCGAGGCAAGATTTTCGTAAGCCGCCTCCTCGCCCCAATGGGCGAGATCACCGGTGACGATCACGAAAGAAATTTCCGGATGGTCCCGGTTGATCCGGTCAACCGCCGCCGTCAACCGCTCGGCCGGATCCAGCCCGTAGAGCTTGCGGCCGCGGGCGACGAAATGGGTATCGGTGAGGATGACGAATTTCATCGCGCCATGGTCTCCCGGTCCCACGCCTTGTAGTCGGGCGACCCCTCGATCCGGATCGGACCGGCATAACCGAACTCGACCATGTGCACGGTGACGTAATCCTCACCGAAGAACACGACGCCATAGGCTTCCGGCAGGTCGGATGCGCTCAGTAGTTCCTTCTCCGCAAACACCGGATAGCTGGCGTGGTTGGTGCCGCGCAGCGATGAGGCCGGCACACCGGCGACGGAGCCCGCCAGCGGCAGATGGCAGTGGCCGAAAAAGACGTGACGAATTTTTTCGCGATGACGGCCGACAATGTTCCGGAACGCCGCGTCGTCGAGCAAACGAATGCGATCCACCGGCTCCAGATGGGTCGGCATCGGGTTGTGGTGCATGAAAAGTAGAAACGGTCCGGCATGTTCGGCCAGCCGCTGTTCCAGCCATTGCTGCCGCACCTCGCAGAAGCGGCCGGCATGGGTTTCCGGTTCCACGGTATCGAGGAACAGGCAGCGCCCGGCGGCGACGTCGTGCACGCCGTGAACGAAACCGCCCGGCCCGCTGTAATCCGGAAACACGCTCAGAAACGTCGCACGATGGTCGTGGTTGCCGATACAGAGCCGGACCGGGACCGGAAACCGGTCGAGACGCGCCTTCAACCACTCATAGTCGTCGCGGTCGCCCCAATCCGACAGGTCGCCGGTGATGACCACCAATTCGGCGTCGTGGTGATCCCGGAGAACCTCGGTCAGCGCGCGCTCCAAATTGAGCCTGGGATCGCGGCCGCCGATGGTTTTTCCCGGCGCCGTCAGATGAATGTCGCTCATGTGGACGAGCTTCATGGCTTCCTCGATGTTGTCTCGATGAAATCAGTTGCGGCGTGCCTCGACACGCCGCAACGCAAGCCGCCATGACGCAGGTCAGCGCGCAGCGCCGACCGTCTTCGGCAACAGCTTCTGCACGTCGGCCGCCATATCCGAGAGCACGGCTTCCGGCTCCTTGGCGCGGGCGCCGGTCACGATGGTGTTGAGATGGTCCTTGATCACGTCGGTGATCTTGAGGCCGTTGTCGCCGGGGAAGGCGTACCACTTGGTCAGCAGCGAGAGCTGACCGACCGCGGTGTAGTTGTTCGGATTCTTGACGTAGAAGTCCTTCAGGTAGACGTCGTTGGCGACCTTGTTGGGCGGCATGTAGCCGGTGGTTTCCGCCATGATCGCCGCACCCTTCGCCCCGGTCCAGAATTTCACGACTTCCCAGGATGCATCGCGCTTGGCCTTGTCCTTGGCCAGGATCATCACGACGTTGCCACCCGCCGGCAGCCGGCCGTTCGGCGACACCACGTCGGGAAAGGTGTGCGTCTTCAGCTCGAACTTGCCGCCGATCATCTGCGTGGTCTTGTTGAGGTCGGATGTCGAGGTGATGTGGATGCCGGTCTTGCCGGCCGCGAAGGCCGCGCGCATCGCCGGTTGATCGAGGTTGGGCATGCCGGCCTCGTTGACCAGGCGCGCCAGCGTCTTGATCGCGAACTGGCCTTCCGGTCCGTTGAAAGCCACCCTGGTTTCGTCGGCATTCAGCATGGTGCCGCCGCGGGCGAACACCGGCGCCTGCCACAGCCAGTTGCCGGTGATGTCCCAGACATAGGTGATGCCGTTGATATCAGGGCCGAGCGCCTTGATCTTCTTCGCCAGATCGATCACGCCGTCCCAGGTCTTCGGCAGGTTGGCCGGATCGGCGCCCGCCTGCTTGGCGAGATCGAGGTTGACGTAGACGATCGGCAGCGAAATCGCGAACGGCAGCGCGTAGACCTTGCCGCTGGCGGTTCCGATATCATACATCGCCTGGTGGAAGCCCTGCTTGTCAAAATCCTTTTCGGCGGCGATGTAGCCGTCGAGTTCGGCCGGAATGTTCTTGTCGACCAGCACGCGAATACGGTTCAGGCCCTGAAAGCTGACATCAGGCATCTGATTGGTGACGGCTTCGCGCAGCACCTTCTGGGTGCCTTCCTCATAGGATTCATACGGCGCGCGCAGCGTGACCTTGATGTCCGGCCGCACCTTGGCGAACTCCTCGGCGATACGCTTGTGGGTGTCGGCGAACAGTTCCGGATAGGGATACTGAATAACCACTTCAGTCTCGGCGTGCGCGAGGCCGGCGGCGAGTGAAAGAGCCGCGGCGGCAATCCATGTTCTCAGCATTGTCATCTCCTGGGTTAAGCTTGATGCGGTTACTTGATACCCGTCAGCGTGATGCCTTCGATGAAGCGGCGCTGAGCGAATAGAAATGCGATGACCAGCGGCGCGATGATCACCATCGCCGCCGCCATCAGCGGTCCGAAATTGGTGCCGGCCTCGTTGTTGCGGAAATGGGCGACCGCAAGCGGCGGCGTGCGCAGGTGCTCGCTGTTGAGCACGATCAACGGCCAGAAATAATCGTTCCAGTGCGCGACCACCGAGAAGATGCCGAACGCCGTCACCGCCGGGATCGCGGTCGGCAGCATCACGCGCCAGACGATGCCGAACTCGGAAATGCCGTCCATCCGCGCCGCGTCGATCAGATCGTCGGGTACGGTCTTGAAGAACTGGCGCATCAGGAAGATGCCGAACACCGAAATAGCGAACGGCAGCACCAGCGCCGCATAGCTGTCGAGGACGCCGAGCTTGTGCAGCAACAGGAACACCGGAATCGCCGTCGCCTGCGGCGGGATCAGGATGCAGAACACGACGAGGGCAAACAGGACGTCGCGGCCGAGGAAGCGCAACTTTGCCAGCGCATAGGCTGCCGGCAGTGCGATCAGCACCTGGAGACCGAAGATCGAGACCGTCACGATCAGGCCGTTGAGCAGGAAACGCCACAGGTTGGCTTTTTCAAACGCGATGCGGAGATTGTCCCATAGCGCAAAATGGTAGGGGATCAGATGCAGGTCGCTTGAAAAGATCTCGGTCTGCGGCTTCGACGCCGTCGACAGCATCCAGATGAACGGCGCCAGCATCACCAGCGCGCCGGCAATCAGCACGACGTGCCGGATCACCGGCCAGGACTGGATGCGGCTCGGCGCGCTCATGCGTAATGCACTTCCCGGCCACCGAGGACGGATTTGAGAAGCGTCAGCAGCAAGACGAAAGCGAGGAACACGACGGTGACGGCGGCGCCATAACCGGAACGGAAGAACTCAAAACTCTCGGTGTACATCGTATAGATCAGCACCTCGGACGACTTCGACGGTCCGCCCTTCGTGAGAACCTGGACGGTGTCAAACACCTGAAACGACCGGATCGCCGAGATCACCACCACGAACAACGTGACCGGGCCGAGCATCGGCCACGTCACCAGGGCAAAACGCGACCACGCGGTTTCGGCACCGTCGATTTCGGCGGCGTCGTAGAGCTGCTTTGGAATCGAGACGATGCCGGCGAGGAACAGCACCATGTTGAAGCCGACCGCCTGCCAGACCCCGATGACGCACAACGCATAGAGCGCGGTGGCGCGGTCCTGCAGCCAGCTATGGCTCTGCAGGCCGGCGAGGCGCAAGAGCCCGTTCACCAGCCCGAACTGCGGGTGCAGCATGAATTCCCAGACGATGGCCATCGCAATCAGCGTCGCCATCACAGGCAGAAAATAGATGGTGCGATACCAGCTCTGCAGGCTGGTTCCGCTCTGGATCAGCAGCGCCGTGCCAAGCCCGAGCGCCACTGCGCCCGGCACCACGATCGCGACATAGGTCAGCGTGTTCTTCAGCGAAATCCAGAACACCCGGTCGGCGAACATTTCCTGATAATTCGTGAGTCCGATCCAGGAAAACGACGGCGCGCCCAACTGGTAATCCGTGAACGAGAGCGCGATCACGCCGGCGAGCGGCCCGATCAGCATCAGCAGCATCAGCACGAAGGCCGGCCCTGCGAGCGCATAGCCGGCCGGCGACCGTCCCGTGCGTCGCACGCCCGATGCCCGTGCAGCGGCCCGCGGCGCCACGGCGATTCCGCCAAACGCGGTGGAGGCCTCAGACAACGGCCACCTCCCGCAGCCGCTCGACGCGCGGCAGCACTGACGCCGCTAGCCGTTTGCCCGCCGTGTCGAAGGCCCGGACCGCATCCGGCGCAAAGCCATAGCTGATCGAGGTCCCGATCGCCGGCAACTGGCGCGGATCGCCAAGGCGCGCCACGACCGCGACGTTCATCGCCAGGCTGCCGATATGGACGAAGGCTTCCGATCCCAGATTCTCCAGATGGACCACCGTGCCGGACAAGGCGCCGGACGCGCCCAGTTCGATCCGTTCCGGCCGGACGCAAATGCGGCACTCGCCCGCCGGCGCATGTATCGTCGCCTGAACGAGCTGTCCGAGCACTTCGAGCCGGCCGTCGGTACGAACGAGACCGGGGAACGTGTTTATTTTGGGCGTACCGACGAATTCGGCGACGCGGATATCGCGCGGATCCTCATAGACATCCGCGGGCGCACCGACCTGGACCAGTTCGCCATCGATCATGACCGCGATCCGCCCCGACATGGTCATGGCTTCGGCCTGGTCGTGGGTGACGTAGATGAAGGTCGTCTTCAGCTGGCGGTGCAGCTGGGCAATTTCAGCGCGCATATGCACGCGAAGCTTGGCATCGAGGTTCGACAGCGGCTCGTCGAACAGGAACGCCTTCGGCTGCCGCACGATGGCGCGACCGACGGCGACGCGCTGGCGCTGGCCGCCGGACAGTTGGCCGGGCTTGCGTTTCAGCAAGGCTGAGATTTCGAGTTGGGCGGCGACGCGCTCGACGTCGCCACGGATCGTCTGTTCGGCGCCTCGGCGGCCCGGAAACAGCCGCCCGACGAGAGGAAACCGCTGCAGCGCCGACAGCCGCTTCATCCGCAGCGGCACCGCAATGTTGTCGAACACGCTCAAGTGCGGATAGAGCGCGTAGGACTGGAACACCATCGCCAGATTGCGCGCGCTCGGCCTGACGCCGTCTACCACGACACCGCCGATCCGCACTTCGCCGGAAGATTGCGGTTCGAGCCCGGCGATGATGCGCAGCAGGGTCGATTTTCCGCAGCCCGAGGGCCCGACCAGCGAAATGAATTCGCCGTCCTCGATCGTGAGATCGACGCCTTTCAAAACTTCGGCGCTGTCGAAAGCCTTGCGGACAGCCCGAATCTCGATTTCAGCCATTTCTATCCGTCATCCGGGTGGGGCGATACCGGATGTTCGTAGACGGCTAGTTTGACAGTTAGATTACAGCGCCGCGAACCGCGACCGTTGGTCCCAGCTTTTCAACGATCCGCTGGCGTGCGGCAGAGCCGGACGCACAACCCAGCCTATATTTTCACCAGGCTCTCGAACCCGCCATAGATCAGCCGCTTGCCGTCGAACGGCATCGCCTTCGGATCCTGCATCGGCTTGCACCTGGGATCAGCCATCACCTTGGCGTTGATCCGGTCGCGCTGCGCGCGCGACTTGTAGGTGATCCACATGAGACCTGACGTCAATAATCCCGGTAGATCCGGCCACGCCGCGGCTGCTGCCCGAACGCGACGCGCGGGTTGACGTTGCAGTAAAGCCCCCGTCCCGATGCCGACGCCATGCATTGGCCGTAGCTGCTGTACGAGCATTCGCCGGGAATGCCGATGCCCCTGCCTTGCAGGCAATAGGGATAATCATGCGCCGCCGCCGGCGAAGAGCCGGCAACCGTGGCGGCCGTGGCCGCCAACAGGATCGCTATCGCTGACATTGCGTGGCGCATGACCGGTCTCCTTTGCCTGAAGCAGGAAGGGCGCATCGCCCTTCCCCTAAAACCCCGCGACTGCGGCAATGTTCCGCCGGAAACTTACTGCACCTTCTCCAGGCCGGAGCCGTCAACCACCTTTTTCCACTTCTCGGTCTCGGCGACGATGTCGGCACCGAACTTCTCCGGCGTCTGAATCAGCGGCTCACCGCCGAGTTCGATCAGGCGCTTTTTCATGTCCGGCTCGGCCAGGATCGCGTTGATCTCGCTGTTGAGCTTCGCAATGATCTCCTTCGGCGTGTTCTTCGGCGCACCCATGCCGAACAGCGCGCTGGCCTCATAGCCCGGAACGGTTTCAGCCACGGTCGGCGTATCCGGCAATTGCGAGGACTTTACGGCCGTCGTCACCGCGAGCGCGCGCAGCGCACCGGATTTGATATGCGGGATGATCGAGGGCATGTTGTCGAACATCACCTGCACCTGGCCGCCGAGCATGTCGGTGATGGCCGGCGCCGCGCCACGATACGGCACGTGCTGCATCTTGATGCCGGCCATCGCCATGAACATTTCGCCGGACAGATGCACCGAGGTGCCATTGCCGGAGGAAGCCATGTTGACCTTGCCCGGATTGGCCTTCGCATAGGCTATGAATTCAGCGACCGTTTTCGCCTGCACATCCTTGCCGACCGTCATCACGTTCGGCACGCGATTAAAGGACGCGACGGGGGCGATATCCCTAGGGAAATTGAACTTGAGGTTGGCGTAAAGCGAGGTGTTGATGTAGTTCGCCGGATTGACCAGCAGCACGGTGTAACCGTCCGGTTCGGCGTTGACGACGCTTTCGGTGGCGATGTTGTTGCCGGCGCCCGGCTTGTTTTCAATCACGAATTGCTGGCCGAGCTTCTCCGACAGCCGCTGGCCGATCAGCCGCGCGATGATGTCGGTGGAGCCGCCGGCCGGATATCCGACGACCCATTTCACCGGCCGCGTCGGATAGTCCGCCGCGGAGGCGCTGCCGATGGAGACGACTGCCGAAAGACCCATAACCGTCAGGCAGATCGCGGCGCGGCGTGAAATCATGAATTTTCTCCCAAAAAGCCGGGTTCAAAGCCCGGTCCGTTCTATTGAATTGATCGTGGGCCGCGTTGTAACAAACAAACCCAAACGCGGCCAGTGCGACACATGCGATGGCGACCGCGACGAAAGGATAAGACATGTCCGTCAAGGTGAACGCGCTCGACCATCTCGTGATCAATGTGGCTGACGTGGCCCGCTCCGCCGAGTGGTATCGCAAGATCCTCGGCATGGAGGTCAAGGTGTTCGATCCCGGCCCCGGCAAGACGCCGCGGACCTCGCTGGTGTTCGGGAACCAGAAGATCAACGTCCGGCCGCGCGGCGCCGACAAGGTCGAGTGGTTCACCGCCGACCACGAAACCGCCGGGAGTGACGACCTGTGCTTCCTGACCGCCAGCACCCCGGACCAGGTGGTCGCGCATCTGAAAGCCAACCATGTCGCCATCGAGGAAGGCCCGGTCGCCAAACAAGGCGCCCGCGGCACGCTGCGCTCGGTCTATTGCCGCGATCCCGACGGTAGTTTGATCGAGATTTCATCGTATGAGGGTGAGACCGGTTGACCCACCCTCGCCTCATAACGGGTCAGAAGCTTAACGTCGCGGCGCCTCGCTTGATGAGCTCATGCATCACGCTTGCTCCGGTGATGACCACGCCATCAAGCAGATTTTCCTGGGTGTAACCCCGGCTCTTGACGCAGGGCGTGCACGCCCAGAGATTTCCGCCGCGGGTCATGAAGTCACGGAGCATGTCGCCCAGCGGCTCAAGCGGCTTCACCTGGGTCAAATCGGCTGCGTTTCTCCTGACGATATCGACGCCGGCGCTGGTAAGAAAGATCGATACGTTCAGTCCGGCCGTCATTCCGCCCAAAGCGATGGTCATGCCCGCGGATGACAACTCATGGTCGGCGCCGTGAGTAATAACGACAACGAGGTCGCGCGAATCCGAGGTCATGATAGTGCTCCAGTCGTTCATTTCAGTCGGAGCGTGGTAGTGAGCTGAAAGGCAAGCGACCATGACCGCGACGCCACGATTTGTGCTCGAAACGCCGGGAGCCCGGACGATGCCCTGCCGGCACGGTGCTTTCGGTCCATCGCCGGGATCCCGATGGCAGTTTGATCGAGATTTCGTCGTATGAGGGTGGGGCGGCGTAGAGCCTCCGTCATTGCGAGATGGCCCGAAGGACCAGACTTCAGGTGCGCAATTGCGTATCGCCCCGGTATGACGGCGCAAATATTCGCGGATTTGCTCCCTGCGCCATCCAATGGCAGAACTACTCCCAAGTAAAACCAAGGCAGCCGGCCAGAAGCTGCACGGGAGGAACCATGTCGATTTCACAGGCAGCGCCGGGCGTCGTCGGTCCATTCGCAGGGCTCGACGTGCCGTGGCTGCTGCGGATGCGCGCCGAGAGCCGCCGCAACCATCCTTTCCTGATCTGGGCGCCGTTCGAGGCGCCGGCGCGGAAATGGTCCTACGGCGAATTCCACGAGCGCGTCGGCGCGCTGGCCGCAGGGCTGGTCAAACGTGGCATCAAGCCCCGCGAATATGTCTTGATCCACCTCGACAACTGCATCGAGGCAATGCTGGCCTGGTTTGCCTGCGTCGAACTCGGCGCCATCGCGGTCACCACCAACACCCGTTCGGCGGCGGCGGAAATGGAATACTTTGCCGGCCATTGCGGCGCGGTCGCCGCGATCACCCAGCCGGCTTATGCCGAATTGATCTCGGCCCATTGCCGCGACCTCCGCTGGATCGCCGTCATCTCGCACGACGCCGGCAGCACGCCGACAAATAACGCACCGCGCGGCGACAGTTTTGAATCATTGTTCGCCGACAGTGCCGACCGGCCGCGACGCGCCACCGATCCGATGGCGCCGTGCAGCGTCCAATATACCTCCGGCACCACGTCGCGCCCAAAGGCGGTGCTGTGGACGCATGCCAACGCGCTGTGGGGCGGCAAGATCAACGCCGCGCATGAGGACCTGCACGCTACCGATGTGCACCAGACCTATCTGCCGCTGTTCCACACCAATGCGCTGGCCTATTCGATGCTGGCGACGCTGTGGGTCGGCGGCTCCTGCGTGATCCAGCCGCGGTTTTCCGCCAGCCGGTTCTGGAACGTGGCGCTGGAGCACAACAGCACCTGGACCTCGACGATCCCGTTCTGCATGAAGGCGCTGCTGGAACACGAGGTTCCGAAGAACCACAAATTCCGGCTCTGGGGCACGGCGGTCAACGAGCCGCCGCCGTTCGCGGTATTCGGCATCAAGACCATCGGCTGGTGGGGCATGACCGAGACCATCACCCACGGCATCATCGGCGAAGTCGACCAGCCCAACACGCCGATGTCGATCGGTCGCGCCGCGCCCGAATATTCGATCCGTGTCACCGACGACGACGGTGCGCCGACCGAGGTCGGCGACACCGGCAATCTCCTGATCAAGGGCATTCCCGGCCTGTCGCTATTCGCCGAATATCTGCACAACGAAAAAGCCACGGTCGAGAGTTTTGACGAGCACGGCTATTTCATCACCGGCGACCGCGTCACCCTGCTCGACCACGGTTTCCTGAGATTCGGGGACCGCGCCAAGGACATGCTGAAGGTCGGCGGCGAAAACGTCGCGGCCTCCGAAATCGAACAGGTGATCGCGGTGGTGCCCGGCGTGCGCGAGGCTGCGGTCGTGGCGAAGAAACACCCGATGCTCGACGAAGTGCCGGTCGTTTTCATCATTCCGCTCGCGGGTGTCGCGGCCGCGCCGGCTGATCTGCATGACATCGTGATGACCGCCTGCCGCAAATCGCTGGCCGACTTCAAGGTGCCGCGCGAAATTCATTTCGTCGATGAAATGCCGCGCTCGACACTGGAGAAGGTGGCAAAGGCGGAATTGCGGAAGATGCTGGGATAAGGCGTTCGCGCCTCGTCATCGCGAGCGAAGCGACTTGTCCGCCGTAGCTCGCCGAGCGAAGGCGGAAGCAATCCATGGTTCGGCAAAGAAAGTATGGAGTGCCTTGTCGCTGACGCTCCCGTGCACAGATGCTTCGCGTTTGTTGCAGGCAATGACGGAATTCAATTCACCTCAAACCGGATCGGCAGCTTCTTCGGGCCGTTGACGAAATAAGCCTGCGTCATCTTCACCTCGCCCTCGAGCGCGACCGATTTCAGCCGCGGCAGCAATTCCTCGAACAGGATCTTCATTTCCAGTTTCGCCAGATATTGCCCGAGGCAGAGATGCGCGCCGTAACCGAACGCGACGTGGCGGTTTGGTTTGCGGTCGCAGCGGAATTGATCCGGCTGCTCGAACACTTCCTCGTCGCGGTTGCCGGACGCGTAGCACAGCATCAGCCAGTCGCCTTTTGCAATTTTGCGGCCGCCGAGTTCGGTGTCTGAGGTCGCCGAGCGCATGAAGTGCTTGACCGGGGTCATCCAGCGAATCGCCTCGTCGACCAGCCCCGGGATCAGTCCGGGATCGGCCTTGACCCGTTCGAACTGCGCCGGATCCTCCGCCAGCGCCCAGAGTGCGCCGGCGGTCGAGGACGAGGTGGTGTCGTGGCCGGCGGTCGCGACGATCATGTAATAGCTGGTGGCGTCATGGTCCGGCATGTAGTCGCCGCCGATCTTGGCATTGGCGATGACGGTGGCGAGATCCTCGCGCGGGTTGCGGCGTCGGTCTTCAGTGATGCCACGAAAATACGTGCCGAAATCGTTCACGACGGACTGCATCATCGCCGAAAACTGTTCCGCCGTTAACGACTCCCGGATCCGCGCCGTGTCGGGATCCTGCGGTCCGAACAACTCCTGCGTCAGCTTGAGCATTCGCGGCTCGTCTTTCTCGGGCACGCCGAGAATTTCCATGATGACGTGCAGGGGATAGCCGAGGGCGACGTCGGCGACGAAATCGCAATGGCCGCCTCTGTCGAGCATGCGCCGCACGGTCGCACGCGCGATCTCGCGCACCCGCGCCTCGAACTTTCCGAGATTGGCGGGCATGAACCAGCCCTGGGTCAGCGCGCGGTATTTCGGGTGATCGGGCGCGTCCATCTGCACCAGCGAGCGTACCAGGTTCGGCCCGCCGGTGATCTTGCGCACGCGTTCCTCGACCGCGCGCGTCGTCAGCGTGGTCGGGCGATCGGCATTGTGGAACAGTTCGTTCTGGCGGCTGATGGCCTGGATATGCGCGTGCTTGGTGACGACCCAGAACGGATCGTATTGCTCCGGCCGCGCCACGCCGAGCGGGTTATTGGCGCGGAGCCAGCGATAGCTGTCATGGAGGCGGTGGTCGGCATAGGCGGCCGGATTGACCAGGGTCGCCGCGATGTCGGCGGGAATGTCGAGATCCCCGCTCAAGGTCGCCGTCGTATCCATGGGTCTTCCCCGTCTGCCATCATGCGTCACGGCGCATGGCGCGCCGATGATCCCAGATAGCTAGCCGGCTGAAAAGTCCGAATACTTGCGTTGAGCGGCTGATGGGAGCGGCGCGCGAAGGGGCGCCCGCGCCTCAGTAATGCCCGAACGCGACCGGGCGAAACGCATGCAGCAGATGCTGGTCGACCTTGTCGCCCATCTCTTCCATCACGGCGAACGCGCGGGCATGGGTGAACTGCAGCCGATAGGCGCGCTTTTCGACCAGTGCCGCATAGATATCCACGATCGTGGTCAGGCGCACGATGTCGCTGATCTCTTTGCCGCTGAGGCCGTCGGGATAGCCGGTGCCGTCGAGGAATTCGTGGTGGTGCAGCACCACGTCGAGCATTTCCGGCGGGAAGCCGCCCTGCGCCGTCAGCGCGTCAAAGCCGCGGCGCGGATGCTGGCGCATCTCGTCCATTTCCTCCAGCGTCAGCGAGTCCGGCTTGTCGAGGATCGACACCGGAATGAACGCCTTGCCGACGTCGTGCAGCAAGGCGGCGCGGGCGAGCCTGCGCTGGTCGTCGTCGCGCATGCCGAGATGTTGCGCGAACGCCACTGCAAAGCCGGTGACAAACAGGCAATGGCGGTAGCTGTCGGTGTGATGGCAACCGACGGTCGTCAGCCATTCCCGCAACGACGAATGCCTGATCGCCCTGATGATCTTGTTCTCGGCCTCGACGATGTCGCTGAATTTCAGTGGTTCGCCGGCCGGCAGCCCGTTGAAGATCTTGACCAGCACGGCGTGCGCCGCTTCGACGCCGCGGTTCAGTGCCTTGCCGCGATCGGTTTCGTCGTAGCTATCGGTGTCGGGAAATGCGGCACGAATCCGCTGCAGGATGCCCTGCGCGTCGAACGGGCGCGCGATGGTATCGGTGGCGCCGAGCGCCCAGGCCTGCATCGATCCATGGTGCAGCGCGTCTGCGAGCACGAACAACCGCGGCATCTCGCGATAGGCGTCGGCTCGCAGCTTGTTGCGCACCAGCTGTACACTCTCGGCGGAGCGCAGGTTGATGTCGACCACGATGCCCGAAAGATCGCGCGAGGGGGCATCGGGAATGGCCGAGGTCGTAATGGTGTCGACCTGACCGACGGCTTGAAGAATGCTCGCCAGTTCGCTGCTTCGATCGCTCCGATCCGACGCCAGCAGCAGCCGGCGCCTGGTCGGAATCTTGTTGGGTAGAGCTGACATGGGACCCCGGAGCCTTGCGGTGGTGATGACCGACGCCGGACGTTATCGGACAAGGCGTTCCCGGTGGCTTAAGAGGCGTCGTGAACGGAAGGCTAGCGCAATCGCTACAATTTTAGGGATCGGCTTTGCGTGGACGACGGCTCGACGGCCGTCATCATCCGCGAAGGCGGATGATCCAGTATGCCGGGATGCCTGTGAGAACTGCACCGCCCCCGGCGTACTGGATGCCCTGCCTTCGCGGGGCATGACGGGGTGGACAAAAAAATCCGCCGGAAGCTGAGCCTCCGGCGGATCGTCCTTGATCGGTGCTGCGCGCTTACGCCTTCATGTTCGCCTTCACCGCCGCCGCCGTGATCGGCAGCGAACGGACGCGGGCGCCGCAGGCGTTGAAGATCGCGTTGCCGAGCGCGGGCGCGATCACCGTGACGGCGGGTTCGCCGACGCCGGTGGCCTTTTCACCGTTGGCGATGACGTTGACCGCCACTTCCGGCATCTGGCTCATCCGCAACGGCGTGTAGGTATCGAAGTTGGTCTGCTCGATACCGCCGTCCTTCAGCGTCGCCTTCTCGTACATCGCCAGCGACAGCCCCCACAGCGCCGCACCCTCGACCTGGGCGCGGATATTGTCGGGATGCACCTGGGTGCCGACGTCGGTGGCCACGGTCAACTTCTTGACCTTGACCTCGCCGGAAGACGACACCGCCACATGGGCCACGCACGCGGTCCAGCTTGCGGTCGCGCGTTCCTGCGACGAGACGCAGGCAACCCCCATGCCTTCGCCTTTCGGCAATTGCTTGGTGCCGTAACCGGCCATGCCCATCGCCGCCAGCAAGGTGTTGCGCAGCCGTTGCGCGCCACCGTCGTTCTTGCCTTTGCCGTCCAGCAGCGCGATGCGGTACTGCGCCGGATCCTGGCCGGCGGCATTGGCGAGTTCGTCGATCATGCTTTCGATCGCCCAGAACGTCCAGCCCGGCGCCACCGACCGCAACTGGCCGGACGGGGTGGCGTTGTGCGCCATCTCGTTCTTGATAGCGCGAACATTGTGATTGGGCACGGAATAGAAGAAGTCCGCACCATTCACGGTGAACGCATCGAGCGGACCTTTCTTGTCAACCGAAGGCGAGAGGAAATCGGGAATCCCCCAGCGCGCGGTCGGCCACGCACTGACCACGTCGTGGTTGAGCGCGATCAGTTTGCCGTCGGCATCCAGACCGGCCTTGACCTTCTGGAATGTCAGCGGCCGCGAATAGTCCATGGTCATGTCGTTTTCGCGGGAATAGATGATCTTGACCGGCTTGCCGACGGCCTTCGCCGCCTGCACCGCCGGCACCATCATGTCGGCATCGAGGCGCCGGCCGAAGCCGCCGCCCAGCCACATCTGATGCATCACGACGAATTTGGGATCGACCCCGGCAGCACCCGCCGCGATCGCGCCGGAGCGCGTGGCGAACTGGTTGCCGGAATAGATGTGCCAGATGTCGCCTTGCAACTGCGCGGTGGCGTTCATCGGCTCGAGCGGCGCATGGATGTTGATGCTGGTGGTGTACTCCGCCTCCAGCACTTTCGCCGCCGTCCCGAAGGCCGCCGCCGTATCGCCGTCCTTGACGAAGAACTGGCCGGAATCGTCCATGGCCTGAAGCCGCTTGGCTTCGGTCAGCAGCGACTCGCTCGACAGTTTGGCGTTCGGACCGCCGTCATAGCTGATCTTCAGCGCGTCCGCGGCCTTGCGGGCGTTGGCATAGGTGTTGGCCACCGCCACCACCCAGCCGGTGGTGCTTCCGGTCTTGTCGTCAAGGGTAACGGCCTTGATGAACCCCGGCACCTTCCTGGCGTCGCTGTCATCGACCGCCTTGACGGTGGCGCCGTAGCGCACCGGCGGCGTGACGACCTTGCCGTAGACCATGCCCGGCAGCATCACGTCGATGCCGTATTTGGCCGTGCCGTTGGTCTTGGAGGGGATGTCGAGCTGCGGCACCGAGACGCCGATCATGGTGTACTGGTCGGGGCTCTTCAGCTTGATCGCCTTGAGTTCGTCCGGCGTAAACGTCTTGGTGATCTTGCCGCTCTTGACGATGTCGGCAAAGCTCATCTGCTTCTTCGACTTCGGATGCGAGATCACGGAGTCGCGCACCACGAGTTCACCTGATGGTACGCCCATCGCGCTGGCTGCAGCTTCGGTCAAGGCGATGCGGCCCGCGGCACCCGCACGGCTCATCGCGTCAAAATTCATCATCGTGCTCCAGCTGCCGCCGGTGATCTGCGCGCCCAACACCGGGTCGTTGAACTTCGGATCGTTGGAGGCGAGCTGAACCCGCATGTCCTTCCAGCTCGAGCCGAGTTCTTCGGACACGATCTGCGCCATGGTGGAGGCGATGTGCTGGCCCATATCGGCCTTGCCGCAGGTGACGGTAACGATGCCGTCGGGCCCGACCGAATACCAGACGCTGGGATCGAAATTGGCGGCGGCGGCGAGTGCCTGATCGGCGCCCAACAGACCGGGAACCGCGGAATAGCCGAGCGCGAGGCCGGCGGCGGCGGAGCCGACCAGGAACGAGCGGCGGCTGAGATCGGCGGGTTCGCTTGAGGTGATTTTCACGTGCGTATTCATGTGGCCCTCCGCTCGTTGCCGGCGTTGGAGGCGGTACGCATTTCGGTCGCGGCGCGCATGATCGCCTTCTGGATCCGCGAATAGGTCATGCAGCGGCACAGATTGCCGTCCATATGCGCGACCACTTCATCCTTGGTCGGATTGGAATTCTTCGACAGCAGCGAAGCCGCCTGCATGATCTGGCCGGACTGGCAGTAGCCGCATTGCGGAACCTGCTCGGCAATCCAGGCCTTCTGCAGCGGATGATCGCCCTTGGCGCTGAGGCCTTCGATGGTGGTGATCTTCTTGCCGACGGCGTCGCTGACCGCGGTCTGGCAGGAACGAACGGCTTCGCCGTTGACATGAACCGTGCAAGCGCCGCAAAGACCGGCGCCGCAACCGAATTTCGTGCCGGTCATCTGCAGTTGTTCGCGGATGACCCAGAGCAGCGGCGTATCGCTGGCCGCTTCGACGGACATGCTCCGTCCGTTGATATTCAGATTAGGCATTTGCGCTCCCCTTCCGGTGTTGGATGCCGCTTACGGCGGCAACTCACTTTTTGGGTATTGGCCGGCACCCACCGGGTCGATGCCAGTTGCGTGCAGAATGATACCGATCCAACCTGGAGGCAATGCAATTTGGAAACGGTCGAAGAGAAATTCCAGGTTGTGCGCTGCGGCAACGCATGGTCGCGGAACAGTCTCAATTGAGTTGCCGCCGCACACCCCTCTTTCGTTTCTGCATTTCCCAACGACGAAGGGATCGCGCTAGGATGCAGACGGGCCAGAACTATCCGGAACAAATAGTTGGGAACGCGCCATGCCGAAGCTCAATCGTGACGGGGTCGACATTTACTACGAGGTGCACGGCTCCGGCCCGCCGCTGTTGCTGACCCACGGCTACTCCTCGACATCTGATATGTGGCAGGGCCAGATCGCGGCGCTGTCGAACCATCATAAGCTCGTGTTGTGGGACATGCGCGGCCACGGCCAGTCCGATTACCCCAGCGATCCCTCGGCCTACAGCGAAGCGCTGACCGTTGCCGACATGGCCGCACTGCTCGACGAGGTCGGCGCCAAAAACGCGATCGTCGGCGGCCTCTCGCTCGGCGGCTACATGTCGCTGGCGTTCTACCGCGCCCATCCCGACCGTGTGCGCGCGCTTTTGATCATCGACACCGGCCCCGGTTTCAAGAAGGACGATGCCCGCGAGGTCTGGAACAAGCGCGCCCGTGACACCGGCGACCGTTTCGACCGCGAAGGCCTCGCGGTTTTGAAGTCCGGCAGCCGCGAACGCTCCAGCGTCACCCATCGCGATGCGTTGGGGCTGGCGCATGCCGCCCGCGGGATGCTGACCCAGCGCGACGCCCGCGTGATCGAGTCGCTGCCCGACATCAAGGTGCCGTCGCTGGTCGTGGTCGGCGCCGACGACACCCCGTTCCTGGCCGCCTCCGACTACATGGCGGCAAAGATTCCCGGCGCGCGGAAAGTGGTGGTCCCGGCCGCCGGCCACGCCGTCAACATCGACCAGCCGCAGGCCTTCATCGACGCCGTGTTGCCGTTCCTCGACGAGCTTGACGCCAAAGCCCAAGAAAAGACGGCGCAGAAGGCCGCGTCATGAGAAGGTTTGTCGCCGCGTTGTCGCTGCTCGCAGCCGGTTGCCTGCCCGCTCTTGCGCAGCATTTGCCACCGACCGGCGGCCCCTACCCGCCGCCGTTCACCGCGACCCTGTCGAACACCACACCGCTGGTCTTCGGCATGGACGAGGAAAGCGCCGCCCGCGCGCTCGGCACCGGCCTCAATTACGTCAGCGGCCGGCCGGGCGAGGAAATTTACCTGACGTTTCGCAATATCGGCGGCAGCGGATTGTTCTACAAGAAGGACCGGCTCTATCTCCAGTTCCGCAAAGGCCGGCTGGCCGGCTGGAAGGGCGACTGGGGCCATAACTGGATGTGGCAGTAGCCGCGCCTTCAAATTCCTCAACCGACTTCGTGCAACTCAAACGTAATGGATGACCCGTGGGACAAGATATCAAACTGAGCGCTTCGGACGGATTTAAACAGGGCGCCTATCGCGCCGACCCCGCGGGCGCGCCGAAAGGCGCCATCGTGGTGATCCAGGAAATTTTCGGCGTCAATCACCACATCCGCTCGGTCTGCGATCGCCTCGCCGCCGCCGGCTATGTCGCGATCGCGCCGTCGATCTTCGACCGCATCGAACCGAACTTCCAGTGCGGCTACACACCCGACGAGATCGCGAACGCGCGAAAATTCGTCGCCAATCCGGACTGGGCCGCGATGCTGCTCGACACCCAGGCCGCGATCGACGCTGTGAAAAGCGTCGGGCCGGTCGGCATTATCGGCTTCTGCCTCGGCGGCAGCATCGCCTACGCGGCGGCCACCAAGCTGTCAGGCCTGTCGGCCGCCGTTGGCTATTACGGCGGCGCCGTCGTGCGCTTCGCCGACGACAAGCCGAAGGTGCCGACGCAACTGCATTTCGGCGAGAAGGATGCCGGCATTCCCTTGACCGATGTCGAGACCATCAAGGCCAAGCGGCCCGATGTCGAGGTCTTCGTCTATCCCGGCGCGCAGCACGGCTTTCACTGCGACGAACGCGCCAGCTACGACAAGGCCAGCGCCGACATCGCCTGGCCGCGCAGCCTGGATTTCTTTGCGAAGCATTTGAAGACGTAAGGCGCGCATCTCACCACCTCGTCATTCCGGGGCGCGACGTAGTAGCGAGCCTGGAATCCATAACCACGATCGGGAGTATGGATTCCGGGCTCGATGCTGCGCATCGCCCCGGAATGACAAATGGCAGAGATGATTGCGACTAAAACCAGCGCTCGCCGACCAGCACGGTATCGCCGGGGCTGATCGAGGTGCCCGGCGGGACCACGAAGCGTCCGGTGCCGGATGTGTCGGTGTGGGTCACCGTGACACTGTCGCGCCGGGCGCGCGGCGAGAAGCCGCCGGCGATCGCCACCGCGCTCTCGACCGTCATGTTGGGCACGTAGGGATATTGGCCGGGAGCTGCGACCTCTCCGAGGATGAAGAACGGCCGGTAGGATTCGATTTCCACCGCGACCGAGGGATCGCGAATATATCCGCCGCGCAGCTTGGCCGAGATTTCGGACGCCAGTCCCGCCGTGGTGCGGCCGCGCGCCGGCACCGAGCCGATCAGCGGCATGGTGATCGAACCGCCGGCGTCGATCGCATAGGTATTGGTGAGGCCTTCCTGGCCGTAGACCACGACGCGCAGCTTGTCGCCGGCATCCAGATGATAGACCGCGTCGTAACGCGCCGGCGCTGCCACCGGCATCGGCTCGACATAGGCCACCGGTGCGGCAACAACGACGGGTGCGGAGGACAAGCGCGGGGAAGAGGCAAAGGCCGAGCGCAACGCGCTGATCGCGCCACCGCCGGAATCCGCGGCGACGGCCCGCGGCGGCGGACCATAGGGCTGGCCATAGGCCATCGAATCGAGATCGCTTTGCGGCGCGACCGCGACCGGCCCGGTCGTGCGCATGCACCCCGACAAAGCGAGCGCCGTCATGATCGCAGTGATCGGTAATCGAAACGCGCGCGCAACCCGCACTGGAGCCATCCCTTGAAGCGAGACAGCACTAGTCTTGTACCTGTTATGGTTAATAAAGCGTTTTTACAGCGCGCGCGGGAGCGTCAGGCTCAACCTCTCCGCGCGGCACGGGGAGAGGTCGAAGAACCAATCAGGCACTCACGGCGACGCCGATCGGGCACGACACGCCGGTGCCGCCCAGTCCGCAATAACCCGCCGGATTCCTGGCGAGATACTGTTGATGATAGTCCTCGGCGAAATAGAATTCGCCCGCAGGCGTGATCTCGGTGGTGATCGCAGCAAGGCCCTTGGCCGCCAGCGCCTTCTGATACGTCACTTTCGACGCATCGGCGGCCTGGCGTTGCGCATCGCCTGATGTGTAGATCGCCGAGCGATACTGGGTGCCGACATCGTTGCCCTGGCGCATGCCCTGCGTCGGGTTGTGATTTTCCCAGAACGTTTTCAGCAACCGCTGGTACGAAATCTTGTTCGGGTCGAACACGACAAGGACCACCTCGGTATGACCGGTGCGGCCCGAGCACGTCTCTTCATAGGTGGGATTGGGGGTGTGACCACCGGCGTAGCCGACGGCGGTCGTATAGATGCCGTCGCCGAGTTGCCAGAACTTGCGTTCCGCGCCCCAGAAACAGCCGAGCCCGAACACCGCCTGCTCAAGGTCTGCGG
Organism: Hyphomicrobiales bacterium; assembly: GCA_038244925.1. Taxonomy (GTDB): domain Bacteria; phylum Pseudomonadota; class Alphaproteobacteria; order Rhizobiales; family Xanthobacteraceae; genus Bradyrhizobium. The sequence goes on along the minus strand of JBBRSX010000010.1, from coordinate 6,439 downwards.
GATAGGGCGGCTGAAGTTTACGGCCGTTGACGAAGTGGGTGGTCGCGGTCGGGATCGGTGTGGCACGGCCGGGCAACGCTTCGGCGGCACTCGGTAACGCCGTGGTCTTGCGCATGAAAAACATGGAACAGCTCCAGGCGGCACATCGGCTGACGCCGGAAACAGCATTCGGCCGGTCGTCTCTATATATATGCCGTTACGCCGGATACGGCAGCCCTGTTACCGCCGGGTGACGGCATGGAGCGTTTTGTCAGTCGCGCGAGTAGCCGATCAACGGCTTGCGGGGCCGGAACAGGATCATGAGCAGGATGCCTACCACGCCCAGCACGGCGAAAACCGGCTGGTCGAGCAAGAACCTGTCGATGCTGTTCCATAGCCAGGGCACATTGCCCTGAACCCAGGTCTGGAACGCGGTCTGGCTGGTCTGGTTGATATCGTTCCAGAACTGGCCGAACCGGGTGAAACGCAGGGTCTGGTCGGCGACGAAACGGGCCCCGTCATAGACCATGAGGATGAATCCGCCGGCCAGGAGCAGCAGGCCGATAAGCCGGAAGAAACCGCGGATCATGCATCACCTTATATCTGTCGCGCCCGAGCGACCGCCAGGCCAATACCGGGGGAGCCCGGGAAATTCAACCTCATCAGCGTCTTATGTGCCATTTCCAGCTCGATTCCCGCCCCTTTCGGGGCGGGCGGAAGTCGTTGACGGTACCAGACGCGCCCTCTATAAGACCCCCAATGGCGGCGGGCGCAATCCCGCCGCCGCTGTTCTTTGAGCAGCGCCAGACCTATCCATCGAAAGGTGGGGAGCACATTGGCTCCGGAGCATGGCATCCTCAAGAACACTCTGACCAAATACGCTCCGAATAAGCACAACGTCGATCACGCAATTTGAACGGCCGGCGCGCTCGAGCCCGACCACCCGAGCGATGACAGCCGAAGGACAGTTGAGAACATGGCCAATACCACATCCGCCAAAAAGGCGACCCGCAAGATTGCCCGCCGCACCATCATCAACAAGTCGCGCCGCACCCAGATGCGTGGCGCGGTGCGCACCGTCGAGGAAGCCATCAAGAGCGGCGACCGCGATGCCGCGCTGAAGGCGATGAAGAACGCGGAACCGGAACTGATGCAGGCCGCGCAGCGCAACATCATTCACAAGAACAATGCGAGCCGTAAGGTGTCGCGCCTGACGCACGCGATCGCCAAACTGGCGAAGTGATCGCCGGACTTGCGTGATCAGCTCACACAGTGAGCTGACAGAAATAGACATTCGTCAAAGCCCGGCTAAGCCGGGCTTTTTCTTTTTGCGGTTCGATTGCTCCGCCACCGGCGACGTGTCATATTTCTTCGCGCTCCCGTAGTTTTACGACGTGCATCTTTGTTGCACCGGCTTTGCCGTGCGCAGATGCAAAAAATCATCCGCTGCCTTGCAACGATCGAACGGCGCCTCTGCACTCCATTGAACAGAGTCTGACGGGCATGGCGGGAGTTACCCTCAAAAACAATCGCAAAAAACTTCGTCTCGCTAGTCACTTATCCACATAGCGGCTTCAAGCGTTTTGAAAACCGGCCCGGGTAACCACGATTGTAACGGTTTCTTAAAATTTTTTGCGAGTGCAGCGAAAATTGTCACGATGGCTGACGCTGCGCGATTCTGTGCACGGATTCAAAACCTTGGTGCGGCGGCACTTGATTGCAGCATTGCAACACCGCCGAAGAGTCGAGCGCCAACGTCGAATCACGGATTGTCAGAAATTGTGCTTGGTGTATTCCTTACTCGTTCGCGACGCCCAAGGTTTTCCTGACCAGCGCGGTTTGAGACCCAGGGGCGGACGTGCAAATCGGCGGCGGTGTGCGCGTTAGCGACGCTTTCCAAGCGGTGCTAGGTTGATAACTCATAGCAATATGAGGACGGCGGTTCTGTGTCTAAATTTCTCGGGCGTGGCGTGCGCGGTTCGTGCGCGACGGATAGGAGAAATAAGGCGCTCGAGAATTCAGACACTCGATAGCTTGATGCCGGCAACCGGAACGATTGGGAACGCGTAGCTCTTGAACGTGTTGAAGACGACTGACTGAGGTTACGCGGCGGCGCAGCGTCGGACATATTGTTCGGTAGCGGCACACTTTGAAAACACTTTTGATCTGGTAACTCGCCGCGCGTTTTCGCGGCGAGAGGGGGAGGTAGTATGCTTCACGGTATCATCGCGGCATTCGACATGCGCATCTCGAACGAGACCGTATCGGATTCCACTGTATCGGATTCCCAAGACTCGGATTCTCAAGTCATCGTTTTCAATCAGCCCTCCGCGCGAGCTCCGGAAAGACCGTCGAGTACGCACTGACCCAGCGGATACTTCTTCTCCAGCTTTAGATCTGCGTAAGCGGCGATTCCGTCGAGCGCTAGAGCTATGTCCGGAGAAACCCCGCTCGCGGTCGCGTCTGGCAGGAACCCTGCAAGGGCCCTGCAAGGCGATTTGGCAAACTACCATTTCTCTTTCAGAAAAGTTCTCAAGCAATGACAAATATGGAACAGGATCGCTGGACACGCGTGAAGGGTCGCCTGCGGACGAGTGTTGGCGAAGACGTCTACACCAGCTGGTTCGCGCGCATGGATCTGGAAGCCGTGCAGGATGAAAGCGTCCATCTGTCGGTTCCGACCCGCTTCCTGAAGAGCTGGATCCAGGCGCATTACGCCGACCGCGTCCTGACCTGCTGGCAGGCCGAGATGCCGGAAGTGCATCGGATCGATCTCACCGTGCGCACGGCGATGCGTTGCGCAGCGCCGGTGAAAGAGGCGCCCGCGGCTGCCGATCAGCGCCGCCCCGAGCGCATCGATGGCCGTCCCGCGCCCGAATTGCGCTCGACCGCGACCGCGCCGGTGTCCGCCAGCCATGATGCGCTCGGCGGCTCGCCGCTCGACCCGCGCCTGACCTTTGCAAGTTTCGTGATCGGCCGCTCCAACACGCTGGCGCATGCCGCGGCACGTCAGGTCGCCGAAGGACGCCGCGGCGATGCCGTGATGTTCAATCCGCTCTACATTCACGCCGGCGTCGGTCTCGGCAAAACCCATCTGCTGCAGGCGGTGACCTGGGCCGGCAACTCCGGCAGCGAGCGCAAGGTGCTGTATCTCACCGCCGAGAAGTTCATGTACGGCTTCGTCGCCGCGCTCAAAACCCAGACAGCGCTGGCGTTCAAGGAGGCACTGCGCGGCATCGACGTGCTCGTGATCGACGATCTCCAGTTCCTGCAGGGCAAGTCGACCCAGGCCGAGTTCTGCCATACGCTGAATGCACTGATCGATGCCGGCCGCCAGGTGGTGATCGCCGCCGACCGGCCGCCGTCCGACCTCGAAAGCCTCGACGACCGCGTCCGCTCGCGGCTGGCCGGCGGCCTCGTCGTGGAGATGGGCTCGCTCGGCGAAGAGTTGCGGCTTGGAATACTGAAATCGCGCGTCGCGGCGGCGCGTGCGCATCATGCGAGCTTCGAAGTGCCGGAACCGGTGCTGGACTATCTGGCCCGCACCATCACCCACAATGGCCGCGACCTCGAAGGCGCCATCAACCGCCTACTCGCGCACTCCAAGCTCAATGCCCAGCCGGTGACGCTGGAAATGGCCGAGCGCGAGGTTCGCGACCTGATCCGTCCGCAGGAGCCGAAGCGGATCAAGATCGAGGACATCCAGCGGGTGGTGGCCCGGCAGTATAATGTGAGCCGTTCGGACCTGCTGTCCTCGCGCCGCACCGCCAACGTGGTCCGGCCGCGCCAGGTCGCGATGTATCTGGCGAAGACGCTGACGCTGCGTTCGCTGCCGGAAATCGGCCGCCGCTTCGGGGGGCGCGACCACACCACAGTGCTGCACGCCGTGCGCAAGATCGAGGCACTGGTTTCCAAGGACGTGGCGCTGTCCGAAGAGGTCGAATCGCTGAAGCGGCAATTGCAGGAATGAATTCTTCTCCCGCCCCAATCGAAGCCGGATTTATCCGGCTTCGATAATTATGATGCCCAACCCTGGTAAGCCCGAGTTGGCGTCGGGGGCCGGAGAATGTTTTTCTGCCGATTTTCTGCCCCAAAAGTGGGGAACGGGGCTCCCTTTCCCTTGCACCGGCGGGCCATCCGCGCCACCTTGCGGTCCCCCGGGGGCTTGATCAAAGCCGACTCTGATCGGGCTTTTCCGGGTTTCCAACGCCGCGGCGCGCCTTGAGGGCCGCCCGGCTTTTCCATCTTAGGTATCTGGCGGGTATTGCAATGAAGGTCACCGTCGAACGTGCGCAACTCCTGAAATCGCTAGGCCACGTCCATCGCGTGGTCGAACGCCGCAACACCATCCCGATCCTCGGCAACGTGCTGATCCGCGCCGAAAACGCCAAGCTGGCGCTGAAGGCGACCGACCTCGACCTCGAGGTGACGGAAACGCTGGCGGCGGAAACCGGAACCGGCGGCTCGACCACGGTGCCCGCGCACATGTTCTATGACATCGTCCGCAAGTTGCCCGACGGCTCCCAGATCGTGCTGGAAGCCGATGGCGACCGCTCGGTGCTGGCGATCCGGGCCGGCCGCTCGCGCTTTACGCTGCAAACCCTGCCCGAAAGCGATTTTCCGGATCTCGCCGCCGGCGAAATGACGCATTCGTTCGCGCTGGCCGCATCCGACGTCAAGCGCCTGATCGACCGCACCCAATTCGCGATCTCCACCGAAGAGACCCGCTATTACCTCAACGGCATCTATCTGCACGCGGCCGGCAGCGCCAAGGCCGCAACCTTGCGCGCCGTGGCAACCGACGGACATCGGCTGGCGCAGGTCGATCTGCCATTGCCGAAGGGCGCGACCGGCATGCCCGGCGTAATCGTGCCGCGCAAGACCGTCGGCGAGGTGCAGCGGCTGATCGAGGACAATGACGCCGAAGTCACCATCGAGCTGTCGCAGGGCAAGATCCGCTTCACCATCGGCAATGTAGTGCTGACCTCGAAACTGATCGACGGCACCTTCCCGGATTACGGCCGCGTCATTCCGCAGAACAACGACAAGGAACTGATCGTCGACAAGAAGGATTTCGAGGCCGCCGTCGACCGCGTCTCGACCATTTCGAGCGAGCGCGGCCGCGCGGTCAAGCTGGCGCTGGCCCCCGGCAAGCTGGTGCTGTCGGTGACCAATCCGGATTCCGGCAGCGCCACCGAGGAGCTCGAGGTCGAATACGCCTCCGACGCGCTCGATATCGGTTTCAACTCGCGCTACCTGCTCGACATTGCCGCCCAGATCGAAGGCGACGTCGCCGTGCTGCGCCTCGCCGACCCCGGCTCGCCGACGCTGGTGCAGGACAAGGAAAACAAGGGTGCGCTCTACGTGCTGATGCCGATGCGGGTGTGATCCATTTCCGGCAAACCACCCTTTGATCTTCCCTCTCCCCTTGTGGGAGAGGGTGGCGCCTCACGAAGTGAGGCGACGGGTGAGGGGTTCGCGCCGCAATCACCGCACCACCGTCCGACCTCCAAGCATATCCGCGGCTTCGCAAAGCGCATGCGTCACGAGCCAACGGACGCCGAAGCCGCAATGTGGCGATTGCTTCGTGACCGACGATTAGTCCGCTTCAAATTTCGCCGGCAAGTCCCCTTTCAGAACTTTATTCTCGATTTTGTTTGCTTCGAGCAGCGCTTCATCGTTGAAATCGATGGCAGCCAGCACGCAGAATCCGGGCGTGACGAAGCAAGAGATGCGACCTTGAAAACCGAGGGATTCCTAATCGCGCGGTATTGGAACAATGACGTGCTGCAACGACCGACCAGCATTCTGGAGGACATTTTCGCCAAGCTTGCCGAGCGTTGAGAACCCCTCACCCGTCGCCTCACTCCGTGAGGCGCCACCCTCTCCCACAAGGGGAGAGGGAAGTAAGAACGACCGCCGCACCTCATGACCCCGTCCCGCATTCAAAAACTGACGCTGACGCATTTCCGGAATTACCGGATGGCGAGCGTGCAGGCACGAGGCGATCTGGTGGTGCTGGTGGGGCCTAACGGCGCCGGCAAGACCAATTGCCTGGAGGCGATCTCGTTTCTGTCGCCGGGCCGCGGGCTGCGGCGCGCGACGCTGGAGGATGTCGCCGACAACCAGGGTGACGGCTCCTGGGCGGTGTCCGCCGAGGTCGAGGGCGCGCTTGGGCTCGCCACGCTCGGCACCGGCATCGACGCGCCCACCGCGGAAGCGGCCTCCACCAGCCGGCGCTGCCGCATCGACCGCGAGCCGGTGGGCTCGGCCACCGCGTTCGGCGATCACCTGCGGATGGTGTGGCTGACGCCGACGATGGACGGGCTGTTCCTGGGAGCGGCTTCCGAGCGGCGGCGCTTCTTCGACCGGCTGGTGCTTGCGATCGACTCTGAACATTCGAGCCGGGTGTCGGCGCTGGACCGCTCGCTGCGTTCGCGCAACCGGCTGCTCGAGGTGC
>JBBRSX010000009.1:0-76141 GCA_038244925.1 Hyphomicrobiales bacterium | reverse complement strand
GCTCGGGCGGTGCAGGCGTCTCGCCAAAGACTGGGAGAATCTCAATCGAAAGGCGCTCGCATTTCTGCGCCTCGCTTCAATCAGACTCATGCTCAGAAAGCTATGTAATCCAGCATGATCTCTCCGGACAGACTCTAAGGAAAACGCAATGCAGCTAGGCGGAATTCACCACCTGACCGCAATCTCGGCGAAGCCTCGGGAGAATCTGGCCTTTTACACCGGCCTGCTCGGCATGCGGCTGGTCAAGAAGACCGTAAATCAGGACGATGTCTCCGCCTATCACCTGTTCTACGCCGACGGCAAAGCCAACCCCGGCACCGATCTTACCTTCTTCGACTTTCCTGCCGCCCCGGAGCGGCGCGGAACCAACGCGATTTCGCGCACCGGGCTTCGCGTCGCCGGCGAAGCAAGCCTTGGCTGGTGGCGGGACCGCCTCAAGAAAGCCTGCGGCGTCACCGGCGAGGTGATCGAGATCGACGGCCGGCTGACGCTCCCGTTTGAGGACGGTGAGGGACAACGTTTGGTGCTGGTCGACGATGGCGGTGCGGGGGAAGTCTCGCCGTGGGAGCGCAGCCCGGTTCCCCCCGAACACCAGATTCGCGGCCTCGGCCCGATCGTGCTGACGGTGCACGATCTCTCGCGCACCGCCTTCGTCCTGACCGAGGTCATGAACATGCGCCGCGTGCGCGCGTACGTCGCCCATGGTGCAGAGATTCACGTGTTTGAGATGGGCGAGGCAACAAACGCAAACAATCCCGCCACCGAGTTGCATGTGATCGAAGACAAGGCTTCACCCGTCGCGCAGCCGGGCGCCGGCGGCGTGCATCACGTTGCCTTCCGCACCCCGGACGAGACGCAGTATCACGCCTGGACGCAGCGACTGACCGAGTTGCGCGTGCCCAACAGCGGCGAGGTCGATCGCTTTTATTTTCGCAGTCTGTATTTCCGCGAGCCCAACGGCATCCTGTTCGAGATCGCGACCGACGGCCCGGGCTTTGCGACCGACGAGCCGATGGCGACGCTCGGCGAAAAGCTGGCGCTGCCGCCGTTTTTGGAACCGCGCCGCGCGGCGATCGAGGCGGGGCTGAAGCCGATCGGGTAAAAGCGCAGTCTTCCGTAATTTCTCGTGGTTTCAGCACGGTAAGGAACATGAACGGTATTGTTGCCGATCGGTGACATCAGCGCCAAATCATGCCGCAGTGCGGCAAAGACACCTTCATCCGCATAATATTTTGGCGATTGCGCGCTTATGAGTCATCCGCTGCACAAATCTTGTGTTGCGCAGGGGAGTCCGTGCGAGGCCCAATGGCGTCATGTGCTGATGCTGTGATTCGCGCGGGCGGATTATCCTCCGTCCAGCAAAATCGAGGCGCGCGCCGCAGCAGGCCAGCGACGAGATGAGGAGCGGATCATGTACAACGATTCCCTGTTCAATGCGTTCGCACGGTCCTTTGAGGCCCGCAGCGAAGTCGATATGTCGATGGCGGAGTATCTGGAATCGTGTCGAGGCGATCCGATGCGATATGCCAACGCAGCCGAGCGGCTGTTGGCGGCGATCGGTGAACCCCAGATGATAGACACGGCCAAGGACCCCCGCCTTGGCCGTATTTTTTTGAACCGGACCGTGCGCGCCTATCCGGCTTTCGCCGGTTTTCACGGCATGGAAGAGACGATCGAGCGCATTGTCGGGTTCTTCCGGCACGCGGCGCAGGGCCTGGAGGAGCGCAAGCAGATTCTCTATCTGCTTGGCCCGGTCGGCGGCGGCAAGTCGTCGCTTGCCGAGCGGCTGAAGTCGCTGATGGAAGTCCATCCGATCTATGTGCTGAAAGCAGGTGACGAACTCAGCCCGGTGTTCGAGAGCCCGCTCAGCCTGTTCGATCCGGAATCGCTGGGGCCGATGATCGAAGAGAAGTACGGCATTCCACGCCGCCGCCTCAACGGATTGATGTCTCCATGGTGCTACAAGCGGCTGGAAGCGTTCGGCGGCGACATCTCGCGGTTTCGCGTCGCCCGGATCCAGCCTTCGCGATTGCGCCAGATCGGGATTGCGAAGACCGAGCCGGGCGACGAAAACAACCAGGACATCTCATCGCTGGTCGGCAAGGTCGATATCCGCAAGCTGGAGACCTTCGCCCAGAACGACCCTGATGCGTACAGCTACTCCGGCGGGCTCAATCGCGCCAACCAGGGCGTTCTCGAATTCGTCGAGATGTTCAAGGCGCCGATCAAGATGCTGCATCCGCTGCTGACGGCGACGCAGGAGGGTAATTACATCGGCACCGAGAACATCGGTGCGATCCCGTTCACCGGCGTCATCCTTGCCCATTCCAACGAGTCGGAATGGCAGAGCTTCAAGACCAACAAGAACAACGAGGCCTTCATCGATCGCATCTGCGTCATCAAGGTGCCGTATTGCCTGCGGGCCACCGAAGAGCAGAAGATCTACGAAAAGCTGATCCAGGGTTCCGAACTCGCCACGGCGCCCTGTGCGCCATCGACGCTGGAAACGCTGGCGCGCTTCTCGGTGATGTCACGCCTGCGCCGGCACGAGAACTCGACGCTGTTTGCAAAGATGCGGGTCTATGACGGCGAGAGCCTGAAGGAGTCCGATCCGAAGGCGCGCAGCGTTCAGGAATACAAGGACGCCGCAGGGGTCGACGAGGGCATGGACGGAGTCTCGACGCGCTTTGCCTTCAAGATTCTGGCGGCGACCTACAATCACGATACGACGGAAATCGGCGCCGACGCGGTCCACCTGATGTATACGCTGGAGCAGTCGATCCGCCGCGAGCAGCTTCCCGACGAAGTCGAAAAGCGTTACCTCGAATTCATCAAGGCCGATCTCGCACCGCGCTACGCCGAATTTATCGGGCACGAGATTCAAAAGGCCTATCTCGAATCCTATTCGGACTACGGGCAGAACCTGTTCGACCGCTACGTCGATTACGCCGACGCCTGGATCGAGGATCAGGATTTCAAGGATCCCGACACCGGGCAACTGCTCGACCGCGAACTGCTCAATCAGGAACTGACCAAGATCGAGAAGCCCGCGGGGATTGCCAACCCAAAGGATTTCCGCAACGAGGTCGTCAAGTTCTCGCTGCGGTCGCGGGCGCAGCACGGCGGCAAGAATCCGTCCTGGACCAGCTATGAGAAGATCCGCGAAGTGATCGAGAAGCGGATATTCTCACAGGTCGAAGACTTGCTTCCGGTGATCTCGTTCGGCTCGAAAAAGGACGGTGAGACCGAAAGAAAGCACGGTGAATTTGTCGAGCGAATGGTCGCGCGCGGCTACACCGAGCGCCAGGTCCGCCGGCTCGTCGAGTGGTACATGCGCGTGAAGCAGGCCGGCTGAGGCGGGAGGCGGATGACAACGTGGCTATTCATATCGTCGACCGGCGGCTGAATCCGGGCAGCAAGAGTCTTGAAAATCGCCAGCGGTTCCTGCGCCGGGCCAAGGCTCTGGTTCAGGGGGCGGTCAAGAAGTCATCGCAGGACCGGGACATCAAGGATGTCCTGGAAGGCGGCGAGGTCAGCATACCCCTCGACGGCATGAACGAGCCGCGCTTTCGCCGCGAGGGCGGCACGCGCGACATGGTGGTTCCCGGAAACAAGAAGTTCGTCGAAGGCGACATGCTGCCGCGGTCGGGCCAGGGCAGCGGCAAGTCGAACGGTCCGGGTGAGGGCGACGGCGAAGACGGCTTCCGTTTCGTTCTCAGCCGCGACGAGTTCGTCGATCTGTTTCTCGACGATCTGGAATTGCCCGACCTCGCCAAGCGCAAGCTGGCCGAGGTCGAAAGCGAGAGCATCCATCGCGCCGGCTATGCGACCTCCGGCTCGCCCGCGAATATCTCGGTGAGCCGCACGGTCGGCCGCGCGATGGCGCGGCGGGTGGCGTTGCGAAGACCGCGGCCGGAGGCGCTGGCGGCGCTCGAAGCCGAACTGGCCGATTGCAGCGAGGCGCGCCGCGCTGAAATCGAGGTCGAGATCGAGGCCTTGAAGGCCAGGATACGCAAGATCCCGTTCATCGATCCGATCGACATCAGATACCGGCGCTTTGAAACGACGCCGAAGCCGGCGGCGCAGGCCGTGATGTTCTGCCTGATGGATGTGTCGGGGTCGATGACCGAGCACATGAAGGATCTCGCCAAACGTTTCTACATGCTGCTCTACGTGTTTCTGAAGCGGCGCTATCGTCACGTCGAGATCGTCTTCATCCGGCATACCGACAAGGCCGAAGAGGTCGACGAGGAGACCTTCTTTCGCGGCCCGGCGTCCGGCGGCACGCTGGTGTCGAGCGCATTGCAGGTGATGCACGATATCGTCCGGTCGCGATTTCGTCCGGCGGACTGGAACATCTACGCCGCGCAGGCCTCCGACGGCGACAATTCGAGTTCCGACAGCGAACTCGTGGCGCGGCTGCTGACGGAGATGATCCTGCCGGTCAGCCAGTTCTACGCCTATCTGGAAGTCGGCCAGGACAACGGTCTGACTTTTGACATGCCCGATTCCTCGCTGTGGACGCTGTATGAGCGCTTGCGCGCCGGTGGTGCGCCGCTGTCGGCGCGCAAGGTCAGCGAGCGCAACGAAATCTTCCCGGTGTTCCACGATCTGTTCAAGCGCCGCGGCAAGCAGGAGAGGGTCGCCTGATGACTGCAACAGACCAATTGCTGTTTCGCGGCGCGGACTGGGATTTCCCGACGCTGCAGCGCATCTGCGACGCCTGCGAGGACATTGCGCGCACCGAACTCGGCCTCAACGTCTATCCCAACCAGATCGAGGTCATTACCGCCGAGCAGATGCTGGATGCCTATTCGTCGGTCGGCATGCCGCTGTTCTACAAGCATTGGTCGTTCGGCAAGCACTTCGCCTATCAGGAGGCGTCGTACCGCAAGGGTCTGATGGGTCTGGCCTACGAGATCGTCATCAACAGCTCGCCCTGCATTTCCTATCTGATGGAGGAAAATACCGCGACGATGCAGACGCTGGTGATTGCGCATGCCGCGTTCGGCCACAATCACTTCTTCAAGAACAACTACCTGTTCAGGCAATGGACCGACGCCGACGGCATTCTGGATTATCTCGAATTCGCCAAGAGCTATGTGACGCAATGCGAGGAGCGTCACGGGCGGCGGGCGGTCGAGCAGACGCTCGATGCCGCGCACGCCTTGATGTCGCACGGCATCGACCGCTATGCCGGCAAGAAGAAGCTCGACCTTCGCGCCGAGGAGAAGCGCGCCGGCCAGCGTCGTTTGCACGAAGAAAGCGCTTTCAACGACCTCTGGCGAACCGTTCCAGCCGGCCCGGTCAAGAGCGGCACGGTGCTCAGCGTCGAACGCCGCCGCAAGCTGCTGGGGCTGCCGCAGGAAAACCTGCTGTATTTTCTGGAAAAATCGGCGCCGCGGCTGCAGCCTTGGCAGCGTGAATTGCTGCGGATCGTGCGCCATATCGCGCAATATTTTTATCCGCAAAGCCAGACCAAGGTCATGAACGAGGGAACCGCGACCTACGTTCACTACCGCATCATGAACCGGCTGCACGAGCAGGGCAGACTGTCCGACGGAAATTTTCTGGAATTTCTGCAGAGCCACACCAATGTCGTGTTCCAGCCCGATTTCGACCATCGCGGCTTTTCCGGCTTCAACCCTTACGCGCTGGGCTTTGCGATGATGCAGGATATCGAGCGCATCGTCACCAATCCGGAACAGGAGGATCGCGAGTGGTTTCCGGATATCGCGGGCACCGGCGATGCGATGGGCGTGCTGCGCGACATCTGGGCCAATTACCGCGATGAAAGCTTTATCAGCCAGTTCCTCAGCCCGCGGCTGATGCGGCACCTCCGTTTGTTCCATCTGCATGACGATCCCGAGCAAAAGGAAGGCATCAGGGTCGATGCCATCCATGACGAGCGCGGCTATCGCCGGATTCGCCGCGAGCTGGCGCGGCAATATGACGTCGGGTTCATCGACGCCAATATCGAAGTCGTCGACGTCGATCTCGCCGGCGATCGCCGCCTGATGCTGCGGCACACGGTCGTGAAAGGCGCCAGACTCAACGAGGCCGATGCAATGCATGTGCTGCAGCACCTTGCCAACCTCTGGAGTTATGACGTTTCGCTGGTCGAGGTCGACGAAGCCGATGTTGTCCTCAAGGAACACAAAATGACGCCCCGGACGTTCGAGGCTGTCGCTTAGAGCATGATCCGGAAAAGTGGGTACCGGTTTTCCCTCGGGACAAACGCGAGGCGTTTGCCCGGAGAGCATGCTCAAACAAAAAGATGGGGCGGCGTGTCCTGGACCAGGCTGGCGCGTAGCCGGCAGTTCACTTTCACTTTTTTTCCGATCCATGGCCTCGTTTTCAGGCGCGGCATTGTCTAGATCGTGCTTTCTGATCCCTCATCAGCGAGTCGCGAAATGGGCAAGGAAGAAAAAACCGACGCGGAACTCGAAGATATGATCCTTCAGCGCCTGGTGATTGGCGGGGTTTATGTCTCTGTGCGCAAGGATCCGATCCTCGGCTGGCGTCCGACGGTGGTTACCGCGCCGAAACACACCAAAAACGCGCAAGAGCTCGCCGACAAGATTGCGGCGGAACTGCGCAAGAAATTTGTTTTGAAGGACTGACGCGCGGCAGCGCTCGCGCAAGCTCCAGGGCCGATTGGGTGATCTTGCAGGATGGGCGGAGCCAACGGGTCCGGTCTTCGGTCGGCTCGATGACAAACTCCGCGATACCCATCCCGTCATGCACCGCAGTTGATGGGTATCGCTGTGCTCCACCCATCTACAAGTTCCAGCTAACAATCTTGTTCATCTCCCAATCGGACACGTACCTGGACTGTCGCAAGGCGCCGGCGTCGCTCGCGTGCTGGCCGTGGCTTCGATCGAGACCGGACCTTCCATGCCACTGACAACGGCCGAGACGCGCCAACGATAGACCGAGTGCGGCTTCAGGCCGGTGTCCCCAAAGCTCGGCCCCGCAACATCGCCGATCACAGCGAACTGACCGTCAGCGTCGGCGCGCTGGACGCGATAGACCGTCGCTCCCCCGACAGGGCTCCAAACCAGGTCCGCGCCGGTGTCCGAGGTGTCGGCGACCGCGAGCGCCGCCGGTGCACCATCCGTCGGCGCTGCGGTGGCGGTTACGGGTATCGCGCGCGTGGTGAGCGCGTCCAGCATGGCCTTGATCGCCCTGATCTGCACCCCCGACTTGGTGACATAGCCGTCCTCGTGATTGACGTAGCTCCACCAATCCCAACAGGCCTGCGGATTGAACGGCGCGAACGAACTGGTCATCGTCTGCGGATAGAGAACAATGAGACGGTTGGTATCCGCCCAGGAATTGTAACCGGTGTCGTCGACAAACCGTCGGTCGACATCGCCAACGTCCTGCTTGCATCCGTGCAGTGCGATATGGACACGGCAGGGCTGGCCGTCCGCGCAGTCCTTGGGGACGAAAACAAAGCCGGCATCGCCGAGGCTCAGCGCGCTGGCGTCATGCAGCCTTGAGTAAACCGACTGATCGAAGCGCAGCATCGTTCCCGCGAGCTGACCGCGGTTCGGCGGCTTCAAGGCGCCGTAGATGTGCTGCAGCAGGATGCCAGCCTGATCGTAGCCGCACTGGTCGATGAACGGACCCTGATTGTCGGCGCAGTTGTTGAGGCCGCTCACGTCAGGCTGCTGCCGGACAACGAGGGAGTGTCCGGCGCCCACCGCGGTCTGGTAGTACAGGTTGCCGCGATTGCCGTCGCCGAGATAGTGGCGATAGAAATCGGCGGCCGCATCCGTGACCGATTTGGCCACCACGGCGTCGTTGTAGCCGTGAAAAAGATACAGCTTTTGCCGGCGCAGGTTCTGCAGGGGATCGATGTCGCCGGACGCTTCCTTGGCGTCGGCCTTGGCGATCAGGCTGTCGAGGTCCGGCGGTGGACCCTTCATGCATGAACCGGTCGCGGTCATCATCGGCAGCGTAAAACCGTTGATGAAGTCGTCGGCGTCCGCCTTGGCGCACCAGTACGGGCCACCGGCGACCACGCCGACGCCCTTGATCACCGATGACCATGCGGTTCCGAACTGGACCGCCATGAACGCGCCGGAAGAGATTCCGGAGATCGAGCTTTCGGCGATGGCGGCATTGTAGCCGCGAAGCGCCACGGGTTCGGCTGTTAGCGGCGCCACCGTCATGGTCGCCGCGCTGGTGAGGGCAAAGACGGTGCTGCGTAACACGCTGGTGCGCATGAGAGCCTCCTGTCCTGATTTCGACGGCTACGGGTTCCCGTCTTCTACATTCAAGAGCCACGCTCAACTTAAGCGCGCACGGAACGAAAAACACCCGAAGCTGCGACAAATTGGCACGACGGGCAAATTTCCGTTTGAGTCGTCGGGCAAATCACCTTTATCACTACGCCCGTCCACCCCGGCACGAGGGGCGTATCGCGATCGTCACGAACGCGGGGTTGGATGCGGTGGACGCGGCAGCGTCGGGTGCGATCGTGGTCGCAGGGTGGGTTCTCCCGTGAGCGATCCAACGTCGCGCGGACGAACGACGTTTTAATGTCCTTGCCAGGACTTCGGCTGGTCGATTGCCGGCAGGAGAAGCGGCGAGGGTGCTGCGTACGGTGAAATCGT
Source organism: Hyphomicrobiales bacterium (assembly GCA_038244925.1). Classification (GTDB taxonomy): domain Bacteria; phylum Pseudomonadota; class Alphaproteobacteria; order Rhizobiales; family Xanthobacteraceae; genus Bradyrhizobium. Next base: position 67,517 of record JBBRSX010000009.1, on the reverse strand, counting down.
GTGGTCCTGGCATCCGCTGCTGATGCCAAGCTGGCGGAGGGGCGTCGACCCGACCGGGTTTGGACAATCCTTCAATCCGTCAGCGACGGTGACAAAAATGCTCGTCGCCGGGGAGAGCACGTATAAGCCGTAAAGCCATTGCGCAGGGAAAATAATGACCTCTATGGGTTTGTAGACAACCGGGTGGAAACTGTAAGTCATTGATCGGCCACGAATTGTCCCCATCTGATGCCATAAGCATTCATTGGCATTCCCACACACCATTGGGACACAACCGGGGACACAAGCATGGCACGAAAGGTTCGGCATTCCAGCCTTGAGACACGTACCGCGCGGCTGAAGCTCGCTGTCCGGCGCAAGCCGTACAGCGGTCCTTCGCTCGCGCGTGGCGTGGCGCTGCTGTACAGGCGCAACAAGACGAACGGCACGTGGGTGCTCAAGGCCAGCGACGGGCACGGTGCCTACTGGACAAAGGCCTTCGCGCTCGCCGACGATTTCGACACTTCCGACAACAAGACCGTACTGGATTTTTTTCAAGCACAGGATCAGGCGAAGAAGCTGGCGCGCGGCACCGATGGCGCTGGCGATACCGCGCCGGTCTTGGTGGACGGCGCGCTCACGGCCTACGGGAGCGATCTGAAGGCTCGCAACGCCAACCCCTACAACGCCGAATGGCCGCGTCTGCACCTCACCAGCGTGCTACTGAGCAAGCCGGTAGCGCTGCTTACGAGCGCCGAGCTGAAGAGATGGCGCGACGGTCTGCTGGGAACGATGGCACCGGCCACCATCAATCGGCTCTGCGCCTGTCTGTCCGCCGCCTTGGAATTGGCCGCGCAGCACGATCCCCGCATTCTGAACCGAGAAGCTTGGGAAGTTGGCCTCGCAGCTCTGCCGAACGCGCAGGAGGCCCGCAACGTCATCTTGACCGATGCCAAAGTGCGCGAGTTCGTCAGCAGCGCCTATGAAATTGATCATCAGTTCGGACTGCTGGCCGATACCCTGGCGATAACCGGGGCGCGGCCGAGCCAAGCCGCGCGTTTGCTGGTCGAAGATTTGCGCGATCATCCGCTGCGACCGAAATTGATGATGCCGAAATCCGGAAAGGGTGGCGGCCGAAACCGCAGCCAGAAGAAGCACGAGCGCTATTCGGTACCGATCACGGTGCAGTTGGCAGCCAAGCTGCGAGCAGCTGCCAAAGGCCGTGCCGACAATGCGCCGCTGCTCCTGCAAAGCGACGGACGCCCTTGGGGCGACAATCCTGGCCAAAGCTATCATCGCGAGGTGGACAAGGTCGTTACGGCTATCGGTCTCGATCCCGATGAGGTGACGATGTACGCGTTGAGACATTCCTCGATCACGCGATTGCTGCTTCAGAATATCCCGATCCGATTGGTGGCGTCGCTGCACAACACCAGCGTCCGCATGATCGAAAAACATTATTCGAGATATATTGTCGAACACAGCGACGAGATTTCCCGCGCGGCGCTGCTGCAGCATGAGCCTCCGAGTGGCGACAACGTCGTGGCGCTGGCGAGCTGATGGCGCAATAAAGACGACCGGGCCGGTAATGCTCTCAACGCCCGAGCCGGTTACAACCTCTCACCCGATGGATTGCACCCCATGGGAAAGAAGACAAAGAGCGATCCACCCGAGCGGCTGAAGCAGCTCGTCAAAGAATCTGAAGAGATCGATAAAGAACTGACGGACATCGAACGCGATATGATCGTCGAACGTGTTGCGACGGGTGCGATGCCGCCGCAATGGGCCGCGAAGCTGCTAAAACCTGAGCAAGAGCCGGAGCGAAAGCGCAAACGTGCCAAAGGTGGTGGCGCAAAACTCAAGCTGAAGCCAGCCCAGATCGCGAAGGGCTCGGCTACCTGCAGGCGTCTTCTAGCAGAAGAAGCCGACTGGGCCGATGACCGCGATGCATTGGCAAGGCGTGTACTCGAACTTGAACAGTTTGGAGTGAGCTGGAAGACCGTTCGACGCCGCATTGTTGATCCAGCACTGAACGAGCGTACCCAGACAGAATAGAACGCACCTTTATTCTGGTTCATTCTGGTCCTGATTTTAATTCTCTAATTGGGCGAACCCTGTGATCCTTGTGCGCATCGTTATGCACTTGGAGGATCAAACATGGCCCGTCCCGAAGTCACCAGCCGCAAGGCTGGCGCAGGCGAATCCAATGACGCCTACGGCGTCGATGAATTCTGCCGACGTCATGGCTTCAGTCCGCAACTGTTTTACAAAAACCGCAGGGTTATGCCCAAGACGTTTCGCGTCGGCGCGCGCGTGTTGATCAGCCGAGAAGCTGCTGCCGACTGGCGTCGCGAACGTGAAGAAGCCAGCCTGAAATTCCCAACCGTTGCGAATTTCTAGAACGAAGGTGAGCGGTCCGACGCGGGACCGCTCTCTTCATTTCTGAAGCACCCTCTTTGAATTTCCGGTGAAGCGATCCACCGGGAATGAAGGTCCACCTCACCAGCAAGTGTATGGACCTTCGACTGCATCCTGATCGCATTTTAAGAAAGGCGACTAGCATGTCTACCACGTACATTCCTAACACACCCACCACGACAGTCCACCACCTCAACCGGCCCAGGATACCGGGCAAGCACCATCAAATGCTCGGCCGAGGGCTCGCTAAGCGCCTGCCGGACCTCAAGCCGCGCGCTCGGGCCCGTCTTGCCGCCTACTGGCTGATAGGGTTGCTGCACCTGACGCCGACGGTAGCGATGGCATGTCGGGTGTTCGGCGTCAGTACACCGCTGGTGAACGAGGAGCTTGCATTCCTCAAAACCACCACGGCCCCGACACCGGTCCTTGACTGGATGTGGTCGGAAGCATCAGCGGATGAACGTCAGCGCTTTGTCCGTGATCACCTCGCACAGCTCTGGACGATGATCGATCACGCGACCGCCGCTTAACGTAACGCGGGCGGTGCCGTTCACGCAGAGCGGCACCGTTCCTTTTCCTCATCAGCACGGTGACGACCATGGATAAATTATCAGGCTGGCGTGCAGAGATGATTGTTGACGGCAAGGGCAAGCCGCGTCCGTTGCTGGCGAATGCAATTCTCGTCTTTAATTTCGACCCGCGCTGGAAAATCCTCGGCTACGATCTCTTCACCACTCGAGTAATGCTGCTGTCGCCGCCGCCGTGGGAGCCGATTATCGCAGCGGCCAACTGGGAGCCGGTCATGTGGACCGACATGGACGATGTCGGTGCGTGTGACTGGCTTCAGCGCGAGGAACGCATTTTCGTCAAGCCGCCCGACGTTGCGCTGGCCATTGAGTTGATCGCCAAACGTCATCATTCCTATCATCCGGTGCGCGACTACGTCATGAATCTTGAGCACGATGACAAACCGCGCATCCCGACGATGATGTCGAAATATTTTGGCGTCGAACCGTCGGAATATAGTGCTGCAGTCGGACGGCACCTCATGATCGGTGCGATTGCCCGCGTGTTTGATCCCGGTGCCAAAAATGATCTGATGCCGATCCTGATCTCGACGCAAGGTAAACTGAAATCGACTGCGATCAAGGCGCTGTTCGAGCCGTGGTTCAGCGATGAGATCGCGGATCTCGGCAGCAAGGATGCGGCGATGCAGTGTGGCGGCATCTGGTGCATCGAGATCAGCGAACTCGATGCGATGTCGAAGGCTGAAGTCAGCCGCGTAAAAGCATTCATCAGCCGCACGGAAGATCGATATCGGCCTCCCTACGGCCGCCGCGTCGGAGAATTTCCGCGTCAATGCGTCTTTGTCGGCAGCACCAATGACGACAGCTGCTTGAAAGATTGGTCCGGAAGTCGTCGCTTCAATCCTGTGCATATCGGTAAGATCGATATCGAAAGCCTGTACCGCGACCGTGATCTCATTTGGGCTGAAGCATTCGTTCTTTACAATGCAGGCGTCGCTTGGTGGTTCAGTGACAACAAACACGATGTCGTTGCTGCCGTGCAGGCCGAAGAGGAACAGGATCGCGCCTTCCTGACCGACTTATGGGAGCAGCCGGTAATCGATTATCTCAACAGTCGCTTGCATCAGCCGCCGACGGCACCAGCCTATCGCATCGAGATGCAGGCGATCCTGAAGTCGGCGTTCGACATCGAGAGCGCCAAGCACGATCAATCGGCCGCCAATCGTGTGGCGAGAATTCTGCAGCGTCTCGGTTGGCGTCGCCGTCGCATCAGCTATGACACCACGATCCAGACCGAGCGCACGACAACTCGCAAATGGGTCTACCAACGCAATGCGACCGAAGCGGAAATTGATCAGGACAACAAGCAGGCCGAACTCGATTTCGAAAAGGTTGTCGATGAAGCCGAGGTCGAAGCCCGGCGTCAGAAAGCCCACGACATCCAGAACGCGGCCGATCAGAAAGACCTCAACAAGGCGAAAGGTCAGTGACCCAGTCAAACCCAGCTCATTTCGGCGACTGGGACACGAGAAGTGCCTGTGCGGCAGCGCTTAGACCCACTGTCCCAGTTGACCCACATGCACACACGTAGAGTAACTGCAAAGAGAAAGGGAACTTCTCTCATAGGTCTTAGAAGTGCGTTTTTCGCTGGGACACTGGGCGGGGCCTTCGCCCATGCTGGCGAAACCGAGAGGTTTGCGGGCGTTTTCGGAGGAAACGACATACTCCCTCGCAAGACGGCGACCTCGGAATCCCCGAGCGGTGCCGGGCCGGGTGGGGATCAGTCGCCATGGCCAGTCCGCCCCGGAACGGGGACATCGAACGAGGCAAAATTAATTTCGAAAAATCTGGGAGGACCACATGGCCGGGCACATTATCGACGCCGAGATCGGGCGGGCCTTTCAAAAACGCCGCGCCGATCACGCGCGCCGCCACAAAGCCAACTTGCTTGGCACGGCAGGCCCGGCATCACCCGCACGCCACATCGTCAAGCCCGCCGCGCATCTGGCCACCGCCGCGCCGTCGCTCGGTGCACCAGCGTTAGGTATCGTCTCACCCGAGGCCCTGAAGAAACGCCGCTTGAGAGCGCGGCAGAAAGCCGGTGGAGCGGCCCCGGACGTTCCGCTGCGGGATATCAACGGCACGATTGAATTGGTGCTGGACCTCCGCTGGCTTCCCGTGGCGTCGTCTAAAAATCGTCGCGAGGTCGGGAAGGCAGTGGGGCGGTTGATCGATGATCTGACGACGTGGGCCAACGCGATGCGAGCGAAGCACGGTCCGCAGTGGACAGACCGCGTGACGTTCCAGTGGTCGAATGACGACCATGACCCAGAGCCCAATTCCGGTTAGACCGATTTCCCCGCTGCGGTCTGATCTGGCCGCAACCCATAATTCGGCCGCCACCTTGGTTCGCGCCGCCGCCGCCTACTTAGTCGCGAACGCGCGAGGCGGCGCGCCGGTCACCGAGGCCGGCACTCTCTGGCCCAGTGATCACAAACTGCACCTACTGGTGAAATCCACTGTCAATCCGGCAACCACGAGTCAATCCGGCTGGGCGGATACTTTAGCCATGACCGCACTCTATGATTTCATCGTGATGATGGGACCGGCAAGCGCCGGTGCGGCGCTATTGGCGCGGGGGCTAGCGCTTGAATTTGATGGCCACCATTGCATCCAGGTGCCAGGCCTGTTGTCCGATGCGACGAATACATCCTTTGTGCAGCAGGGCTCCGCCATCCCTGTTCGCCAATTGAGCGTCGATGCGGGCGCAACATTAGCACCTTGCAAGTTCGCGACCTTGACGACGTTCACAAGAGAAATCTCCGAGCGTTCGGTGCCGAGCATCGAGGCGTTCACACGCGCTCTCCTGACCGAGAGCGTAGGTCTGGCATTGGACATTGCACTGCTTGATGACGTAGTCGGGAGTACAGCGCGGCCTGCTGGTCTTAGGCAGGGTATCGCAGGTTTAGTCCCGAGCACACTGCCATCAGCATCGGAAGCGATGAAGGCGGACATCACGGCGCTGACAACGTCGGTTTGCGCAGTCGCAGGCAACAACCCGATTGTCCTGGTCGCCGCTCCTGCACAGGCAATCGCACTTCGGCTTTGGAGAGAGCGGAATGCTTTCGAAATTTTCGCATCGGGCGGATTGGCGGCGGGCACTGTTGTCGCCATTGCGCCGAATGCGATCGTGAGCGCGCTTGATCCGCTACCGAGATTTGATATCGCACGAGATTCGACACTCCATATGGAAACGTCGCCAACAGCGATCTCGGCTCTTGGTTCGCCGCCAACAGTAGCCGCTCCGGTGCGCTCACTCTGGCAGACCGATAGCATCGGGTTACGCATGATCATGGAAGTGTCATGGGGCCTGAGGAGCGCGTCAGGGTTGGCATGGATGACCGGTGTGGGATGGTAAACATGGATCAACAGAACGTTGAGCACATTGTCGGTGAGAGGCTCGCCGTGTTCGCTGATATTTTGGGCGAAGAAGGTGGCACGATCCAACGCAAGTCTGATCGCAAACGGGCAGTCGAAATCAAACGTATTCAACTTTCATTTGCTGCTGTATGGGAAGAGCTCAACGAGCTTCGCGATAGAATTGCCCGCATTGAAAATGGAGTGCGCCGCCCGCCACCGAACAGCCGAGTGGAAAATAGCGGGAACGTCACTGCTCTGAAGAATGCGAGGGCTTCATAATGTTTCCTAAAGAAATTGCTACTTTTGCAGCATCAGTTTTGAGCGGAGACGGATCATCTGATCCTCGCCACGCTGCTATTTCGCTCGTTGTCTGTGCGCAAGCGCTTGTCAAGGACGATCCAGTTGATTCCCGTATACTGGCGGATAAGATGCGGGCGGTCGCAGCCGAGTTGGATGGGAAGAACGGCCATCAAAGCAGCATGAATTAGCGATTGAATTTTCTTCGCTGGGCCAGGGGGGCTGCGAAAATCACCTTCAATCCGACTTCCCGAGCGGGCCGCAGTAGAACATTGCTAATCGTCCAGATTTTCGCAAGGTGAAAATCGGTCCCAAAATGGATTTCAGAATTTCATGAGACAACGTGGCCGAAAGCCGAGCGTCACCGTGGTGGCATTGAACGCAACTGGCGAGGCACCGCGCCTAACCCCGCCTGCGTTTCTCACGGCCTGCGAGCGTTTGGTGTTCAGCGAGATCGTTAACAATTGCACCGTTCAGCACTTCGTCAAGAGCGACATTCCGCTGCTTGCCAGCTTCGCGCGGGCAACTGTCCTGGCGCAAACCGCGAAAGGCCTTGAATGGGAACGCGCGGTAAAAATTCAGGCGATGTTGGCGACACGATTGCGGCTTGCACCGCAAGCGCGGCTCGACCCGAAAACCCTTGGTAGACAGCAGCTTCCAGTCGGTCGGATGCCGTGGATGCCTGACGCCGGTTAAGAGGAGGATTAGGGCATGAACCAATAAGATCAAAGTGGTCGGCCGACGTCCGCTTTGGTGCGTATTCCGGACTTAAGTCGGACATCGTGTGAGGTCCGAAAAGTGCCAGAAGGAGACCTTGTCGCTCCTCAAACCTCATTGCTCGCGAACGCCGGCCTTTCTCAGTCCATCGAGGATGTCGTCGTACTCGCGGCGAAACTGTGGATTGCTCGAGCGCGCGTAGCCAATTTGCTGGAACCACTGGACTGAGAAGTCCGGTCGTATTGCATTCAATTCGGCTAGCATTTGCTGGGCCATTTCCGTTTGGCCCGTGGCTCCGTAAGCCACAATCAGATCCGCATACGGCAACCAAATTGATTTGTTCAGATTGATCGAGCGTCTGCATTCCTCAACGGCTTCGTTATATTGGTGGAGGTGAACGTGAGCATGACAGAGGAAGAAGTGCCAAGTGCCAGCATCCGGATCTTTGGGGCTTAGGCGCAAAGCGATCTGAACTGGGGAGAACGCTTCGCCCGCGCGTCCCGCCGTGATGAGCGCGATTCCCTTTGATGCGTAGGCGAGCGGCGAATTAGGGTCGATTTCCAAAGCGGCGTCGAATTCACGCTGTGCCCCCTGAGGGTCCCCGTAAATAAAAATCGTTCCCTTGGCTATGTGCGCGTTTGCGGTCGCCGGGCGTTTTTCAAGAACATGATCAACTAAACCAGTCGCGACATTTTTGTCCTCGACCACCGACGTAGACCATCCGTTGATTACGCCGATGGCTAAGCACCACGCTTTCCCAAGCATTGCATCAATGTTGTTGGGATCGAGGCGCAACGAAGCTTCGAACAGGGCTTTTGCCTGCCCGTACGTTAATTTCGACCGAGGCTCATAGACCTTCGCCCACCCGCGCATGCTGAAATCCACCGCATCCGGATTCGTTGGGTGGTCCATTTGGCTGCGTCGGCTTTCGGCCTCGATGAGTTGGACGTTGAGAGAGCGGGCAAGCCGCGCCGTGACCTGCTCTTGCAAGGCCGCAAGATTCGTCCGATCCCCGTCAAAACGGTCCGACCAGACGTCGCGACCAGTTGACAGGTCGGCAAGTGACACATTCATACGGACGCGATCTCCGGCCCGCTGTACCGCGCCCTCTACGGCCCAGCGAATGCCAAGGTCCTTGCCAAGCGTCTTAAGATCAACCTGCTTGTTCTTATAGGCAAAGGCCGTCCCGCGGCCGATCACGAACGCGCCGGGCATTTGCGCAATATCGGTCGTCACATCAGTCGTAATACCGTCAGCGAAATAATCCTGCTCCGGATCATTGTTGAGGTTCGCAAATGGCAGCACGACGAGAGACAGGCGAGGAACGATGTCGGGCCGAGCTTTCGCCTCACTCTGTATCGTTTGCCTTTCCGGAAAAACGTCAGTGCGGACCGTCTTCCAGACATTCCAATAACCAACGAGGCCGCCGGCCACGGCACCGACGGCCGCAAACGAGGCAAGCGCCGCGCCCACAGGCGTCAAACGCCCTCGGATCCGATCAAGCACCCCGACGGATGCCGGCTTGTCCGGTTCCTGCTCGGGTACGTTCGAGTCGGCCACCGTCGCCACCTCCTACGCCACCTCAGGTGTCTGCTCCCGATGCACTCAGCCACAGCGTAATCCCTTTTCCGCACCGGTCCAAGCGGTTGAATGTCGCAAAAGGGTCAATCGCGTCGGTTTTGCGTGTCTCCGGGCCACTTCCGGTCTGCCCCCGACAACGGACAAAGCCATCGTGCGCGGATTACTTTTGTTGCACGCCTTCGACGACAAAAATTCGGAGTTTCGCATATTTGTCGCCGACTTTCCGGGCTTCCAAATATGCCGGAGACGTGTAAGCGGCTTGCGCCTTCTCCATGCTCTCAAAGACTGACAGAACGATGCGCGATTTTGGCAGTTCGCCCGAGATAGATGCGGTCTTTCCACCGGCGGCAAGTTGTTTTTGGCCGCTCTCTTTGAGTGCCTGCACGGCGAGTGGAACGTATTCTTTCGCATAAGCGTCTTTGTCGGTAACATCTATCTCTGAGATTACGTATGCGGGCGGCTTGGCCTGAGCATGAAGCCCCTGAATGGCTGCTCCGCCAATGGCAGTGCCAGCAACAAGTGCGATGGCAACCTTGTAATTCGTTTTCATGGCGTTCTCCCTGATTGATTTCAACTTGTTTTCTGGCGTCGCGATTTTCGCGGGTCGATGCGACTATATTACGAAGGGCGAACGGCAGATATGGGTCAATCGCTTCGGTTTTGCCATGTCCGACATAGGTCTGGTTTACCCCGAACTCGGACATTAACCCACGCGGTAGCTACTTCGCATTTGTGCCAAAGGCAGACGTCGGATCGCGCCGTTAAGCGTCAACCTCGGTTGTCAAGATTACCGGAAAATCGTTCCTCGGCGGCGGATTAGAACCAGTCGCCAGGAATGTATTGGTCCGCAATTAGCACTGTCAGCGACAAGAGCAACCCAACTCCGCAGAAAATTGTAGTCGAAATCAGCGCGTCGAGATCGGCAATCAACGTCGCGGACGCACCTGGCAGAAACCGGGCTATAGCTGCGCTCATATCAATCTCTCCATATATAAAAACCCCACCCAGCGTCATCAGGCCACAGCATTATTTCAGTCTCAATTCATGCACCCTCGAAAAAGGTTTCTTTGGAACTTCTGGTTTTTCCGGCTTTCCGGCTCTTTAAGAATTGGAGGAGAGAGATGGGAAGGCGCTGGTCCGACGAGGACATCGAAGCCCTCAAGCGAATGGCAAAGCGATATCGGTGCCCGAGATCGCAGAAAAGATGGATCGAACCGTGGGTGGAGTGACGTTCAAGGCCTATGCGCTGAAGCTGCGGCTGCGGCCGACCCGCGACGACTCCGCTAAGTCTGGGTACGGCGATCCGAGCCTGCCGTCTTAGGCTTTATGCGCCCTGTCTTCTGTGTCTGCCCCCCGCGCCACGATATTGACTGCCTCGTCGGGCAAAGGCCGCTGCAGCGCCTTCGCCTCGTCCCATGGCGCTCGCATCCAGACAGAAGAGGGGCTAATGGCTGGGGCGTCCCTAACAACGCCTCAACCGCCCCTCCGGGACGGCTCGACGGTTCGGCGATGCATAGAGCAGTGTTTGTGATTTTGTCGGGTAGCGCGTTGCGCCAGATCAACGGTTGCGGTTGAGCAGCGGAGTTACTTCGTGACCCGGTTGATCAGTGCAGTCGCTTCGCAACGCATCAAAAATATTTTTATCGATTCCTTCTGTTCGACTTCGCCAATGTTTTCGGGCACTTTTTGCATCGCGTACAACTTGCTGATTAAGTTAATTCAGTCTCAACCTCTGGACAGATTGACGCCGGTCTAATCCTGCCTGATGCTTTGAAATGCAGGGGCGTGACGTTTAGTGAACCGCGCCACCGAGCTTACTAAAATAAATAGCAATCGGCATCAATGCGCCTCGTCAATATTGACGACATGCAAGCAGCGGACCTGTGTCGTGAGTGAACAAGTTCCAACCTTCATATGCACCACTAGGGACATTATGCGCCACCCGAATTTTGCCCGTGGCCTTGAAGACAAACGGGCCGGGCTACCATTCAACTACGATATCGAAGACGAGTACTGGGCCTATGAGCGTGGCCGTCAGTTTGCTTTATGCATTTCCTCAGACAAGCCCCTGTTCATCAACAAAAAACTGAACACCCAGGTCGTGCTGATTTGCAGCCGCGCATTCGACAAGAAGATTTTGATATGACCAAGAAGATCAAGCGCGAGATCAACAGTATTACTACCGACCTGCAAAACGCGATGAAACGTGAGGCGAGCAATATCATCGCTATCGGTAAACTGTTGATCGAGGCAGATGAACAACTGGACTATGGCGAGTGGATGCCGTGGCTCGAAAACAATTTCGGTTCGAGCATCAGCACGGCGGGGAACTACATGGCGGCAGCAAAATTCGCCGCAAAATTCCCAAGCGTTGCGAATTTGAAGTTGCGTCCATCCGCCCTCTATTTGCTTGGCCATGATCTGGATGAAGACGATTTGGATGATTGCCTGTTTGATGACAAGGCGGTGAAGGCCATCCTGAAGGCAGCCGAGACTAAACCGATCAGCGCGGATCAAGCGCGGGACATAGCGGAGGCGTTGAAGCCAAAACCGCCACTACAGCCGCTGCTGACTGCCGAAGAAAGGGCGGATCAGTTAGCAGCCGAGGCAACGCAGGAAGACATTGACGACATCCTCGATGGTCCGCCGCCCGAGTTACCACCAACACAGGAAGCGACAGCCGCCGACGTGAACCTGCCGCCATTCGATCAGGCCGTGAAGACGCTGATGCAATTGCACACCAAGCCGTTGGCCAAATTCACATGCACCATGCACAGCGCCGACGACATCCGGGAGATTGCCGCGTTCTTGGAGTATGTCGCCGACAAGCTCGACAAATAATTCGCCGTCTCGGATTACCTATCTGGACTACCATTTACACACCAGCGATATGCGCCAGCGTCATCTTGATAGCGTTTCTCGCACCACTCGAAGGGGTCTTTCTGCTTTTTAGCTTCTTCAAAATCACAAGCGGCTGGATTGGCATCATCGCGACACGACCGGTCACGCCAACGTTTACACGCCTCAACATTCCCGGCATGGCACGCCTTGTATTCGGGTGCGACAGCATTTGCCGACACGGTCGAAAGAGCGAAAAGCGCAGTGGTAGCGATCACTAGCAGATACTTCATGTTCTTTTTCTGCCCGACCTTTGGACGACAGGCTGGAGCGCAAGCGGCGCGCGGCGGTGGCGCAGCGTGCAACTTGTGCGACCACATAGCCAGTTTAAATGTCGGGTACGCACCATCGTCAGCAACCGGGTTATCGACGCTTGCCGAGCGATGGCAGGCCACCCGGCGTGGGTCGACCCTGCAACCTGCTCCAGGCATTCGAGACCCAGCCCTCGTTCATCTTTTTGACGGTCTCGGCCTCGACCTCGGTGGGCGGTCGTGTGGTATCGACGACGTCATCCCAACCATCGACTAGGTCGGGATCGGCCTCGGGATGTTTCTCGTGACCGGCGGGCTTCAGGTTCTTTTTCTTATTGAGTGGAGCGCGTTTAACGCCGCCAGTATCTTTGTGCGACGATACTTATTTCGCTGCTCTTTCGATCCTGTCATCTGGCTTACATCCTAGCTCTGATGTCGTGGACCTGCTTCCCGGACCATCGTCGTAAGGTTAGGTGCCGAGGGTGGCGTTGATACGCTGAAAAAGAGTTTCAAATCTTGTCAGCGTCTCCGGCGCGAGCGTCGGTAGGAACGTCGGATAAGTCTTGAGGAGCACGGTTGCGGGAAGCCCATGGTCGTATCGATCGACCTTTAAGAGTCGTGAGAGCCTGTTGACCACCGGGTCTTTCCCGACCAAATCGGAAGCCTTGAAGGACTTGGAGAACGCCTCGTTGAAAAGTTTCAGGTACTCATCCGGCGTGAATAAGTCCTCCACGTCCGCTACTTTGGTCGCCGTGATTTCACCAATCGTAATCAGCCGGGTTCCCTTCAACAGTCCCTGTTGCGTGAGGTGGTTAAGCCGCTGATTTCCCTCTTTCCGGGAGTCGATGAGCACGGTCAGATCAAGGTGATTCCCAAGCAAGGCGACAAAAGAGGGGATCAGGTCTGCTCCTCCAACCGGGATAATAGACCACTTTGGGTCCAACGCGGTGCGCCCTAGGCTCGCTAGGTGCGTCGATAGTAAGTTCAGATAAGTAAAATCGGATGTGCCTTCCACAATGAGGTTGTGCGGAGCGATAAAAAGATGCTGAACCATGTCGTAGCCCAGCGCTCCCTGGAGCGGAAATAGCGTGTCGCGGTCCGTTGACAGGACGTTAGAAGTGATCCGAGAGCCGACTTCCCGGCCGCCATCTTGGACAAGCCTCACGCGCTCGAGCTTGCCCGGCTGCACCATGAACGGTGAATGGGTCGTGTAAATGAGAGGGCACCGCTTGCTCAAGCGTTCGTCAATGAACCGAAGAAAGTCTGCCTGTGCGCGGGCGTGTAGACCAAGGCCGGGCTCATCGAGGAGAATAATGACAGGCGAGTCACTGTTCTCATACTCCGAAAATGCCGCGAGGAACGAGAAGAACCAGCGAAACCCGGTTGAACGCTCATCGAACGACAACGAAAGCAGATGACGATTGTCGTATAGTCGTATCTTTAACTCATCCAAGACTTTCTGATGGCCGTTTGCGGTCGGCTCTTGCTTCAAAGTCATATCGATTTCTGTGCGGAGCTCGGGGTTGGTGCTCCAAAACGCAAGAACTTGGTGAGTTATGGCGTTTGCAATGTTTTCAAGCTCTCGCTTTCGGGTTTCGTAGTCCGGATTGAGCAAGTAGTCGTTATCTGCCCCACCTAGCTCGAGCAGGGCCCGTGCCGTCAATTCTCCCGAATTAAGGTCCTTCTTGTTCTTCGCCAGCAGTTCGCGAATTTTTACGGAAGCGGGAAGCTGACTGTAGTCGTCGAAATAGAAAAACTTGGGTAGCCGAGGCAGCAGAATGTCCAAGAGTCTGTCATTGATCGACGCGCGATCTCCGAGAGTCGCATCTCGTGCTTCCGTTAGCTTGCCTGCCAATTCCCGATCGGCTTCTGTTTTAGACTCTTCAGTGTGGGTGCTGCTGCCTAGCGAGTCGATTAGGTCGTTAAGTTCGCTAACGCTCGTTGGGGTCGGCGCGCCGGTGAGCAACCCGCTGGTAATGTGAGCGACTGCAGAGGGCTCGTTTATTTCTACCTTCCATCGAAATTCGTTGCTGTAGGTCTGTGAGACAGCAACGGTGGTGCTCTTGAGAGCGCCTGAGCCTAACACCTGCTCGATCGCTTCGAAGTCAGATTTCTCAACCTCGAAAGTGCAAATTACCGGGCAGTGTTGATTTATGTCTTTCTGCCGTCGGTGTTGCTTCTCCAGCCAAGCAGGGTATTGGCGTTGCGCATTGAAGGTTACATTCGGTTGCGCAGGATTAAATCGATGGAGGGCCTGTAGAAACGCGGTTTTGCCGGATTCGTTCTTGCCGACTACGCAAGTGACGTCAGGTTGAATAGCCACGGCCCCCGATTTCAAAATATTTTTGAAGTGATCGACCTCCACATTCACCAGTTTCACAGTCTGAATACCCCCCCAATGCGCGTTTTCCTCGACCCTTGGGATATGTACTACCATGGGTTACTTCAGTTGAGCGCGAGAAGTTTCCTATCCTCCACAATTTCTGCCGGTTATGGGCTTGGTTTTTGGGCTGGAGCCGGGTGCCCATGCGCCTGCAAAAACTTCGGCCGCACCTCCGCGCCGAGCCCATTGGGCAGCACTATTTTTCGGAAGCGAAGCTCCTAAAATTTATTCGGAAGTCACCTTCGAAGTTGCGGGCCAGCTCAGTTACAGTGGGTCCTTCGGTGATTGCCAGTAGGAAACCTTTGCGATCCGCAGAATAGATGTTCCAGAGCCGCTCAATCTGGTCCGCTCTCAGTTGGATTTCGGCCGCAAATCGATCTGCGGTATAGAAAATCCAACTTCCATGATAAGGTCGAGCATCGTGTACGGACTGATAGTCGTGGGAGCCCTGAAAAACGACTTCGCCGGTCAACTTGCGGGGATCGCTGTTCAGTCCAAAAGACATGACTTCAATCGTGAGGGTGAGGCATTCAGCGAAGCCCGACTCGTATCGAAACATTTGACCTTCGATACCGGCACGGGCGACGGAGAACTCGTGCATTAGTTGTGGCTCATATGGCATCTAATCAACTTTCGTCGAAGCGCGGATTAGTCAGACGCCTCAGCGGCTATTTGAACGTCCGAATGCTTATGCTGATCCGATCGGAAAGATAGGCTCGTCTTTTCATGAGATCGGGATGAACAATTTCAGCAAGTTTCGGTATCCGATTTGGCTGAACGCCCTCTAAACTGAGGCCGATGAAATGGGCCGCGACGACGAATTGAAATGACAAATTTCCCATAGCGGCTTTTAGCAAGGTGAAAGCCGATGCGGCGAAGTCTTTCGGGGCCAGCACGCTCAGTGAAACCAGATCAGCTCCACCATTCGAGGCGGGATGGTAACTAATCATACCGGCGGCCTTGTCACCATTGGCTAAGAAGAATTGTTTCAGACCCCAACCTACTTCATCATATTCGTGCTCTTCGCTTGCTGGCGTGCATATGCTCCACGATCCCGCGACGTTCCTCACGCGTCCGACGACGCCGCTCGGGTCTTCGCCGGGGCTGCAGTCTTGAGAGCAGCGGCCATAGGCGCTCAGGATGCCATTCTCCGAAACCGAGAAACCAATCTGCTGTCCGTTTCCTAGAAAAAACCACACCTTTTCATTCCTTTTGATCTCGATTGATTGAGTTACTTCTTCAAGTGCAGTTCGCTCATTTCTAGGTATCCCGCGTGAAGCCTGCGCATAGCCAGCCAATCGCCCAGAAGGCGAGATAGGCGACGACGGCGACAAGGCCGGTGATCAGGATGCCCCAGCCGAGCACGGAAGGTCCGTCGCCCGTGAAGAATGTCGGCGCTGGCGCGTCCGCGAGCGCGATCACCTCGCTGACCGAATTGTAGGAGTGATAATAGTCGGAGCAACCACCGACGCTGTAATCGATGGCACTGCTGTATTCATATTTCTTTTTGAAGTTGTAGCCGGACCGCGCGAGGCCCGCGATGCACTTGGCGCTTCGGTAGGAAGTCTCCGTAGAGTTGTACTTGTCGATTGCGAGGAAGACGGAAGTTGCAACACCGATCAGCGCCACCAACACGGCGGCAATTGCGCCGATGCGTGTGAAGCCTCGAATGAACCGCGCTCCTGCGGTCAGCGGTGCAGTTGAGCGCGGGTGTCGATGTGGCTGCAAATCAGTCATTTGATTTTCTGCGGGTCGTCGTCATTGGCTACCCAAACGCGGCGGCAGCTTAAATCCTGACGGCTCTTTGAATATGGACTGATGATTTATTTCGAGCCAGTGTCTCGCAGCAATCGCCGCAAGTTCGATCTTCTCCACTCGCTTGTCGTGCTCGCCGTTTTTTAGGTGCTCATCGGCGCATTCGGTGAAGTGATCGCCGACGTATTTTAAAAAATCCAAAAGCTCGGCCGTATCAATTCCGCTTAGCTGTAGCGTTATCTTCCGCTCATCGCCGTGGCTGAGTCGTTGGAATGGCTTCATTTGCGGTGCCTCCGGCAGGTCTCCCAGAATTTTTCACAGCAGATTATAGCCGCAGCGGATCGGGACACAAACCCGGACACGCTCGGCGCATCCTATTGATTTGATTGTAGTTTTATGGCCTCAACTCTCCCTTGCGCAGGGAATGCCGGAGTGCCTCCGCTGAACCTGTATGCTCGTGTGCGCACTATGTGCATCATATTGCACGCGAGACCGCGGGTACAGCGCGTACCCGGCATTCCCTGCTCCCTCGTTGGGGAGGAAACTCAAGCATCACTCGGGCGCGTCGCGTCGCGAGATCGCGAAGTCATATTCTGACCTATCACCATCATTGCGAGCGCAGCGAAGCAATCCATTTCGCCGTGAAAAGAAAGAATGGGTTGCTTCGTCGCATCGAATGCGGTCGCAACAACTCAGCCCGGTCCTGCCCCCTGCGTCGCCGTGTACACCGCGTAGAGCGACTGGCTCGCGGCCATGAACAGGCGGTTGCGCTTGGGGCCGCCGAAGGTGATGTTGCCGCACACCTCGGGCAGGCGGATGCGGCCGATCAGCTTGCCGTCCGGGTTCCACACCGTCACGCCGCTGTAGCCGACCGCGCGGCCGGCATTGCTCGCGGTCCAGACATTGCCGTTGACGTCGCAGCGCACGCCGTCCGGTCCGCATTTCACGCCGTCGACCATGAAATCGGCGAAGCGTTTGCCGTTGGAGAGCTTGTTGTCGGTGCCGACATCGAACACGAACACATCGCCCTTGCCGCCCGGTCCGGTATCGCCCGGACCCTTGCCGGTGCTGACGACGTAGAGCTTCTTGTAGTCGGGCGAGAACGCAAGGCCATTGGGATCGGGCACCTGTTCCTCGGTCACCACGAGATCGATGCGGCCCGAGGGATCGATGCGATAGCAGTTGGTCGGCAGCTCGCGCTTGCCCGGCACAAAGCCGGCCGGCTGGCCGATCCGCGGATTGAGCTTGCCGCCGGGATTGGTGGCGCCGCCGGCGATGTCGGGCTCACCCTCGTAGAGCTGGCCGCCGTAGGGCGGGTCGGTGAACCAATAGCTGCCGTCGGGATGGGCGACGACGTCGTTGGGCGAGTTGAACTTCTTGCCGTTATAGGAATCGGCCAGCACGGTCGCGGTACCGTCGTGCTCATAGCGCGTCACCCGGCGGGTAAGGTGTTCGCAGGAGAGCTGGCGGCCCTGGAAATCGAACGAGTTGCCGTTGGAATTGTTGGACGGCGCGCGGAATACGCTGACATGGCCGTCGTCCTCCGACCAGCGCATCTGCCGGTTGTTGGGAATGTCGCTCCACAGCAGATAGCGGCCCTGCGCACTCCACGCCGGGCCTTCGGCCCACAGAACGCCGGTATAAAGTCGCTTGATCGACGTGTTGGGCTGGGCGATGTCGTTGAACGACGGATCGACCGCGATGATATCTGGGTCCCAGAAATAGGTGGTCGGGGCGCCGCGCGGGCTGAAATCGCGCGGCGGACTGGTGGTCGTCGTCGGCGGCCCCACCGGGGCCGGGGCGTTCTGGGCCAGCGCACCGCCGGCTCCCGCCACAGTGGCGCCGGCGACCGCCGCCATGCCGCGGACCAGCGTGCGCCGCGAAAGCATGACGTCTTGATCGCGCTGCTCGTTGCGTGTCATCGCATCCTCCCAATTGTTCACCGGCCGTTGATCCGGCCTGGCAACCTAAGGTTAAACCGGTCCGTGCCCGGTTGCGAGAACTGCTTTGAATTTTGCTCGCCGCCGCCGAAGCTCGCAAGGCAAGATGGCGTTACGTCGTCGAATGGATGTCGGAGAGGAGGCGCTGGCGTTGCGAGAAACAGAGTTTCGTAGCCCGGATGCAGCGCAGCGAAATCCGGGGCCGTCTCAATGCGGGGTAGAATCCTGGATTGCGCTGCGCTGCATCCGGGCTACGCGAGCGCTCGCAACGAAGGCTGCGATGCCTTTACCCCAGCAACACCGCGTCTGCGCCGTTGACCGCATCCGCGCTGTCGGTCACCGTCTTCTCCAGCGAGCCGGCCTGCACCGAAATGTTTTCGGCAAAGAACCTCGCCAGCGTCACATAGCGCTGCGGATCGCCGCCGGCCTCGCCGTTGCCCTTGGCGGCGAGCGCTTCGCCGGCCAGCATGCAGCCGCCGAGCGTGGAGCCGAACAGCCGCAGATAGGGCGTCGCACCAGCGAGCGCATCGTTCGGCGCGGAGGCGACGCGCTCCAGCAGCCATTTGCTGGCGCGCTCCAGCGATCCCAGCGCATCGCGCAGCTTCGCGCCCGTCGTGCCGAACGCGGGATCGTTGGAGGCTTCGACCTGCTTGACGATGCCGGTGAGTTCTTCCAGCAGCGCCCACACCGAAGCGCCGCCATTGGCCGCGAGCTTTCGCGTCACGAGATCGATCGACTGGATGCCGTTGGTACCCTCATAGATGGAGGTGATGCGGGCATCGCGGTAATGCTGCGCCGCGCCGGTCTCCTCGATAAAGCCCATGCCGCCGTGGATCTGTACGCCCAGATACGTCACCTCGTTGCCGATATCGGTGGAGAACGCCTTGGCGATCGGCGTCAGCAGCGCGCCACGCACGGCGGCATCGGCGCGCACTTTCGCGTCCTTGGCGCGTACGGAGACATCCATCGCCACGGCTGTGGCGTAGCAGATCGAGCGTGCGGCAGCGGTCATGGCGCGCATCTGCATCAGCATCCGCTTGACGTCGGGATGGACGATGATGGTGTCCATGCCGTCGCCCTTCTTGCCGAGGCCGCGGCCTTGCTTGCGCTCCTGCGCGAACGCCAGCGCCTGCTGATAAGCGCGGTCGGCAATCCCGACGCCTTCGAGGCCGACGCCGAGGCGGGCCTGGTTCATCATCGTGAACATGCAGAGCATGCCGCGGTTTTCCTCGCCGATCAGGTAACCGATCGCGCCGCCCTGGTCGCCCATGGTCATGGTGCAGGTCGGAGAGGCATGCATGCCGAGCTTGTGCTCGACGCCACTCGGATAGATGTCGTTGCGGGCGCCGAGCGAGCCGTCGGCATTGACCAGGAATTTCGGAATCAAAAAGAGGGAAATCCCCTTGGTGCCGGCGGGGGCATCGGGCAGGCGCGCCAGCACGAAATGCACGATGTTATCGGTCATGTCGTGGTCGCCATAGGTGATGAAGATTTTCGTGCCTGTGATGCGGTAGCTGCCATCAGGGGCGCGATCGGCGCGGGTGCGCAGCGCGCCGACATCGGAGCCGGCCTGCGGCTCGGTCAGTTGCATGGTGCCGGTCCATTCGCCCGATACCAGTTTCTCCAGATAGATCTTCTTCAACTCGTCGCTGCCATGGGCGTCGAGCGCTTCGATGGCGGACAGCGTCAGCAGCGGGCAGAGGCCGAAGGCGATGTTCGACGCGCTCCAGATTTCGGTGCAGGCGGCGTTGATCGCAAGCGGCAGGCCCTGGCCGCCAAAAGCTTCCGGGCCCGACACCGCGTTCCATCCGGCGGCGGCCCAACGCTGATACGCATCAGGCCAGCCCGGCGCCGTCGTCACCTTGTTGGCTTCGAGCTTGATGCCGTGTTCGTCGCCGACGCGGTTGAGCGGCGCCAGCACGTCGCCTGCGAACTTGCCGGCTTCCTCCAGCACGGCCGCGGTGATGTCGCCGTCGAAATCGCCGTAATGGCCGGCCTTCACGGCGGCTGCGAGGCCGGCACCGTGGTTGAGCGCGAGCAGGATGTCATTGATCGGCGCGCGGTAGGTCATGACTGGCATCTCGCTGTGACGGAAAACGGAGGCTGCCGTCTTCCCACGAAACCCGCCGTCTCTCAACTCTCCCAACGGCGGTACAGGGCCGCCTTTGGCGGCGTAAACCGGCCCAAAAGCGGACGGGGAAGGGGAGGAACTGACCCATTATAAAGGGTGATCTCGCCGAGCCGGGTTTTGGGCCGAAATTAGCGCCGCCAGCCTGTTGAAATCGTTCAACTCCCTCTATAGACCGGCGGTGCCGGAGAGGGATCGCGTCAGCGCGATCCCAGCGTGTTCCGCATCCGGCCTGTTGGGGCGTAGCCAAGCGGTAAGGCAGGGGATTTTGATTCCCCCATTCGGAGGTTCGATCCCTCCCGCCCCAGCCAACTCAGTTCGATTTTTGCTTCACATACCGACCGGGCGCCGGTTCGATAGCCGGACATCTGGCATTTCCCGGCTGAACTGGAGCGGGGACGGTGCCGCTCGAATGGCGTTTCATCCAGGCATCCCAATCGGGCCACCAGCTTCCCGGCTTCTCCTCGGCCTTTTCCAGCCAATCCGCCGCGTTGCCGTTCAGATCGTCGTGGGTCCAGTAGCTGCGCTTGTTGCGGGCCGGCGGATTGATCACGCCGGCGACGTGGCCGCTGGCGGCGAGCACGAAGCGCGGGTCCTTTCCGATCAGTCCCTTCGAGCGATAAGCACTCTGCCAGGGCACGATGTGGTCCTCGCGCGATGCCAGCAGATAGAGCGGGACCGTGGCCTTCGAAAGGTCAATGCGCAGACCACATTGCGTGGTCGCACCAGGCTCCCTGATCCTGTTCTCGATATAGGTATGGCGTGTGTACCAGCAATACATCGGACCCGGCAGACTAACGCTGTCGGAATCCCAGAACAGCAAATCGAAAGCCTCCGGGGTGGCGCCCTTCATGTAACTGTCGACGACATAGCGCCAGATGAGATCGCTCGCCCGCAAGGTCCCGAATGTGAAAGCCAGTTCCTTGCCGGGCAGAATGCCCCCGTTTCCGATCGTCGCTTCCCGCAGCGCCATCGAAGCCTGATCGATCAGAAGACCGATTTCACCGGTATCGGAAAAATCGATCATCGTGGTGAGCAGCGTCATCGTCGCCAGCCTGTCCTCGCCGCGCGCGGCGAGCACGCCTGCAGCGCAGCTCAGGATGGTGCCGCCGACGCAAAAGCCCAAGGAATGCACTTTGTCGACATTGGCAATGTCGCGCACGACGTCGATAGCTTTCAACGCTCCAAGGTTCAGGTAGTCGTCCCAGGTCAGATATTGGGTCTCGGCAACCGCGCTGCGCCACGAGATCAGAAAGACGTTATGACCCTGGGCGACGGCATATTCCACGAACGAATTTCCGGCACCAAGATCGAGAAGGTAGTATTTGTTGATGCAGGGCGGGACGATCAGGAGCGGCGTTTTCTCGACCTCGGCCGTTTGAGGCGTGTATTGAATGAGCTGGATCAGTTCGTTCTCGAACACGACCGTTCCAGGCGTAACGGCAAGATTGCGGCCAACCTCGAAGGCGGTTTCATCCACCCGCGTGATCCGGCCCTTCTGGAGATCCTCGATCAGGTTTTGCATCCCGGCCGCGAGACTCGTGGAGCGCGTTTGAATGGCAGTCCGGATAATCTCCGGATTTGTCGCAGGAAAGTTGGACGGGCTCATCGCGTCGATGAATTGTCGTGCATAGAAGCGGAGCTGCAGTTTGGATTTGTCATCGACCGGCGCCTGATCGACAAAGTCAGTCAATTGCTTCGAGCTCGACAAATAGGATTGCTTGAGCAGATCGAAGTAGGGCGATTGGCTCCAGGCCTCATCCTTGAAGCGTCGATCGCCGCGCGGCGCCCGCACAGGCGAAGCCGCATCTGCCGCAGGTTTACCCTTCATGAATCCTCGCCAGAAATCCATCACCGGCGACCAGTACATCTGCTGCAGGCTGGCCGTGACGGCGGACGGCGACATCGCCTTGTCTTGGCCGGACTTGCTGTCGATGCCGATCGCGGCAACGAGCGCATCATCGAATTGTTTGGTCGCGTGCTGGCCGGCCCGCATCAGGCTTTCGAGATAGTCAGAGGGACCGCTTGGCGACGGGCTGCCCATACTCACCTCCCACGAACAGTTTTACTTACAGCTCGATCTTGCAGCTCGATCTTACCTCCAGCTGTGACACTTGCGGCAGTTTTTTACGCGCCATCACACTGGCCTTTGTTGCAGTGCACCGAGGACGGACAGCGACAGGTTTGACAAACAATCAATACGCCCTGGCTTTCGGTTTCTTGACATAGATCAAAACGTTCCGGCATCGATTTCACAATTTGAACGCGCAGAGCATGCCGTTCCGCTTCCAGCAACCGTGCCGGTGACGCATCATGGATCATCCACTCAGACGTCCCGAACAAATCCTTGCCTATCGGCCGCTGAAACAGATCCTTGCCGCCAAACCCAAGGCGCTGTGGACCGTCGGCCCCAAGGACAATGCACTTTCCGCGATGCAGCTCATGGCCGACAAGAACATCGGTTTTATGGTGGTCATGGAGGGCCGGGTGATCGCCGGCGTTCTTTCCGAACGCGATTGCGTGCGGCGCCTTGTCCTTGCCGGGAAATCGCCCGAAGTAACGCCGGTCGCGGACATCATGGTCCGAAACGTCGTCAAGGCCGACATTGCCAGTACCTTCGCCGACTGTCTGAAGCTGATGCACGAACACAATATTCGTCATCTGCCGGTGATGGAAAATGACGGCCTTGTCGGGGTTCTTTCCGTTCGTGACCTGTTGAGCGAAACGGTCGCGCATCACATTAGGGTAATCGGCGAGCTCGAGCGCGAACGGATGACCATGCTGACATCGACGGCCTGAGAAGGTACGGTCCTAACAAAAGGCTTCAAGGAGAGCTTCGCCGTGAATTTCTTGATCGTGTTGGCCGCTCTGGTTTTTCTGATGCTGGTGGCCTACCGCGGCTACAGCGTGATCCTGTTCGCTCCGGTCGCAGCCCTTGGCGCTGTGCTGCTGACGGATCCGTCGCTGGTGCCGCCGATGTTCTCCAGCGTCTTCATGGAGAAGATGGTTGGCTTCGTAAAAAGCTACTTTCCGGTCTTCATGCTCGGCGCCGTGTTCGGCAAGGTCATCGAGCTTTCCGGCTTCTCCAAATCGATCGTGTCTGCTGTTATCGGCGTCCTGGGCAGGGAACGGGCTGTCCTGTCCATCGTCGTCGTCTGTGCGATCCTGACCTATGGCGGCGTGTCGCTGTTCGTGGTGGTGTTCGCGGTCTATCCGTTTGCGGCCGAGATGTTTCGTCAGGGCGACATTCCGAAGCGTCTTATTCCCTGCACCATCGCGCTCGGGGCATTCAGCTTCACGATGGATGCGTTGCCGGGGACACCACAGATTCAAAACATCATCCCGACGACCTTCTTCAATACCACAACGTGGGCTGCCCCGGTACTCGGCATCATCGGCAGCATTTTCGTTTTCGTCGCCGGCCTCCTCTACATCGAGAATCGTCGCCGCGCCGCGCAGGCCCGTGGCGAGGGTTACGGCACGGAGCTTCTGAACGAGCCGGAGGCATTCGCGGAGGAGGCATTGCCGAATCCCTGGATCGCCGTGTTGCCTCTGGTCCTGGTGGGCGTCTCGAACTTCATACTAACGCAAATGGTGCCCCGGGCTTACGGCGCAAAACACGAAATCACGTTCGGTGACCATCCGATCGTCACGCAAATCGGATCAGTGGCGGCGATATGGGCCGTCGAAGGCGCGCTGATCCTGGGGATACTGACCGTCTTCGCATTTGCCTGGCGGCCCGTCACTGCGAAGTTCGCGGACGGCAGCAAGGCAGCCGTCGCCGGCGCCCTGCTTGCATCGATGAACACCGCATCTGAATACGGATTTGGCGGCGTGATTGCGCTTCTTCCCGGCTTCAAGACAGTTTCCGCGGCACTTGCTGCGATTCCCAATCCGCTGGTCAATGAAGCCGTGACCGTGACGGTGCTCGCAGGCATCACGGGCTCCGCCTCCGGCGGCATGAGCATCGCGCTCGCCGCCATGTCCGATACCTTCATCGCCGCCGCCAAGGCGGCAAACATCCCGCTCGAAGTATTTCACCGCGTCGCAGCGATGGCGAGCGGCGGCATGGATACGTTGCCTCACAACGGAGCCGTCATCACATTGCTGGCAGTAACGGGCCTCACCCACAGGCAGGCCTACAAGGATGTGTTCGTGATTACGCTGACCAAGACCGTCGCGGTGTTCGTGGTCATCGGGTTCTACTATCTGACCGGAATCTATTGAGAGCGCGGCTTGTTACTTCTGGTCCGGGTATGACGGGCCGAACGCTGCCCGATAAATTCCCCAGTAGACGGCGCCGACAAAGCCGGCACCGCCGACGATATTCCCGAGCGTTACCGGTACGAGATTGTGGACGATCCCGGCGATGGTGATCTGCGAAGCGTCGAAACTCGCTGGGACGTGGCCGGTCTGGACCAGCAGCCACGCCAGCGGCAGAAAATACATGTTGGCGACGCAGTGCTCGAACCCGGCGGCAATGAAGGCGGAAACCGGCAAGATGACCGCGACCATCTTGTCGGTGACCGATCGGCCCGCATAGGCCAGCCAGACCGCCGCGCATACGAGCACGTTGCAAAGAACGCCTTTGAAGAACAGCGTAATCAAATCAGGGCTGATCTTTCCGGCGGCGGTCTTCAGCACGGACAGCCCGATTGCGCCGTTATTCATATCGAGATGATGAGAAAAAAATACCAGGAAGATGAGCCCAAGCGCTCCGAGCAGATTGCCGAACCAGACGATGGTCCAGTTGCGCAGCATCGTCCCGGTGGAAACCTTGCCGCTCGCCCAGGCCATCACGATCAGATTGTTGCCCGTGAACAGTTCGGCGCCTCCCACCAGCACAAGCGCCAATCCCAGCGAGAACACCAGCCCGCCGACGACGCGTACGGTGGCGAAGCTGAGCTCGGCGTCACTGGCAACGATGGTGTAGTAGAGGGCGCCAAAGCCGATGCCGCCGCCTGCGACGATCGCCAGCATGAAGGAGGCGAGAGGCGGCAAATTGGCCTTCTTCACGCCGACCTTCTCGACCGCCTCCTTGATCTCGGCAGGGCTGTAAGCCTGCAGATTGAAGATCGGCGGCTGCGGCGTGGATATTGGATCAGACATCGCCGGTTTCCTCGCTCGCAGCCAATAGCGCCACTATCCGCCGCCCGCGCCGCTTGCGGCCAGGAGTCCGACGATCTGCGCGGCGATGACCTTCACGAGCGTCATCGACGGGAAGATCATGGCGTAGCCGATGTCCGGCCGCTCGGTCGGCGCCATTTTGGTCGAGTAGACCAGGATGGCGGGATTTCCCGTGGCCCCGGACGCCACGCCGACCAGGTCGTCATACGGAATCTTCAGAACGTAGTGGCCGACCAGCAGCACGATGAACACCGTCGTCAGCAGCACGGCCACGCCGATGAACAGCATCGTGAAGCCCGACTCGGCCACGGTGCGGACAAAGGGCTGCCCGGCATTGACGCCGACGGTTGCGAGAAACATCGCGAGGCCGAAGTTTCGAAGGACGATGTTGGCGGGCAAAGGCATGGTCCACAGCATCGGCCCGGTGCGACGGAGTTTTCCGAGAATGAGGGCTACGATCAGCGGCCCGCCGCCGATACCGAGCGTGACGATACCGATGCCGGGGATTGGAATCGGAATCAGGCCGAGCAAGACACCCATGACCATTCCGAGCCCGAGCGAGACGTAACTGAATTCGGCCGCCGCCTTCACGGTGTCGCCGAAGTGTCGCCGGATCTCCTCCTTTTTGTCCGGAGGCGTCAGCACGCCGACGCGGTCGCCGAATTCCAACATGAGGTCGGGGGAGGGCACCAAATCAGCATCGTATCGCCGGACGTGCAGCAGATGTGCCGGATACCCGGCCGGCATCGGAAGACTGGCAAGGGGTACACCGACGACGTTGGCCTTTCCGACAAAGACCCGGATGTAGTCGAGATCGGCCCGGTCACTCGCCAACAGGCCGGGTTCGAGCCTCCCGAGCTGCGCTGCCGCCTTGGCGATTGCCTCCTGGCTCTCCGCAACGACCATCAGAGCGTCGCCCGCCGACAAGACCGTATCGGATGTGGGAACGAAGTTGCGCCCGTCCTTTCGCACCATCGTGACCTGGACGTCGGTCAGGACGCCGGTTGTCAGGTCTTCGAGCTTCTTGCCGGCAAAGGTCTGGCCGATTGCAATCTCGCCCATATGGAAACGCTGCGCTTTCGTCGGGAATTTCGGTTTCACGATGCGCGTCATGAAATAGATGCAGAGGATCAGGCCGATGACCCCGAAGGGGTAGGCGATGGAATAGCCGATCGACGGATCCTTGTTCTTCATGACCTCGAGTGCCGCCTGAAGCGTTGCGGTGCTCGTCATCGATCCGGCATATAGACCAAGCGTGTGCCCGAGCTTGATGCCGAAGATGTGTCCCAGTCCGAGCGCGACGCCCAGTCCGGCCAGACAGGCGACAAGCGCCAACAAATTATACTTCTGGCCGACACCAAACATACCCTCGAAGAATTGCCGGCCATAGAGGATGCCGATGCCGTACAGGAACATGATCAGGCCGGTCAGGCCGATCGGTCCGATGATCTGGGCCTTCGGCGCGAATGCGCCGATCGCAAGACCGACGAACAGCACCGCGCCAACCCCGAGCGAAAACCCGAAAATGTTGATCTGGCCGACCAGGTATCCCAGTCCGATCGCCAGAAACGCCGTCAAGATCGGCTGGCTTCCGATGATGTCGCGTGCAAGATCCAACATGTCTCTGAGCTCCCCCTGAATTCGCCGGATGATTGATTGATCAGCGTGCGTTGCACCCTGCGGCCCGGAACTGTTCGAGCACCCGATCCACCAGTTCCGGGCTGGCCGGCGGTGTGTCGGCAAGCTTGTATTCGAGATCCAACGCCTTCCACTTGAACGCGCCCATCTGGTGGAAAGGCTGAACCTCGACCCACTCGACGTTCTTCATCGGCGCGACAAACCGCGCGATGCCGTCGACATTCGCGGTATCGTCGGTCTCGCCCGGGACCAGGGTGAAGCGAACCCAAACCGGTTTCGACATTGCGGCCAGCCGCTCGGCGAAGCGAAGTGTCGGCGCGATGTCGCGCGCGGTGACCCGGCGATAAGTTTCGGGATCCGAACTCTTGATGTCGAGCATTACGAGGTCGATCTCGGCGAGATAGGCGTCGCTGATGCGGTCGCCGAGAAACCCGGAGGTCTGAATCGCCGTGTGCATGCCCATCTTCTTGGCGCCCGCAAAGATGCGTTGCGTGAATGCACGCTGCACCATCGCCTCGCCGCCGGAGATGGTCAGCCCGCCGCCAAGGGCCTGGATCGAGGGCGCGAAATCGGCCAGGCGGCGGAGTACCTGCTCGACCGAAACATAGGCGCCGTCCTTGAGGTGCCAGGTGTCCGGGTTGTGGCAATAGGTGCACCGCAGAAGGCAGCCCGACGTGAAAATCACGACGCGCAAACCGGGCCCGTCGTAGCGCGAGGATGTCTCATAGGAATGGCAGTATCCGTACGCGCCTTCCTCGTCCTTGACCTTGTCTTCGTCGGGCGCGTCGGGCGAAATACCGGCCCGGAGGTCATAACGACTTCCGGGCTCCAGTGGCTGCACCGTTGACATGACGCACCTCGCTCAAATCTGGCCGTGGAAGGTACGGCTGATCACGTCTCGCTGTTGCTCCGGTGTTAGCCGGACGAAATTCACGGCATAACCCGAAACCCGGATCGTAAGCTGCGGATACTTGTCCGGGTTCTTCATCGCGTCCTCGAGAGTCTCCTTGTCGATTACGTTCAGGTTCATGTGGAAGCCGCCCCGCTCGAAATAGAGGTCGAAAGCCTTGGTAGCCTCGTCGATCAGCTGGGTCTCGGAAAGATGCGCTTTCTGCGGAGCCACCGAAACGGTGTAGCTGATACCGTCGAGCGAATCCTTGTAGGGAAGCTTTGCGACCGAGAGGCATGACGCGAGCCAGCCGTGGCTGTCCCTGCCATGCATCGGGTTGGCGCCCGGGCCGAATGGTTCACCCTTGCGGCGGCCATCCGGGGTGTTCCCGGTCGCTTTGCCGTAGACGACGTTCGAGGTGATGGTGAGGACGCTCTGGGTGTGCGTCGCGTTCCGGTAGGTCGGATGCTTGCGGATCTTCTCCATGAAGCTGGTGACGAGGCTGGCGGCGATCAGGTCGACCCGGTCGTCATTGTTGCCGAACTGCGGCGTCGACTGGTTGCCCTCGTTCTGGTAGTCGACCACAAGCCCCTTGTCGTCTCGAACGACGCGGATTTTACCGTACTTGATGGCACTGAGACTGTCGGCAACCACCGAAAGGCCCGCGATACCGAACGCCATCGTCCGCAGGACGTCGCGGTCGTGGAGCGCCATCTCCAGTCGCTCATAGAAATACTTGTCGTGCATGTAGTGGATGCAATTCATGGCATGGACGTAAATCTTGGCCAGCCACTCCATCGTGGTGTCGAACTTGGCCATGACGTCGTCGTAGTCGAGAAATTCACCCGCGACCGGCATCGACTGAGGTGCAATCTGATCGCCGGATACTTCGTCCCGGCCGCCGTTGATCGCGTACAGCAGCGCCTTCGCCAGATTGACGCGCGCGCCGAAGAATTGCATCTGCTTGCCAAGGCGCATCGCCGAAACGCAGCAGGCGATCCCGTAGTCATCGCCCCAGAACGGCCGCATCAGATCGTCGTTCTCGTACTGGAGCGAGGAGGTGTCCTTGCTTACCTTGACGCAATAGCGCTTGAAGGGCGCTGGCATTTTGCTCGACCAAAGCACCGTAATGTTCGGCTCGGGCGCCGGGCCGAGATTGTAAAGGGTGTGCAGCATCCGATAGCTGCTTTTGGTCACCAGGGTCCGTCCATCCAGGTCCATGCCGCCGATGCATTCGGTCGCCCAGTAGGGATCGCCGCTGAACAGCGCGTCGTAGTCGGGGGTGCGGAGGAAGCGGACGATACGGAGTTTCTGCACCAGCTGGTCCCAAAGCTCTTGCGCCCGGGCCTCGTCCAGGATGCCGCTCTTGAGGTCGCGCTCGATGTAGATATCGAGGAAGGTCGATATCCGGCCGATCGACATCGCGGCGCCGTTGGCTTCCTTGATAGCGCCCAGATACGCAAAGTAGGTCCACTGGAATGCTTCCTGCGCATTTGTCGCGGGCTTGGATATGTCATTGCCGTAGAGCTTCGCCATGGCAGCCAGATCGGCGAGCGCACGCATTTGCTCTGATAATTCCTCGCGCATCCGAATGATTTCATCGGTCGGCCACATGTCGTCGATCTGCGCCCGCTCTGCATGCTTGACCTCAAGAAGGCGGTCGATCCCGTAGAGAGCGACCCGACGATAATCTCCGATGATACGCCCGCGCCCGTAGGAGTCCGGCAGGCCGGTGACGATCCCCGATCGCCGGCAGCTCATGATCTCGGGTGTATAGGCGTCGAACACGCCGTCATTGTGCGATTTGCGGTATTTCGTGAAGGCTTCGTGCACGCGCGCATCAGGCTCGAAACCTGCCGCCTTCAAGCCGTTTTCGACCATCCTAAGGCCGCCATACGGGAAGATCGCGCGCTTGAAGGGTTGATCCGTCTGCAGGCCGACAACGACTTCGTTGTCGCGATCGATATAACCGGCAGGATGCGCCAGCAATGTTGACGGAGAGGCGGCATCGACCGCAAGCACCCCCTTCTTTCTCTCGTCGGCGAAGTAGGGCTGCAGTTTCGCCCACACGGCCTTTGTGCGCTGCGAAGGACCGGCCAGGAAGTCCTCGCCGCCGGTGTAGGGCGTGACGTTCCGAACGATGAAATCGCGGACGTTGATGGAAGTCTGCCAGTCTCCCGACCGAAACCCAGTCCAGCAATCCCCAGTGTCGGCTTCCTTTTTCAGAGCTGCACTTGGTGTCATGATACGTCTCCCACCGGTGTATCTTCGATTGGCGTGCCCGCGGAGGTTAATTCGGTACAGGCAGCGATATCCGATGGTGGTCCGGCCGGAGTGCCGATGTTTGATCTAAATCAAGCCACTGATCTGGCGAACCCCGAGTCTGGGTAAGCGTTCCGAGTTCAGCGGGGTTCTTGCTATGAACACGCTCGTCCGGGCCCTTCTGGCCGTCGTCGTTGCAGTGGCTTCGCTGGGTGCCGTCTCCGACCGCGTGCGTGAGCAGGGTGCGACCGACGACGAAATCCGCATCGGCAATCTGATGCCCTATAGCGGGATCCTTGAAATCTTCGGGGCGATCGGCAAGGCCGAAGCGGCTTATTTCGAGATGATCAACGAGCGCGGCGGGATCGGCGGCCGCAAGGTTCGCCTCATCTCCTATGATGACAAATCCGATCCAGTGGCCGCGCTAGGTCCGATGCGCAATCTGGTCGAGCAAGACAAAGTGCTGCTGATGTTCGGCTCTTTCGGAACGCCGGGAAATTTTGCCGTTCGCAAATACCTGAATGACAGACAAGTGCCGCAGCTGTTCGTCGCCTCCGGCGACGACCATCTCAGCGACCCAACCATGTTTCCGTGGTCCATGGGTTGGCAGCCGTCGCTTCGGGAAGAGGGACGTATCTACGCCAATGACATCCAGGCGTCTTACCCGGGCAAGAAGATCGTGGCGCTCTGGCAGAATGATTATTTCGGCCGGGAAATCATCAAGGGTCTGGAAGACGGGCTCGGTCCGGTCGCCCGGATGATCAGGGTCGATATCGCCTACGATCTCGCGGATGAACATCTAAACACGCACGTATCGGTCCTGAAGCGATCGGGCGCTGATATTTTTGTGTTCGCGGGAGTACCTTCGAACGCCGCCAAGGTGATCCAGCTGGCGGCGCAGCGCGATTGGCATCCCGTCTTCGTTCTGAACCAGATGTCCTCGTCGATTGCCACCGCGCTGAAGCCTGCGGGCCTCGAAAACGCCGTGGGCGTGATCACCGCCGCCTATCTCAAGGATGCAAATGATCCGGCCTGGAAAGACGATCAGGCCGCCATCGAATGGCAGTCGTTTCTGGAAAAGTATCATCGGGCCGGCGGCACGGACGAAAGCGCCGCCATGTTCGGATACGCGGCCGCCGAGACACTGGCGCAGGTGCTCAGGCAGTGCGGCAGCGATCTGTCCCGCGAGAACGTCATGAAGCAGGCTGCGGCGCTGAAGGACTACCAGAACTCGGTCTTGCTGCCCGGCATCAAGATCAGCACCGGGCCGTGGAACTTCCGGCCGATCAAGCAGCTGCGGCTGGTTCAGTTCGACGGCCGCACGTGGCAACCGATCGGCGACGTTCTCGAAACGGCATTCGCCGGCGCCAGCAAGTAGGCAAGGCTCAAGTAGGCAAGTCTCAAATAGGCAAATTTAACGTGCGAAGCCATCGGCGAGGGCGAACAAGGCGGCCAGTCCGGCTGCTATGGCAGCCCATGCGCTCCACTGACTTTGCTCATAAACCATGCGAAGCAGCGCACGCGGATCGTCCATCCCGCTTGCCAGCCCTCGTTTGGTGAGCTTGCTCCCTCGCAGACGAACGCGCGCTGAAATAAACCACAGGACGGCGGCGGTGACGGCCGAAGTTTCAGCGAGTATTTCAAGAGTCTGTTTCATGTCCAAGGCGGTGTGTTCCGGCGCAAACGCACCAGCGCGCTCACTTTGGTATTCGGCGGCGACATGGACAATGTTGATCTATGTCAACGCCGCTCTTTGTCGATATCCCACGCTTTCGGTCTGTCGCGGTAATGCAGACATGCGGCTGTTGCGGCTACACCGGGTCAACGTATTGAGCCAACTCAGGAGGCGACATCATGCAGAGGGACCGTCTTTCGACTAATTCGATGACGTCAGCAGGTTTGCTGATCAGCGCCGCATTGGGACTTGCAGGCGTTACGCTCACCAGTGTGCCGGCGAGTGCGGTGGTGTATTGCCAGTACGTTGACTATCCCCCGAGCTGCGTTGCCAGGGCAGGCGTGGTGCTCAGGGTGCGCCCGGTCGCGCGCGCGGTAGTCCGACCGGGAACGCCAATGAATCGCGGCGGTCCTGTCGATCGCGTCGGACGCCGTTGATCGTTTCGGACGAAAGGCCTGTCCGGGGTTTGCGGGACGGGGGTATTGTTGTCAGCGCCAATTCTTTTGCATCGCGTTCATCACGGTGTCTGATTTGTGCGTCTTGCAATATTTGCCGACGACCTTTCCGTTGCGTTCCGCATAACGAAAGTCAATCACGTTCAAATTCTTTGATGCGCTGAAATATCCCGCCATCCAAGAACTGATCAAGATCTGCCTCTCCTGTTCGGCGGCCAGCAGTTGCCTGCAGGTGATCAGTGACAAATCGATCGTTTCCTGTGCCGTTGCCGCAGCGGGCGCGATCGTGGTCGCGACGAGTGTCGTCATGCATGCAAAAATTGCGAGCTTCATGGTTGTCTCCGGAAAATGCGGCTCATTACTGTCCAGCCGTGGCGCGTTCGAGACTGGCCATCACCGTCTGTGTCGGGTTTAATGTGCACCATGATTTAACGCTGGCGACATTTCGGGTGTAGGCATCCAATACGACGAAGACATATCCCTTCTTTTGGTTGAACCAGCCGCTCATCCATGCGGAAAATATCGCGCTGTCCTTCGGAGACATCGCCAGATATTCCGCGCAGGTTATGCGTGCCATGTCGACGTTTTCCAGCGCCAGGACGGGCGTGGGCGCCCCGGCCAGCATCAGACAAATGGCTAACTTTTTCATTGGGGTCCCCATCGTGGTCGCACTTGCTGCCTCCAAGCGATCACGGAAGCATCCGGTCGCCTTGATAAATATCAAGCCTCCGCGCGCCGTCGTGTTGACCCCGGCAGGGGGACGAAACGCAGACGGGGGCGATGGACGCTGGCGGAGACGATCTTGAAAGAAATATACGCTACGTGACTGCCGGAGAGGGGATCGCCGCCTTGACTCCAGCCAAGGCCGCTTGCAGGGCCGCTTCCTTCGTATGGTCGAGGGAGGTCTTGAGTACCCGCCCTCCGTCACCCTTAAGACCCTCGAGCACCTTGTCTGCGGTGACTTTGCGAACCAGGACAAAGAGCGCTGCGGTGCCTGGTTCGATGGCGGCGGCGGTTTCCTTCATCCATTTGTCGTCAATCCCGACGTCGCTCAAGTATCCACTGAGGGTACCAGAAGCTGCGCCGAGGGCGGCGCCGGCCAGCGGCATCAGGAAGATCAGGCCGATCAGCGTTCCCCAAAAGGCGCCGGAAACCGCGCCGGCGGCCGTCATGTTGATCAACTGGTTCAGCTTGATCTGTCCTTTGGTGTCCTTCACCGCGACAACGGCATCGCCAAGTTCGATCAGGTACTCCTTCTGCATAGCCAGGAGTTTTTGACGAACTTCCTCGGCCTTCGCCTCGGTCGGATATGCGATGACAATGAGGTCACTCATATGCGCTCTCCTTTGGGCGTTTGCAGCGCACCTTGCGCGCTGCGTGCGCGTTGAATTAGTTCAGGTACAGGCGTGATGGTCGAAAATTACCAGCCGTTATAATGGCGCCGAGCGCTGTAGCCGGAATAATAACCTCCATGGCCGGGAGGACAGTAGTCGGAGGCATAGCCATAGTCTCCGCCATAACCACCGCCATAGCCGTAACCATCGCCATAATAGCCGCCATAGTAGGCCGAGCGTGCGATCGCGCCGCCAACGACCGCGCCGGCAGCTGCGGCGCCCCAACCCAAACCGCGATAGCCCCGATAACCCCCATATCCCAAGCCGCGATAGCCGCCACCCCAACCGCGATGGCCCCAGCCTCCGCCTCCGGCCCAGCGGCCATAGCGTACCTGCAACACAGGCGCGTCCAGCGCGGCCTTCACTGCGGCGACGTTGGTCGGCAATGGCGCCGCCTCACCGGGTGAGGCAAAAACACTGATGGTGGTGATGGCGAGTGTGGCAACAATCGTTGCTTTGACGAGCTTCATGACTTTCTCCCGCATGGTTGACACAGGACCAATTTGGCCGACCAGCGCGCACGCTTTCATGGCGCGGTCGGTTCAAGAGCATAGCGGTGAGATGGTTTCAGCGCCCGGGAAGGGAGCATTGATTTGAATCAATGCCCGTCAATCTTACGGTGGCAATTGGGTCTGCCAGCAGCAATATCCGTGCCCTTATTGACGCGTACCCGAGCACGGCGGACGGTGGTGCGGGAAGGTCTCGCCGTCGTTCGTGCAGACCTGGAGGCTCTCGGTCGCGCCCGCAAGTTGGGGAGCGGTTGACCTGAGCGTGGGTGCCTCCGCAACGCGACCATCGTGCCGACGATCGCGTTACGGGCGCAGGCCGCCACTGCTGTCGCATCACAGGTGGAGCATACCGATGTGGATCCTGATGTACGTCTTCTCCTACTCAGTCAATCCGGCCGCTACAAACGACCGGGCGGAATGGAGACTGCACCCGAACGTGGTGTTTCAGGAGTTTTCGAATGAAGAGCGATGCAAGGCGGCCAAGGCGACACTTGAAGGTAGCTTGAAGGAGGCGGGAGCCAAGCTAAAAGGCGGGCTGGAAGACCTGAAGAGCCTGGGCAAGGTTGATCCAGCACAGCTCATCATTGCCTATAACGTGGAATGCCTTCCGAAATAGAGCCGGGTGGCCGAGCCGGCGCCGGAACCAAATCGAACACTTCGCTGGCGGGCCATCTCCGTCAGGTTTCTAAAGCAATTCCAGCGCGTTCTTTCAGTTGGTCGAACTCTGCGGGATGATAGGCGGCACCGTCCGGCGTCACGATCTCGACGTTCCAGCAACCATCCGATAACAATTCATCGGCTTTTTTAATTGCAGCCGGGACGGTTTCCCGATGCAGGGTCACGCTCCCGGCCGTGTCGTGCGCGGTAATGAAGAACATCATGGGCGCCCCCCAGCTTGCAGGTTGCCAGTTTGACGCCGGCCACGGCTTCGTCAAGGCCGCCGTTGGTTCTCGGGCGGAACCAAGGTGGGCTCTTTCAGAGCGTCAGCACCAGATGCACCACCTGCGGGTCGCGCCCGCGGCGGGCCTGAAAGCCGAACTTGCTGAATACCTTCCGCATGGCGGCGTTTTCCGGCAGGACTTCCGCGATCAGCTCGTTCAGCCCGGCCTTGCGCGCCAGCACCGCGAGGTGGCGCATCAGGAGGGTGCCCAAGCCCTGTCCCTGATAGTCGTCGATCACGACAAAGGCGATCTCGGCCTTGCCGGGTTCGGTGACGATGTAACGTCCACCCCCGATGATGACCTTGCGTCCATCCTCGTCGGCAAGTGCGGCCAGGGCGACGTGATTGGCAAAGTTGACATTCATGAAGTAGGCGATCTCCTTCTCCGAGAAACCGCGCCTCACCACGAAGAAACGGCGCCGGAGCGACTGTGTGCCGGTCCGGCTGATCGCCGTCAGCATGTCGTCCTTGTCGTCAGGCCGCAGCGCGCGGATTTCGACCTCGCGGCCGTCGCGCAAGGTCTCGGTAGCGGAGTAGTTTTCCGGGGCCGGCATCGAAGGTTCCTCCCGGCCCAACAGGGATGATGAGCGTCCGGGCGGGATTGACTTAGATCAAGGTCGGCTCGGCCCCAGCGCCTTCTATCGGAATGGCCGGGTAGAAGGATCGAAACGATGTCTCTGAATAAACCGGAATTGCCTGGTGGCGCGATGTCAGGGCTCGTCGCCAAGGCCGTGGAATATATGGTCGATGCCGGGCAGCGCAGCGCGCTGTTCCTGGACGTCATGCGCCAGCGCGGCGACCAGTACAAGGAACATGTCGCGCAGACGGCTCCCCATGTCCTGAGCTATGCGGCGGAACTGATCATCGATGGCCGGACGCTGGAACAGCCGGTCAACTACGCGCTGGTGCGCATTATCCCGCCCAAGGGAGTCGAGATCGATCTTGAGCGCAGGCCGTTCATCGTTGTGGACCCCCGCGCCGGTCATGGCCCCGGCATCGGCGGCTTCAAGGCCGACAGCGAAATCGGCGTCGCCATGAAGGCGGGCCACCCCTGCTATTTCGTCGGATTCCTGCCGGAGCCCATGCCGGGCCAAACCATCGAACGGGTCGCGCACGCCGAGGCGATCTTCATCGAGAAGGTCATCGAACGGCATCCCAAGGCTGACGGCAAGCCGTGCGTGATCGGCAACTGCCAGGCCGGCTGGGCGATGATGATCCTCGCCTCGCTGCGGCCGGAACTGTTCGGGCCGGTCATCGTTGCCGGCGCGCCGTTGGCCTATTGGGCCGGCGTGCACGGGCAATATCCGATGCGTTATTCGGGCGGCCTGCTTGGCGGCAGCTGGCTGACGGCGCTTACCAGCGACCTCGGCGCCGGCAAGTTCGACGGGGCCTGGCTGGTGAAGAATTTCGAGGGGCAGAATCCGTCCAACACGCTGTGGAGCAAGCAATACAACGTCTACTCCAAGGTCGACACGGAGGCTGCCCGCTACCTCGAATTCGAGCGGTGGTGGGGCGGTCACGTCAACCTGAACGCCGAGGAAATCCAGTTTATCGTCGATGAACTCTTTGTCGGCAACAACCTTGCAGCCGGGCGCATCAAGATGTCCGACGGTGCGGTGGTAGACCTACGCAATATCCGCTCGCCGATCGTGGTTTTCTGTTCCAAGGGTGACAACGTCACCCCACCACAGCAGGCACTGAACTGGATCCTCGACCTCTACGCCGACGTCGACGAGATCAGGGCCTATGGACAAACCATCGTCTACACCGTGCATGAGACGATCGGGCATCTCGGCATCTTCGTCTCCGGCGGCGTCGCCAAGAAGGAGCATGCAGAGTTCTCCAGCAATATCGATCTGATCGATGTGCTGCCGCCGGGTCTCTATGAAGCAACCTTCGAGGCGAGGGGGAGCGATACCGTCAACAACGACCTTGCGGCCGGGCAATGGGTGATGCGTTGTGAGGCGCGTACACTCGACGACATCCGCGCCATGGGCGGAAACTCGCCGGAAGACGATCGTCGCTTCGAGACCGCAAAGCGCGTCTCGGAAATGAATCTCGCGGCCTATCAAAAATATCTTCAGCCCTGGATCAACTCGGTCGTGACGCCGCAGATGGCGGAAATGATGCGAAACTCGCATCCGCTTCGCATGCAGTACGAAGCATTCAGCAGCAAAAATCCGTTGATGAAGGCTGTCGAGAACGTGGCGGACAAGGCGCGCGAAGAACGGAAGCCGGTGGCGGAGGACAATCCCTTCCTCGCATTCCAGGAAATGATGTCCAGGCAGATCGTCAGTTCGCTCGACCAGTGGCGCGACTCCCAGGAGGCGCTCAGCGAGGCGATGTTCCTCGCCATCTACGGTTCGCCGGCGCTGCAGTCGGCCGTCGGTGTCGATCCGAAGGCCGATCCTTCGCGCCGTCTCGAGATGGACGCGAAACACCGCGAACTGCTGCAGGCGCGCATATCCGAGCTAAAGTCGAAGATCGGTTCAGGCGGTCTTAGGGAGGCCGGCATTCGCGCGCTGCTGTATGTCGGATCGGCACGCGGCATGGTGGACGAACGCAGCCTCGAGGCGCTGCGACGGCTTCGCCAGACCGACGAATCCGCGCGCATCACGCTGCCCGAGTTCAAGATGCTGGTGCGCGAGCAGTTCTTCATGTTGCTGCTCGACCGGGAGGCGGCGCTCGCCGCCATCCCCAAGCTGCTGCCTGAGAGCATGGATGAGCGACGCAAGGCGTTCGCAGCCCTTCAGGAAGTGCTGTCCGCCAGCGCGGAAATATCAGGCGAAGTGGCGCGGCGGTTCAAACAGGTGGCCGGGCTGTTCGGACTGGAGGATCAGGGAAATACAATCCCTTTCGACCCGAAGGCCAGGGCGTCATAAATCCGGTTGCAGCGAATTGGAGCGAAGCGATGAGTGTGATGCCAGCCGAAGCGGGTGCGAAACAGTCGAAGTACGATCGCCTGATCGCGGCCGCGCAGAAGGTGCCGCCGGTGACGACCCTGATCGTGCATCCCTGCGACGAAAGTTCACTGCGTGGCGCGGTGGATGCCGCCGAAGCCGGGATCATCAAGCCGGTCCTGGTGGGGCCGGCGGACAAGATCAGGGAGATCGCGGCCAAGCACGGCATGAACATATCGAACTACGAGATCGTCGACACCCCGCACAGCGAGGCCGCCGCCGCCAAAGCGGTCGAGATGATCCATCAAGGCAAAGGCGAGGCTCTGATGAAGGGCAGCCTGCATACCGATGAGTTGATGCGCAGCGTTACGGCGAAAGCCAGCGGACTTCGCACCAACCGGCGCGTCAGCCACGTCTTCATCATGGACGTGCCGGCCTATGCCGATACGATATTCGTCACCGACGCGGCGATCAACATTTTTCCGGATCTCGACGCCAAGCGTGACATCGTCCAGAACGCGATCGACCTCTACAATCAGGCAGGCTTCGGCACGAACCCGCGGGTTGCGATCCTGTCGGCCGTCGAGACCGTCACGTCCGCCATTCCATCCACTATCGAGGCGGCGGCGCTGTGCAAGATGGCGGACCGCGGCCAGATCACCGGCGGCGTGCTGGACGGGCCGCTGGCCTTCGACAACGCCATCGACGTGGAAGCGGCGAGGATCAAGGGCATCAAATCGGAAGTGGCAGGCCGCGCCCAGATACTGGTGGTGCCGGATCTGGAGTCCGGCAACATGCTGGCGAAGAACCTTGCTTATTTTGCCAAGGCCGACGGCGCCGGCATCGTACTCGGCGCGCGGGTGCCGATCGTGCTGACGTCGCGGGCTGACTCGCCGCGAGCGCGGATGGCCTCTGCCGCGGTCGCGGTGCTGTTTGCCAATGGCCGCCGGCGCGTTGCGCCGATAGCCGCCGCGTGACCGCCATGGATACGATCCTCGTCGTCAATGCCGGCTCCTCGAGCGTCAAGTTCCAGGTCTTTGCGGTGGAAAACGAGGGTGGGCTGCGGCGCCAGATCAAGGGACAGATGGACGGGATCGGTACGCGTCCGCGGTTGCGCGCCAGCGGACCGTCCGGCGATCCGCTGGCCGAGCGAGCCTATCCGATCGAGGCGGTAGCGGATGTGCCGGCCGCGATGGCGGTCGCGGGCGCCTGGCTGCGCGACGAACGCAATATCAACCCCATCGCGGTCGGTCACCGCGTCGTGCATGGCGGGCCGGATTACGCCCGCCCGGTGCAGATCGATCATGCGGTCGTGACGCGTCTGGAGCGATATATCTCGCTGGCACCGCTGCACCAGCCGCACAATCTTGCGCCGATCAAGACGCTGCTGGGAAATTTCCCGTTGCTTCCGCAAGTGGCCTGCTTCGATACCGGGTTCCACCGTGACCACGATGCGCTCGCCGATCACTACGCAATCCCGCATCAGCTCCATGCCGAAGGTATCAGGCGTTACGGCTTCCACGGCCTGTCCTACGAATACATTGCCAAACGCCTGCCGCAGGTCGCGCCTGAAATTGCCGGCGGGCGCGTGATCGTCGCCCATCTCGGCAGCGGTGCCTCGATGTCCGCGATAAAGGGCGGCAAGAGCGTCGAGAGCACCATGGGGTTTACCGCGCTCGACGGGCTCCCGATGGGAACGCGGCCGGGTCAACTCGATCCGGGCGTGGTGCTGTATTTGATCGCGGAAAAGGGCATGTCGGCGGCGCAGGTGCAGGACTTCCTCTACCGGGATTGCGGCCTGAAGGGCCTGTCCGGCGTCAGCAACGACATGCGTGAACTCGAGACCAGCACCGACCCGCGTGCGGCGTTTGCGATCGACTATTTCACCTATCGGGTAGGTCTCAACGCCGGCATGCTGGCCGCGGCGCTGCAGGGGATCGATGCCTTCGTGTTCACGGCTGGCATCGGCGAGAATTCGGCCACGATCCGCGCCCGCATTGCCGAGCGGCTGGCCTGGCTCGGCGTCGTGCTGGATCCGGCGGAGAATGCCCGGCACGCCAGCAGGATATCGCGACCCGAAAGCCGCATTCCGGTTTATGTCGTGCCCACCGATGAAGAGCTGATGATAGCGCAGCACACGTTGGCGCTGCTGATGAACCGGCAAACGCCCGACCCGAAACGTGAGAGAGTGTCATGAACATTCCGGTTTATCCCGAGACCCAGGTCGCGCTGAAGGGCAAAAAGGGACTGATCGTCGGCATCGCCAACGACCAGTCCATCGCATGGGGCTGCGCCAAGGCATTTCGCGCCTTGGGGGCTGACCTTGCCGTCACCTATCTGAACGAAAAAGCCAAGAAGCACGTCGAGCCGCTGGCCAAGGCGCTGGAGTCGCCGATCTTCATGCCGTGCGATGTCATGGTCGAAGGCGAGATCGAAAAGGTATTCGAGCGGATTGAAAAGGAGTGGGGGCAACTGGATTTTCTGCTGCATTCCATCGCCTTCTCGCCGAAAAATACGCTGCACGGCCGCGTCGTCGACGTCGACCGCGAGGGGTTTCAGAAGACCATGGACGTATCGTGCTGGTCGTTCATGCGGATGGCGCATCTGGCAGAGCCGCTGATGAAGAACGGCGGCACCCTATTCACCATGACCTATTACGGCAGCCAGATGGTGGTGAAGAACTACAACGTCATGGGTGTCGCGAAAGCAGCCCTCGAGGCTGCGGTGCGCTACATCGCGGCCGAACTCGGCCCGAAAGGGATTCGCGTCCACGCCATCTCGCCCGGACCGCTGGCGACCCGCGCGGCATCCGGTATCCCCGAGTTCGACGAATTGATGGACAAGGCGCAGTCGCAGGCGCCGTCACGCAGCCTGGTCAGCATCGACGACGTCGGCAAGGCGACCGCGTTCCTCGCGCTGGATGGCGCCAAGCTGATCACCGGCAGCGTGCTGTATATCGATGGCGGTTACCACATCGTCGATTGACGCGGAACTTGTGCGTCAACGGTAGTGCAGGCCGATCACCTCGGCGACGCAGGCCGGGCGCTTGCCGCCCTCGATCTCGATCGTCACGCGATAATGTACGCGTAAGCCGTTGGGCGGCACGTCCTCGGCTTCGGCAATGCCGACACGGCCGCGCAGTCTTGATCCCGCCGGAACCGGCGAAAGATAGCGGATGCGGTCCGCGCCGTAATTCAACGTGTTCTTCAGCCCCTTCAGGCCCATCACCGAGCGGATGAACATCGGCGTCAGGCTCAACGACAACAGGCCATGCGCGATCGTCTTGCCACCAGGCATCTCTTCCTTTGCGCGCTCCTGGTCGACATGGATCCACTGTTCGTCGCAGGTCGCCTCCGCGAACTTGTTGATGCGCTCCTGCGTCACCTCGATCCAGTCACTGACGCCGACCTCGGTGCCGACGGCGGCCTTCAGCTCTTCGAACCCGTCAAGAATCCGCATGGCTTCGATCCATATGGCTTCGATCCATTCCTGCGCGCGTCACAGCTTCATTTCCGGGATATCGTCCGGAAGGACGAGTTCGGCCTCCGTCACCGCCAGCACCTCGGCGACGGTAACGCCGGGTGCCGTTTCCTGCAGTGTCGCCTTGCCGCCGGGAAAGGCGATCACAGCCATATCCGTAACAACAAGATCGATCGGCCGCGCCGAGGTCAGGGGCAAGTTACACTTGGCGACAATCTTGGACTTGCCCTTGGCCGCGTGTTGCATCGCCACGATAACCCGCTTGGGGCCGCTGACGAGGTCCATCGCGCCGCCCATTCCCGGCACCATCTTGCCCGGGATCATCCAGTTGGCGAGGTGTCCACCGGCATCGACCTGTAAACCGCCGAGCACGGTGAGGTCGACATGGCCGCCGCGGATCAGGCCGAAAGACATCGCGCTGTCGAAGGTGGCAGCACCCGGCAGCGCGCTGATCGGCTTGCCTCCGGCATCGGTCAGCAGCGGATGCGCCAGGCCCTGCTCGGGGATGGGACCGGTGCCGATCAGGCCGTTCTCGGACTGGAAGAACACGTTCAGCCCCTGAGGCACGTAGTTCGCAACCAGCGTCGGAATGCCGATGCCGAGATTGACGAGGTTACCGGGCCGAAGCTCCTGCGCCACGCGTCGGGCAATGATGGTTTGGGCATCCATGGATCACCCGTTCGCAATGAGGTAGTCGACCAGGGGGCCGGGGGTCATGACATGGTCGGGTGCGATGACGCCGACCGGCACGATGTGTTCAGCGCTGACGATCACCGTATCGGCGGCCATCGCCATGACCGGATTGAAGTTGCGCGCGGTAAGGGCGTAGGAGAGGTTGCCGGCATAGTCGGACAGAAATGCGTGTATCAGCGCAAAATCGGCGCGCAGCGCGGTTTCCAGCAGGTAGGTCTTCCCGCCGACGTCGATCTTCTGCTTGCCCTCCTCGACGAGGGTCCCGACGCCGGTCGGTGTCAGCACCCCACCGAGGCCGCAACCGCCGGCGCGGATGCGCTCGACGAAGGTCCCCTGAGGGATCAGGTCGACGGTGATCTGCTTGCCCAGCATCTGCTGCTGCGCCTTCGGATTGAGCCCGATATGGGTGCCGATCATGCGTGACACCTGCCCGCCGTCGAACAACATGCCGACGCCCGTTCCGGGCCTCGCCGCATCATTGCTGATCAAGGTAAGGTCC
Organism: Hyphomicrobiales bacterium; assembly: GCA_038244925.1. GTDB lineage: Bacteria > Pseudomonadota > Alphaproteobacteria > Rhizobiales > Xanthobacteraceae > Bradyrhizobium. Next base: position 24,762 of record JBBRSX010000009.1, on the reverse strand, counting down.
GACTTCTTCTGCCGCACCAGCTCATCAAGCAGGCGTTGCGGCGTGCCGACGCCCATGAAACCACCGACCATGACGCTTGCGCCATTCGGGATCATGGCAACGGCTTCTTCAGCGGAAACGGCCTTCATGGTCTGGCTCTCCGGCAGACGGATCGGAGTTGAACGGTCGCTGGAAAATGTCGCCGCGGCGCTGGCAAGACCTTGATCTGGGTCAAGGCTTTTCTTTCTGTGTCGCGCCTTATGCCGATATCTTCGAGCTGTTCGGTCCATCATTTGCCGACCTGCCGGTGACGGCTGTCGACCGCTGGGAAACAGGTTTACCGGATGGTTCGGAGGCTCTTGAGAAAGCCGTAAAAGTCACAACAGGAGGGTAGAATGGCAGACCAGGCAATGTCCGCGGAGAACGTTCGGGCGGTGCTGACCGCAAACCTCGAGAAGGTCCGAACGGCCAGCAACGAATATTTCCAGATGCTGGAGAAGGGACTTGGCTCCACTCAATTGCCGATCGCCGGCCATGCCAAGCCGTTGACGGACCTCATGCAGCGCAACGTCGCGGCGACGTTCGACCTCTGTGACAAGCTGATTAAGGCCAATGACGTGCAGGATGCTACGCGAATTCAGTCGGAATTTTTCCAGGCCCAGATGCGCGCGATGGCCGATCAGACCAAGAGCTTCGGCGAATCCGCCATGAAAGCCATGACGGGAGCCTTCACACCGAAGAGTTGATGGCGCGAGCTCACTTGGTCAAATCGCTAGCTCTGTTCGCGCAATGAGGCCGCCTCAGTTGGCGGCCTCATTCAAGTCGTCTCATTCAAGCCGTGGCGTGAAGGCTCATGCGCGTCTCTCCCCGCTATTGCGGGGTGATGCCGGCGTCCTTGATGATGCGGTCCCACTTGACGATCTCGGACTTCAGAAGTTGTTCGAGGGCCGCCGGTGTCGCGCGGTCCTCTTCGACCGGCATCATGCTGAGCTCGGCGAAACGGTTGACCAGAGGCGGGTCCTTGAGCGCCTTTTGCAGGGCGCCGACCAGCGCGTCGACGATCGGCTTCGGCGTGTTGCGCGGCGCATATAGTCCGTACCAGGTGGTGACGTCGAAGCCCGCGACGCCGGCTTCCGCTGCGGTCGGCAGGTTCGGCAGCGTCGGCACCCGCTTCTTGCTGGTGATCGCATAGCCCGAGATGGTGCCGCCCTGGATATACGGCGTCGGCCCGGTTGCGGGATCGCAATAGACGTCGATATGGCCGGCGATGATGTCGTTCAGCGCCGGGCCGCCGCCCTTGTAGTAGATTGGCGTCATCTTGGCGCCAATCGTGCTCATGAACATCAGTCCGCACAGATGCGAGGCGGAGCCGAGGCCGACATTGCCATAGGTGATCTTGTCGCCCTGGGTTCTGATATAGGCGACCAGCTCCTTGAGATCCTTGGCGGGAAAGTTCGGACGCGCCACCAGGATCATGGGCACGTCGGTAACGAGGCCGATCGGCGCGAAGTCGCCGACGGGATCGAACGGCAGCTTGGCATAAAGTGCGGGCGCGGTGGCCTGGCCGACATGCATCAGCAGTACCGTGTAGCCATCGGGGGCGGCTTTCGCGACCCGGTTGGTGCCCAGCGTTCCGCCGGCGCCGACCACGTTTTCGATCACCAGCGGCTGCTTCAGCGTCGCACTCATCGAACTTCCGAGCAGCCGGGCGATCACGTCGCCGGGTCCGCCAGCCGAAAACGGCACCACCATGGTGATGGGCCGGCTCGGATAGTCCTGCGCCAAGGCCGGCAGCGCCGGTGTCAGCAACAGAGCCAACATCAATCTTGTGGCCAGTTTCATGGTGCGTTCCTCATGGTTGTTTCTTGTTGTTATTCAGGCTCAGGCCTGGGATTTCTCAGGCCTGGGGTTTGGCGGCTTCGGCGGATGATTGCTCTATCATGGCAAGGGCCGCGACCGCCGCGGCCTTGACATGATCGACGCAGCAACGTTCGGCGAGATCGGGATCGCCGCTCTGGATCGCGCGCCAGATCGCGGTGACTTCGCGCATGCTCTTGTTGATACGTTTCGGCTGCGACATCGACGTAATGCGCAGCAAGGTGATGCGGTCGTGCAGCGGCCGCAGCATCCGCTCGATGAAGGTGTTGCGGCAGCCGGTGATGATCGCGGCATAGAACTCGGTCTTGGCTTCGAGGGTGGCGACGAAATCGGATTCCGCCGTCGCCGCCTTCAGCTTCACCAGCGCGTCGCCGATCCGTCGGACGATATCGGGATCGTGCACGCGGGCGCACTCGCGGCCGGCGAAACCTTCGAGCACAGCCCGCGCGGCATAGAGCTGTTTGGCTTCCTCGAGGCTGATGGTGCTGACCACCGGGCCGCGATGCGGGATGGTGTGGACGAGGCCGTCGGCTTCCAGCAGGCGAAGCGCCTCGCGGATCGACGGCCGGCTGACGCCGGTCATCTCGCACAGTTCGCGTTCGACCAGGCGCTGCCCCGGCTTGAAGGTGCCGGACATGATGGCGTTGCGGAGTTTTTGCGCGACCATCGACCGGACTGTCGGAACGTCATCGATCCGAAGGGTCGACGGCTGTTCGGCTTGCCTGCTCATTGCCTGCTGCTTTCGCTCTGTCTGTTGCAATCAACGCCTGTTGATACCGCCGCCAATCATCCGTGCAATTATCGCGCCTCTTCCCCCGATCGCGTCCAAAATCCTCTGATTCCAAAGCCTAGTAGCGATTCACGGGCAGAATCATCATCTCGGCAATTTGTACATGGGGTGGCTGGTCAATTGCAAAGATGATGGACCGTGCGACGTCGGAAGGGTCAAGTGCCATCTTGAACTGGTCGAAATATTCCTTTTCCTTCTGCCGATCGCCGCGATAGCGGGTGACGATGATGTTGGTCCGGGCCAGGCCAGGCTGGATTTCGGTGACGCGGATCGCGGTCTCGGCGAGTTCGCCCCGGATCGTTTCGGTAAACATGTGCACGCCGGCCTTGCTGGTGCTGTAGGCCGCCATATCAGGCACGATCCGCACCGCGTTGATCGAGCTGACATTGACGATGTGGCCGGCGTTGCGCGCGACCATGTCGGGCAGGATGCTGCGGGTGACGCGCATCAAGCCGATCAGGTTGGTCGTAATGATGTTGGACCAGTCGTCCGCCCCGCCGACGTCGAAACGGGTGCGGCCGCCGATATCATGCCCGGCATTGTTGACGAGAATATCAACCGGCTTGAAGGCGTCGGGGATCAGATCGAGCAGCCGGTCGACGTTCTTGGCGTCAGTGATGTCGAGCTGTACCGCAAAGGTGTTGTCGCCCATCTCGGCCGCGAGCGCCCGTAGCGACTCCGCGTCGCGGTCGACAAGGACTACGCGGCGTCCGCTTTCGATCAAGGCGCGCGTGATGGCGCGTCCCATGCCGCCCGCTGCGCCGGTCACGACGGCGTTGCGGCGCGATACTTCAGTCATTGCGGATCTCCCAGCAGGATTTTTCAAATGAGATCATGAGGTGGACCAGCCTCCATCGATTGGCAGCGTTACGCCCGTGATGTCTTGCGCCGCCGGGCTGCACAGGAACACCACCGTGGCGCCGACGTTCTGCATCGAGACGAATCGGTGGCTCGGCTGGCGCGTGTCGAGGTATTCGGCGGTCGCGTCCGCAATGGATTGGCCTTTGTCGCGCGCGATCGCCGCAATTTTTGTCTCGATCGCCGGTGTCGGCAGCGTGCCCGGACCGAGCGCGTTGCAGGTGATGCCCGTCGTCGCCGTCTCCAGCGCCACGGCGCGGGTCATGCCGACGATTGCGGTTTTGGTGGTGACATAGTCGATCCGGTTCTCGACCGCGCGGGTCGAATAGATCGAGGCCATGTTGACGATGCGTCCCCAGTTCCGTTTCTTCATGCCCGGCAATGCCAGGCGCGTCAGGTGAAACGGGGCAGAGAGGTTGACGGCGAGTGCTGCGTCCCATTGCTCCGGCGGAAATGCTTCGGTCGGGGCGAAATATCGGACCACGGCATTGTTGACGAGAATGTCGATGGCGCCGAGGCGATCCAGCAGCGTGGCCATCATGGCCTCGATCGCGGATCGCTGGCTCAGGTCGGCCGCAACACTTGTGGTCTCGACCCCGAACCGGGATCGAATCCCGTCGGCCGCCGCGCGCGGCTCGGTCAGGTCATGCAGGACGATATTGGCGCCGGCGCCGGCGAGACTTTCGGCGACGGCCAGGCCAAGGCCCGCCGTCGCTCCGGTCACCAGAGCCCATTTACCTCCGAGCATGCGTTCGCCGCCGGTCATTTCTTCGCATCGAGCTCCGCGAACACCTCGCGCGCATTGCGGAAGGCGTCGACACCGGCCGGCACGCCGCAATAGATCGCGACCTGCATGAAGACCTCGCGGATCTCCTCGCGCGTGGCGCCATTGGTCAGGGCACCGCGGACATGGGTCTTGAGTTCATGCGGCCGGTTGAGTGCGCACAGCATGCCGAGGTTGAGAAGACTGCGGGTCTTGTGGTTGAGGCCGTCGCGGCCCCACACATAACCCCAACAATATTCGGTGGTCAGATCCTGCATCGGCCGGTTGAAATCGTCGGCAGTGGCCAGTGCCTTGTCGACGAACTCGTTGCCGAGCACGCTTTTGCGGATCTTCAGTCCGCGGTCATATGTCGCCTGGTCCATGATGTCTTCCGTTAGCTGGTTGATGAGGAAATTGGTGGTTGCAGGTTCTTGTTAGTTGTTAGCTCTTGTTAGTTTTTTGGCCAGAACGGCTGCGAGAGCGCGAGTTGAGGCGGGAACACCGTGACGGGAACACCGGCCTGCCACTGCACGATGGTCATGCCGGCGCCGATCCGGCGGCCCTTTTCGTCGAACTTGAGATCGCCGAGCGGATAATATTTCGACGGCCCGCCGTCCATGGCGCGCAACGCATCGGCCACCGCGACCCGGTCGGCCTTCCCGGCTTTTTCGAGCGCGTCCTTGATCAGCCACATGTCGCCATAGGTGGAGATCGCGTTCTGCGTCATCCACGGTTCCTTGTAGCGGGTCTTGAGTTCGGCGATCAGCGCTTCATGGCCCTTGGCGCCCCAACTGGCGACGCAGGTCAGCACGCCCTGCAGCAGTTCGGGGCTCACGGTCTGCAGCATGTCCGGCTCCGCGATCGCGATGCCGAACGAGATCGTCGGCACCTTGCCCTGGCCCATGCCGAACTCGTTCATCTTCTCCAGCAGCAGTTTGGCGTCGGAGATCACGGTCGGCAGGAAGAACAGCAGATCCGGTTTGGCGGAGCGGATCTTCTGCACCAGCGAGGTCGCATCGGCGAGCGGCGGCGTAAAGGTCTCGTCGACGATCAGCTTCAGCCCGTTGGCCTCCAGCAGGCCTTCGCGCATCGCCTTCGCCGAGGCGATCGATGCGCCGGTATTGTCGGTGATGATGGCGACCGTCTTCGGCTTCTTGCCTGATGCTGACTCCGCGAGCTTGATGATCTGCGGCAACGCCTGCTTGGCCTGCGATGCCGCGGTGGCCGAGGTCTGGAACACGTATTTGAAGCCGCGGTCGGTGATCAGGTCGGAGTAGGAGAGGGTAAGCACCGGCAGGTTGGCCCGCTCCGTGACTTCGGTGACGGCGAGCGTGAACGAACTCAGATAGGCTCCGCTGGCCGCGACCAGATCGGTTTCCTGCGCGACCATGCGCTGGGCTGCGTTCTTGGCTTTTTCGGTGGTGTCGCCGGAATCGAGCACCACCAGCTTGAGCTTGGCGCCGCCCAACGATTTGATGCCGCCCTGGGCGTTGATGTGATCGATTGCCATCTCGGCGCCTTCGCGCATCACGGCGCCCGGGCGGGCATACATGCCTGATATCGGCACCAGCAATCCAACCTTGATCTCGGTCGCCGCCTGCGCAAAGGCGCGGGATGCGAGCAGGCTTGCCGACGCGCCGGCGAGCAAAGTCCGGCGCGTGACGGCAGTCTTGATAATGTTAGTCATGACGTAGCCTCCCTGAATTTTATGATTATGATTGTTATGCTTGCGGTCAGGCCTTCTTCGGCCAGAACGGCGAGGCCTGGGCGAGATCCGACGGGAACACGGTGACCGGCACGCCGTTCTGCCATTGCACGATAACGACGCCGGCGCCGACACGGCGGCCTTTTTCGTCGAACTTCAACTGGCCGCCGGGATAGTATTTCGCAGGCCCGCCATCCATGGTGCGGAAGGCATCGGCGACTGCGAGGCGGTCGGCCTTGCCGGCTTTTTCAAGTGCGGCCTTCATCAGCCACATGTCGCCATAGGTCGAGATCACGTTCTGCGTCGCCCACGGCTCCTTGTACTTGGTCTTGAGCTCGGCGATGATGTCCTCGTGACCCTTGCAGCCCCAGTTGGCGACGATGGTCATGATGCCCTGAACGACTTCCGGCGTGACGCTTTGCAGCATGTCCGGCTCGGCAATGGTGATGCTGAAGGACACCGTCGGAATCTTGCCCTGGCCGAGGCCGAACTCGTTGATCTTTTCGAGGCCGAGCTTGGCGTCGGAAACCGCGTTCGGCATGAACAGCAGCAGGTCCGGCTTGGCCGACCGCACTTTCTGGATCAGCGGTGTCGCGTCGGACAGCGGCGGTGTCCAGACTTCCTCGACCACGAGCTGAAGGCCTTCCTGCACCAGGAGCTTTTCCTTGAGCGCCTTGGCAGTGGCAACCGAAGTCGCGGTGTTGTCCATCAGCATCGCAACGGTCTTCGGACGCTTGCCGGAGGCCTTTTCAGCGAGCTTCATCAGTTCGGGCAGGCCGAGCTGGGATTGCACGCTGGCGGGTGCTGCGGTCTGGAAAATGAACTTGAAACCGCGATCGGTCAGCAGGTCCGAATAGGACAGCGTCAGCACCGGCAGTTGCGCGCGCTCGGTGACCTCGGTGACGGCGAGGGTGAACGAGCTGAGATAGGAGCCGGTGGCGGCAACGAGGTCGGTTTCCTGCGCCACCATGCGCTGGGCCGCGTTCTTGGCTTTCTCGGTGGTGTCGCCGCAATCGATCACGACCAGCTTCATCTTGGCGCCGCCGAGCGCCTTGATGCCGCCCTGGGCGTTGATGTGCTCGATGCCCATCTCGGCGCCCATCTTCATCACCTGACCGGGACGGGTGTAGATGCCCGACAGCGGCACGATCAATCCGACCTTGACCTCGGCGGGTTGCTGCGCGCGAACCACGGTCGACAGTCCCATCGCGGCCACGCTGGTCAAAACCGTACGGCGCGTCATCGATGCCTTTGAATTCTTGCCCTTGCTCATGTCCTGCTCTCCCGTTTGAGTTTTTGGTGTTGTTACATGCCGAGATAGGCCCTGCGGACGCGGTCGTCGGCGCGCAGGGTTTTATTGTTGCCTTCGAGCGCGACACGCCCGGCTTCGAGGACGTAGCCGTGGTCGGCGGATTCAAGAGCCTCCGCGACGCGTTGTTCGACCAGGAGGATGGTCAGGCTGGATTGTCGCCTGATCTCGATCAGCCGTTCGAAGATGAAGTCCGCGATCGCCGGCGAAAGCCCCATCGAGGGTTCGTCGAGCATCAGCAGTTTTGGCGATGACGCCAGCCCGCGGCCGATCGCCAGCATCTGCTGCTGGCCCCCGGACATGGTGCCGGCGAACTGTTCGCGGCGTTCGGCGAGCACCGGTAGCCACTCGAAGATGCGTTCGATGTTCTGCTTCCAGTCGCGCCGGCCGGCGTCGGTGATGGCACCCATTTCCAGGTTTTCCATCACGGTGAGCGAGGGAAACACCTGGCGTCCTTCGGGGACATGCGCGATCCCCAGATGCGCGCGTCGCGACGGCGCCACGGAAAGAAGATCCGTGCCCTCGAAGGTGATCGAGCCGGCGCTCGGCTTCACAATTCCCGAAATGGTCTTGAACAGCGTGGTCTTGCCGGCGCCGTTGGGGCCGACAATGGCGACGAACTGGCCGGCCTCAACCGTGATCGAGACGTCGTTGAGGACGGGAATAGCGGAATAGCCGGCGCGCAGCCCCTTAATGCTGAGCATGGTCCACCCATTTTTTGCCGAGATACGCTTCGATCACCCGCTTGTCGCGGGTCACGGCTTCAGGTTCGCCCTCGACCAGAACCGCGCCGTGATCGAGCACCAGAAAACTGTCGACCAGGCGCACCATGGCCTGCATCGTGTGCTCGATGATGGCGATGGTGACGTCTTCCTTGGCCAGCTTCTGAATGACGGCAACGACTTCGTCGGCCTCGCCATGTCCCAATCCAGCGAGGGTTTCGTCGAGCAGCAGAATGCGGGGCTGTCCTGCGAGCGCGCGGGCAAGCTCCATCAGCCGCAGTTCCTTGGTCGTCAGTTCGCCGGCCATGCGATCGGCGATGGCGGACAGGCCGACCCGGGCGATGGCGTTGGCGGCGAGGCGTTGCGCCTCCGCATCGGTCCTGGCCCGGACATAGGCGCCGACCACGACGTTGTCGGAAACCGACATCCGAATGAATGGACGCATGATCTGGAACGTTCGCCCGATGCCGGCCTCGCACAATTCGTGCGGCTTGCGGCCGATCATGTTGCGGCCGTCGATCAGGACTTCACCGGTATCCGGCCGCAGAAAGCCGTTGAGCAGGTTGAACACGGTGGTTTTGCCGGCGCCGTTCGGCCCGATGATTCCAAGAATGGCGTTGCGGTGCAGCTTGAAGCTGACATCCTGTACTGCCTTGAGGCCACCGAAGGCGCGCGACAAGCCCCGGACTTCAAGCACGACTTCCTGCGAGGGCGCTGCTCGTGTCGGCTTCAGTGCGGCAGTTGTCGAAACCGCTGTGGCAAATGCGGGGGTATCCTGCGCTGGTGCTGCCATCGGCTGGGGCACCGCGTTCCGCTTGCGCAGGAGATCGCGGATTTTCCAGAACAGTCCTTCGGGCGCCATCAGGATCACGCAGACGATAGCGAGCCCGAAGATCACGCCCTGAATGCCGGGAAAGCGTGTACCGGCCTCGGCGTTGAGGATTTCCGCCAGCGGGATAAGAATCACCGAGCCGATCACCGGTCCCCAGACCGTGCCGACACCGCCGAACATCGCGACCGTCAACGCTTGCGCCGAGACCAGCATGCCGAACACCGATTGCGGCGTTACCACCAGCAGCACGATGGCGTAGAAGCCGCCGATCGCGCCGGCGATGGCGCCGCTGAGCGTAATCGCGCGCAGTTTCCACGCCAGCGTATTGATCCCGGCGGCTTCCGCCGCCGCCTCATTCTGCTTGATCGCCAGCAGCGCCATGCCGAAGCGGGTGCGCTCGATCCATTGCGTCAGCACCACGGTTCCGACGAGTATGCCGAGCGCCAGCAGCGTATAGACGCGGCCGTCGCTGAATTGCATGTAGGCGATCGGATTGTCGCGCTTGATCGGCAGCGTCAGTTCCTGATAGCCGAGCCATTCGAACACGTAGAGAATGGCGAGCGGGTAGGCGAGCATGGCCAGGGCGAAATAATGTCCCTGCAGCCGGAAGGTCGGAAATCCCACCAGCAACCCGGCGACTCCGCCGAGCATCGCCGCGATCGGGATCAGCATCCACGGCGACAGGTCGAAATAGATCTGGCCGAGCGCGGTGGTGTAGGCGCCGATGCCGAAGAACGCCGCGTGCCCGAACGAGATCAGTCCGGTGTAACCGCTCAGCAGATTCCAGGAAAGGCCGAACACCGCCCAGACCAGCACCAGCGTCATCATCAATTGGTAATAGGAGTTGGTAATCGTCAGCGCGATCGCCGCATAGATCACGGCGAAAGCGATGATGGGGACCAGCGAACGAAAACTCGGCATCATCAGGTCCTCTCGACCATGCGCCCGAAGAAGCCTTGCGGGCGGAAGAAGATGATCAGGAGAAATACGACGAAGATGGCGGCGTTCTGCAATTGCGTCGGCAGGATGATCGTCGACATCTGCTGCACCAGACCGATGGTCATGCCGCCCCAGAATGCGCCGGTGATGCTGCCCATGCCGCCGAGCACGACGCCGGCATACATGACGATGACGTAGTCGACACCGACATAAGGGTGGAACGGATAGTTGGTGGCGAGCAGTCCGCCGGCGATCGCGGTGATGCCGGTGCCGAGCGCGAACGCCACGCGATGCGCGCGATCGACGTCGATGCCCATATAGGTCGCGGCGGTCGGATTATCGGCTGCGGCCCGCAGCGATTTTCCGATCCGCGAGCGGGTGATCAGCAAGGCCAGCAGCGTCATCGTGATCAGTGAAATGACGGCGTCGATGCTGCGCGCCTTGTTGAGGAAGATGCTGATGTCGAAAAATGGACCCAGCTCCCAGGCAGTGCTGGACAGCGGCGTGCGGATCGATGCCAGAACCGAACCGAACACGATCAGGCCGCCGTTTTGCAGGATCAGGGCGATCCCGAGCGTCAGGATCAACTGGGCGTAATGCCCGTCGCCCTCGAGCGAAGATGTGCGCGTACCCGAGACGCGCGAGATCAGCGTTCGATGGATGATATAGCCGAACGCGGCCAATATCGGGCCGGCCAGCAGGATCGAAATAAAGGGACCGACGGTGTTGCCGAAGGTGGTCTGGATACCCAGGGCGGTGAAGCAGTAGAACGCGGCATACATGCCCAGCATCATGAAGTCGCCATGGGCGAAATTGATCACGCGCATGACGCCGAAAATCAATCCGAGCCCGACACACATCAGGCCGTAGACGGCGCCGATCAGCAGGCCGGCGAACAGGGCTTGTAGAAACCCCTCCAAAAATTGTGTCATTGCAGGCCTCGTGTCGCGGAGATGGTCGTGTCCGCGCGTGTCTTGAATTCGGAAACATTCGATGGCAGGAGCCGGCAATGCGCCGCGATGCGGCTGGCGTCCGCGAGCGAAGCGCAGCCGTCTACGAGTTCTTCGAGCGCCTGCGTCTGCTGCGCACCGATCACCGCGGCGGCGGCGTCGCGAAACCGCGAGCGAATCTGGTCCGGCGTCGCGGCGATGACGTCGTCGAGGCGGCGCTGCAACGTCTCGCCATTGCGCAGCCGGACCGTGATTTCGGCGCCTTGCGCGGCCGGGAAGGCGGCGGTGAAAGCGCTGTCGCCCTTGAGGTCGATCAGTTCGACCAGGCGCAGGATCGCGGGATCGTCAAGGCGCGAAAAATTGTCTTCCTCGATCGTGCCGCGTGCGAGCGTCGCGGCCACGGTGAAGGGAATGCTCATCTTGGCCTGCAGCGCATGATGGTAGGGGCCTGACGAGTCGCAGCCGGGATATCGCACGGCCGCGTCGGGGACGCGCACCGCAATGGCGGCGATCTCGCCGGCGCCGGGCAGTTCGTGGGCCACGCGCAGCGCCGCTTGCGCGGCGGTCTGGGCGAAATTGCAGGCGGGCACGGGCTTGTTGTACACCGCCATGATCTCCGGCTGCTCGCCTGCGAACATCCGGATTTTTGTGGTGAGCGCTTCGCGGCGGTAAGCCGCGAACAATCCGGCTTCGCCCTCGAGAACGGTTTCAGACGCATAGGCGCCGGCTTCGGCGAGCTCGATAGCGGCGATGGCGTTGCGGGCGGCAAAGCCCGGATGAAAATACATTTCCGAGCCGCCGGTATGCGGCCATTCGTTGAGGCCGGACGAGGTGTTGGCGGCGATGGAGAGCGCACTGAGCGCGGCATTTTCGCTCAGGCCAAGCGCATGGCTTCCCGCTAGCGCGGCGCCGAGCGGCGCGACAATTCCGGTCGGCCGGTAGAGCCGCGCGAGGTCGGCATTAAACAGCGCGCGGCCGATTTGTGCGCCAGCCTCATAACCAACGATCGCGGCGCAGAGCAGCGTGGCGCCGGAAAACGGCGTGCGTTCCGACAGCGCCAGCAAGGTTGGCCAGATCACCACGCCATGGTGGCAGATACTGCCGGCATGCATGTCTTCCCGCACCAGGCCGTGGCCGAGCGTGGCGTTGGCAAATGCCGCGTCGCCCGGCGTTGCCTGTTTGCCGGTGCCAACGATGGTCGCACCTGTCTCAAGCGGCCGGGCGATGCCGATCGCCTGCCGGCTCCAGGCATGGTCACGCGCCTCGAAGGCGCAGGACAGGAAATCCAGCAGGCAGATTTTGGCCTTGGCAACGACCTCGGAATCGAAATCCTGCAGATTGGCGCGCAGCGATGCGCGCGCCAACTGGCGTCCTGCCGAGATTTCGTCCGATCCGCTCTTCATGTTGCCGATGCCCAGCCCCGATGTTGCCGGCCGTTAGCCGCGCATTTGCACGCCGGCCCATTCTTCCAAAACCTTGGCGATCGACGTGAAGTCGGACGAGGCGCCGTACTTCGCGTTGGTGATGGCCAGCATCTGCCGCACCACCGCGCCGCAGACCATCGGAACGCCCATCGCCTCGGCTTCGTCGACGCACAGCCGCACGTCCTTGTAGGAAAGGCCGGTGGTGAAACCGAAGTCGTAGGTGCCGGGCAGCACGGCGCGCGGGAACTTGTCTTCCGTGGCGCTGTTGCGGCCGCTGCTGGCGTTGAAGATGTCGATCAGCACCTTGGCGTTGACGCCGCCCTTGACGCCCATCGCGACGGCCTCGGAAGTGATGACGAGGGCGGCGGCGGCCATTAAATTGTTGGCGAGTTTTGCGGTCTGCGCCAGACCGGGCAGTTCGCCGGTGAAGAAGATCTTGCCGAAATGCTTCAGGATCGGCTCGACTTCCGTAAAGGTGTCCTTGGGGCACGACACCATCACGGCCAGCGTGCCGTTGACGGCGCCCTTGATGCCGCCGCTGACGGGCGCATCGACCAGCGTGATGTTGCTCGGGGCAAGCCCTGCCGCAACCAGCTTGGCAGCGCCGGGACCGGATGTCGAAAGGTCGATCAGAACGCGGGCGCGGTTGCCCTTGACGATGCCGTCGGGGCCGAGCGCGACCGCCTTGACGATGTCAGGGGTCGGCAGGCTCGCCAGAACGATGTCGGAGGAGGAGGCGACTTCCGCAGGAGACTTCGCCAGCCGTGCGCCGCGTTGCACCAGCGGCTTGGTCGCCTCGGCCTGGGTGTCGAACACCGAAAGCGAATAGCCGGCGTCGAGCAGGCGGCCGGCCATCGGGCCGCCCATGCGGCCGAGACCTACGAAGCCAATGATCTTGTCGGGCATCTTTCTCTCCCTGCGGCTCCGCGATGGTGCGGGCGCTCATGTTTTTCTGGTGTCAGCCTGCGGCAACGCCGTGAGGCGCCGCTGCGGTTCCGCCGGGAATGTCCAGATTGTCAGTCAATCTGTCAAGCATAAGATTCCGGGTCGACAAGCCGCGGGCCATCTGATTAGGGTTTGCAAAACAAAATCAGGGAAATGCGCGCGATGCCGCATGACGAAGTTGCAAGTGTCAGCGCGACGCTCGGAAAACTGGTGGCCCGCAGCGGCTGGGCCGATGTCGCCGTCCACGGCCACGAGGCCAAGCGCTCGATTCTCAACTTTTTCGCAACCGCATTGGGATCGGCGCACGACCCGGCCGTTACGACGGCGCTGAACGTGCTGACGCCGTTCAACTCAAGCCCGACCTCGGCGATTATCGGCCGGACCGTACGCCTCGACGCGCTGGGGGCCGCGTTCGTCAACGCGATCTCGGCCAACCTTCTGGATTACGACGACACCCATCTGGATACGATCATTCACCCGACGGCGCCGGTCGCAGCGCCGTTGCTGGCGATCGCGGAAGCCCGCGGAATCTCCGGGCGCGACGTCCTCACGGCCTTTATCCTCGGCGTCGAGGTGGAATGCCGGATCGGAAATTCGGTTTCGCCGAAGCATTATTCTCGCGGCTGGCACATCACCTCGACCTGCGGCATCTTTGGCGCCGCCGCAGCTTGCGCAAAACTGCTCGGACTCTCGGAAGCGCAAATCGTCCATGCGATCGGGATCGCGGCGAGCCAGTCCGCCGGCATCGTTGAAAACCTTCCAAGTGCCGCCAAGAATGTCAGCGTCGGCAATGCGGCGCGCAACGGACTGTTCTCGGCGCTGCTGGCGCAGGGGGGATATGCCGCGGCGCCCCGCGCCATCGAAGGCCCGCTCGGCTGGGCGCGCGCGATGGGCGACCAGCCTGATCTCGCAAAACTGACCGGTGGTCTCGGCGAGAGCTGGGAGATCGCCAAAAACACTTACAAGCCTTATCCGGCCGGCATCGTCTTTCATGCCGTGATCGATGCCTGCCTGAAGCTGCGCGGCCAACTGGTCGGCGGCATCGACGAGATCGAAGCGGTGACGGTGCAGGGCTCGCAGCTGCTGCTCGATCGCGGCGACCGGATTGTCACCAACGAACGCGATGCGCGAGTCAGCATTCACCACAGCGCCGCCTGCGGCTTGCTGCTTGGAGCTGCCGGGGTGCGGGAGTTTTCGGAAGCCGTGGTTTTCGAACCCGCCGTCGTACGTTTTCGCGACAAGGTGAGGGTGCAACTGGATGCCAGCCTGCCGGATGGCGCGGCGCTGGTGACTGTTCGCACTAAAACCGGAAAGATTTTCCGCGAGACGGTAATGTCGGCCCGGGGCAGCCTCGCCGATCCACTGTCCGACGCCGATATCGAGAACAAGCTCCGTGAATGCATTCACACCGACGGCAATTCGTGCGACTCCGATAAGGTGATCGAAGCGGTCTGGCGTCTGGAGCAGCTTCCCGACGTCGCCGGCCTGATGAATGCATCGCGGGGCGATCGAATTTGACCCGAGACCAAGCAAAACCCAACCGTCCAAGAATCCGCAGGAGAGACAAGTCATGACCAAAGAAACCGAAGCCAGCCTGTTCGAAAAAGGTCTCAAGGTCCGCAAGGAAGTTTTGGGCGAGGATTATGTCAACAAGTCCATCGCCGGCGCCGACGAGTTCACGCGCACCATGGCCGAATGGTCGACGGCCTATTGCTGGGGCGCGCTCTGGACCCGGCCGGGTGTCGATCGCCGCACCCGCAGCATCGTCAACCTGTCGATGATCGCCGCCCTCAACCGGCCGCACGAGCTCAAGCTGCACGTCAAGGCCGCGCTCAAGAACGGCCTGAGCAAGGATGAGATCAAGGAAATCTTCCTGCAGGTGGCCGTTTATGCCGGCGTGCCGGCTGGCATCGACAGCTTCCGCATAGCCCGCGAGGCCTTCAAGGAAGCCGAAAGCGAGTGAGGCTGCCCGCGGGCATCAATCGAGGGTTGGACTGACTAGCCCTTGACCCGGCGCATCGTCATCGAATGGCGAAAGCGCGAGGCGGGATGGGTATTGATCGCGACCTGCGCGATCTTTCCGGTCGCGAGCTTGTAGGTGCGCTGCACCTCGAGCGCGGTGGCGCCGGTCTTCGCCTTGAGCCCGGCCGCCAGCGCAGGCGACATCAGCGCTGCGGCGATCTCCTGATGGACTTCGACGATGCTTTGGCCGAACAGATCCTCGATGAGATGAAAGATAGGTCCTGTGTGCCGCTGCAGCAGGCGGCCGATCGCGGCAAAATCCCGGTTGATATAGACCTCGGTATAGCACACCGGCAGCTCGTTGCCTTCGGTGTGGCGGAAACCGCGAACCGCGAGCCAGTTCTCGCCGTTCGGGATCCCCGTTCGAAGTGCGAGTTCGTCGTCGATTTCGATGAGCTCGATGGTATCGATCGCGAAGCGTACGCCGGTCGCGAACGCGACCAGGTCGTTGATCGACATCACCTCGTGGACGTAGGAGTCGGACGGACGCGGGGCGACGACGATGGTACCGGCGCCTTGCCGCGAGGACACCAGACTGTCCTCGCGCAGCCGCCGCAGTGCTTCGCGCACCGTGTAGCGGCTGACCGAGAACCGCTCGCCAAGTTCTTCCTCGGTCGGCAGCTGCGCGCCAACGGGATGCACGCCGCTGACGATTTCGTCCTTGAGGGCGCGCACGACCTGGAGATAGAGCGGTTCGTCCGATTTGACTTCGGCCGGGGCACGCGTCCGCGACTTCGCCTTCGGCGAAGCGGCTCGACTTGTCAGGCGACGGAGAAGCGCTGAATGGAAGTTGTATCATGTGACGTGCTGGTGGTCGGCTCCGGCGCCGGCGGTCTGGCGGCGGCGATCACGGCGCAGCATCTCGGCTGCAACGTTATCGTGATCGAGAAGCAGGCGGTGTTCGGCGGCACCACCGCGCGCTCCGGAGGCTGGCTTTGGGTGCCCGGAAATCCGCTCGCGGCCCGGGAGGGCGCCGTCGACTCGATCGAGGAGGCGCGGACCTATATCCAGCATGCGGCCGGAAACCATTTTGACGCCAAGCGCGTCGATGCGTTCCTCGCCAGCGCCGGACACATGGTGTCGTTCTTCGAGATCAACACCGAGGTCAAGTTCGCGTTCGGCAAGAACTATCCCGATTACCATCCGGACCATCCCGGCGGCGCCGAGGAGGGGCGTTCGATCCACGCGCTTCCGTTCGATGGACGGCAGCTCGGCCGCCATCTGGCTTCGCTGGCGCAGCCGATGGCGGAATCGACCTTCCTGGGAATGGGGCTGAACAGCGGGCCCGACCTGAAGCATTTCCTGAACGCGACGCGGTCGGTCAAATCGGCGTTGTTCGTGGCCTCGCGGATTGCCGAACACGGCCGCGATGTGTTGCGGCACGGCCGCGGCACGCGTCTGGTCAATGGCAACGCGCTCGCCGCGCGCCTGCTGAAGACCGTGCTGGACAGAAAAATGACGATCTGGTCCTCGGCAAAAGCGGTCAGCCTCGACAAGGCCGGCGACCGTGTCGTCGGCGCGGTCGTCGAGCGGGGCGAAGGTCAACGCGTTCTGGTCAAGGCGCGCCTCGGCGTGGTGCTGGCTGCCGGAGGATTTCCGGGCGACGACGATCTGCGCAAGCGGCACTTCCGGCATGTCCGGGAAGGCGCAACCCATGTGACGCTGGCGGCGGACGGCAGCACGGGGTGACGCGCTGCGCATGGCCAGCGCCGTCGGGGCCGGGATCAACGACAGCTACGCCAACGCGGCGGCCTGGGTTCCGGTCTCGCTGCTGCCGCGCCGGGACGGCAGTGTCGGGCGTTTTTTCCACCTGATCGACCGGGCCAAGCCCGGTGTCATCGCGATCACGGCGGATGGACGCCGCTTCACCAACGAAAGCCACAACTATCACGACTTCGTTGGCGCGATGATCGACGGCTTGCGCCGGCAAGCCGGAAGTCTCCGCGTTCCTGATCTGCGATCATCGCACGCTTCGCCGCTACGGCCTTGGCGCCGTGCGTCCGTCGCCGCTGCCGATCTCCGGCTTCATTCGTTCCGGCTACCTGAAGCGCGGCCGGACGATACGCGAGCTGGCCACCTCGATCAGGCTCGATCCGGATACGTTGCCGCGGACCGTCGAGGCGGTCAATCGCGACGCCGCACAGGGATTGGACCTGGCATTTGGACGCGGCGCCACGTCCTATCAGCGCCTGCTCGGCGATTCCGATTTTGCGCCAAATCCCTGTGTCGGTGACATATCGAGAGCTCCGTTTTACGCCGTCAAAATCATTCCGGGCGACATCGGCACCTATCATGGTCTCACCACCGACGAACACACCCGCGTGGTCACCGGCGATGGCAGACCGGTCGAAGGGCTGTTTGCGGTCGGCAACGATGCGGCGTCGATCTTCGGCGGCAGCTATCCCGGTGCGGGAGCTACCCTCGGGCCTGCGATGACGTTTGGCTATATCTGCGGAGCGTACCTGGCCGGAAAGAACGCAGATCAGCCGCGCGCGCCGGCATGATCCGTTTCCATCGCCGCCGCTATCGCGCGTCGAACTGGTCCGGCCCCATCGCCCACAGCCATTGGTCATGGCCGTTGGCGTAGTTGCGGTTGGTCTGCGTCGGATTGCGGTTGACCATCGGCCGCATGAACATCGGATGCGTGGCGCTGCGAACCTCGTGCTCAATCGTGAACAGATGCTTTCCGCTTTCGAGATCGGTGAGGTCGCGAAACCGGTACTGGTATTGGTTGTCCTCGCTGTAGATCAGGTTGCGCTCGGCGAGGCGCCGGTGCGGTCCGGAAAAATCCGTGATGTACATCTGCACATGGTGGCCGTCGTAGTCGCCCTGCGGCCGGTCGCTCTCGCGAAAGCGCAGATACTGGCCCTGGCCGGTCTTCACTTCGGCGACATGGCCGTCGCCATCCTTGAGCTCGGCCGGCATGCCCATGATCGCGGGATAGAAGGCGCAGATCGCCGGTGTGGTTCCGACCGGCACCTCGAACTCGACATAGGGGATGCCGAGCGTAATCCGTCCAAAACGTTCGGCGTCCGGCTCGTAGCAGCGCACGCGATTGCCCCACGGACAGGTCGCCTCGACATGGTCGTTGTGCTCCGAAAACGCGAACGCCGTGCCTTCGAGCTTCTTGGCAACGGACGCGAGCCGCTCCAGCAGCGCCGCACGGCCCGAGATCACCAGCCCGGTATGGCCGCGCAGCACCTGCGCGTTACCGCTCGGCAGGTGAAACTGGCTCTTGCCGACATTGACCCACATGTTGGTGTCGGACACCATCAGATAGGGGTCCCGGGTAAGCCCCAGCCCGACGATGTAAAACAGCGTGGCCAGCCGCTGGTCCGGGACCGTGACGTTGACATGTTCGAGATGGATGGCATTGCCGAGGTCCTCGGCGGCACGATCGAAATGTTGCATGGCGGCGGCTCTGAGTAAGGATACAGGCTGCTCATCCTAAGCCCGTGTGACGTACTGTCCAGTCGCCACACTTGCCTTCGCCGCCGTCCGGTTCCATACAGCCTGATATGACCGAGCCGTTGTTGGGGCGCAGCATCGACCGCCTTGAAGACGCGCGCTTCGTGCGGGGGCACGGGCGCTACATCGCCGATCTGGCGGCGCCGAACGCGCTGCATGGCGTCGTCGTTCGCTCGGTCCATGCCCATGCCCGCATCGTCGAAATCCGTGTCGATGCGGCGCGTCAAATACCGGGCGTTGCAGCCGTGCTCACCGGGGCTGATCTCGCAGCCGACCAGATTGGCCCGCTGCCCTGCGCGGTGACCCATATCCCGATGACCGCGCCGCTGGTGGTGCCGCCGTGCCATGCGCTGGCGCGCGAGTTCGTCCGCTATGTCGGCGAACCCGTCGCCTTTGTGGTCGCGGACAGCGCCGAAAGCGCCCGCGATGCGGCCGAATCCGTTGTCGTCGCGTACGCGCCGCTGGCGCCGGCCGTTGCAATCGCGGATGCGGTTCGGCCGGGAGCCGCGCAGGTCTGGCCCGAAGCCGGTAACAACATCGCGTTCCAGTTCAACCGCGGCGACCCCGATCCGGTCGAAGCCGCGATCCGCGCCGCCGCGCATGTCGTCGAATGCGAGCTGGTCAACAACCGCGTCGTCGCCGCATCGCTGGAAACCCGCGGCGCGCTCGGCGCCTTCGATGCCGCCACCGGCCGTCTGCATTTGATCGCCTCGGCTGCGGGCGCGCATGCGATCCGTGACCTGCTCGCCGACTCCGTTTTCCGTATCCCGCGTGAAAAACTCCGCGTCAGCATTCCCGACGTCGGCGGCGGTTTCGGGATGAAGAACGTGCTGTATCCGGAATGGGTGCTGGTGTTGTGGGCGGCGCGCCGCCTCGGCCGCCCCGTGAAGTGGATCGGCGACCGCAACGAGGATTTCTTAGGTTCCGCGCACGGCCGCGACAGCCTGATCCGGGCGCGGCTGGCGCTCGATCGCAACGGTCGCTTTCTCGCGCTCGAAACCAAAGTCCTCGCCAATCTCGGCGCCTATGTCTCGACAGTGGCGCCGGTGGTGCCGACGATGGCAATGGCGAGCGCGATGGGCGGCGTCTACGACATCCCGCTGATTGCCTTTCAGACCCAGGGCGTCTTCACCAACACCACGCCGGTTGACGCCTATCGCGGCGCCGGCAAGCCCGAGGCCAACTATCTGATCGAGCGCCTGATCGACATATCCGCCGCGAAGCTCGGAATGGATGCGTTGAAGCTGCGGCGCAAAAACATAGTCAGCCGTTTTCCCTATGCCAGCGCGATGGGGCTCTCGATCGAGCAGGGCCGCTTCGCGCACGCGATCGATCATGCGGTCGCAGCTGCGGAAGGATTTAAGATGCGCCAAATGAGTTCGCGCGCGAAGGGAAGATTGCGCGGTCTTGGCTATGCCTGCTTTCTCGAAACCGCGCGCGGCCAGCCTAACGAGGTGGCGGAGGCGGGTTTTGGCGAGGACGGCCTGATCGACCTCAAGGTCGGCACCCATTCCAACGGCCAGGGCCATGAGACCACCTACGCGCAGATCGCCGCCGACGCGCTCGGCCTGCCGCTCGAACGTTTTCGATTTCGCCAGGGCGATACCGACGATCTCGACAGCGGCGGCGGCCATGGCGGCGCGCGCTCGATGCACCAGGGTGGCACCGCGCTGCTGATGGCGGCCGAAGGCCTGATCGAAAATGCACGGCGGCTCGCCGCGCGGCTGCTGCAGACCAGCGTCGATGCCATTCAATACGAAGCAGGGACCTTGCGCGTCACCGCGACCGGGCAGGAGATCAGCCTCGACGAAGTGGCGCGGGTCTCCCGCCAGTCGCCCGGCGACGATGTCGCGCCTGGGCTGGGGCATCGGGCGACGCACCTCTGCGACCGTTACACGTTTCCAAACGGGTGTCATGTCGCCGAAGTCGAGATCGATCCGGCGACGGGCGAAGTCAGGCTCGAGCGTTACGTGATCTTCGACGACTACGGCCGCCTGCTCGATCCGCGGCTGACACTGGGGCAGGTCCATGGCGGCGTGGTGCAGGGCATCGGCCAGGCACTGTTCGAGCAGGCGCTGTTCGATCCGGAGAGCGGTCAGGTTTTGTCGGGTTCGCTGATGGACTACGCGTTGCCGCGCGCGGGCGATATTCCCGCCTTCGAGGGCGATTTTAGTTCCGACTTTCCAAGCCGCGCCAACCGCCTCGGCGTCAAGGGCAGCGGCCAGGCCGGCGCCATCGCAGCACCCGCCACCGTCATGAACGCCGTGATGAACGCGCTGGCGCCGCTCGGTGTTGCGCATCTCGACATGCCCGCGACGCCGTCGCGTATCTGGCACGCGATCGAGGTAGCGCGATTGCGGTCAGGCGGCGTCGGGGATACAGCTTCTAGGGCGCGGTAACGCGGATTAAGACGACAAGAACAAAAGGAAAGTATCGATGGGGGGAGTTTTGCAGGGCGTCCGCGTGCTCGATTTCGGGCGCTATATCGCGGGGCCGTATTGCGCGACCTTGCTGGCGGAGTTCGGCGCCGAAGTCATTCGTGTCGAAAAGCTCGACGGCAGCGAGGACCGGTTCGTGGCGCCGGTCGGCGCGGACGGCGAGGGCGCGCTGTTCCTGCAGATCAACCGCAACAAGAAGTGCATCACGCTCAATCCGATGAAGCCCGAGGGGCAGGAGGTGATGCGCCGGCTGGTGTTGACCGCCGACGTCGTGGTCGCCAATCTGCCGCCGCAGACGCTTGCCGCGATGAAGCTCGATTATGAATCTTTGAAGGCGATCAGGCCGGACATCATCTTGACCACGGCAACCGCGTTCGGCGGGCCAGGGCCGTGGTCCGATCGCGTCGGCTTCGACGGCGTCGGACAGGCGATGTCCGGCGCGGTGTATATGACCGGCGCCGGCGATCCGCCGTATCGTGCTGCCGTCAACTGGGTCGATTTCGGAACCGCGCTGCATTGCGCGTTCGGCACGCTCGCAGCCCTGATGGAAAAGGCCAAGTCCGGGCGCGGGCAGATCGTCGAGGGCGCGCTATTGGCGACCGCATTGTCCTTCACCAACGCCACGCTGATCGAACAGGCGGTGATCGCGGCCAACCGCGTGCCGACCGGCAATCTCGGCCAGACCGCGGCACCCGTGGACATCTACCGCACCCAGGATGGCTGGGTGCTGTGCCAGGTCACCGGCCATCCGCTGTTCATTCGCTGGGCCAAATTGATGGGCGAGGATCACTGGCTGACGGATCCCCGTTTTGCCGACGATCTCAAGCGCGGCGAGAACGGCCCTGTCATCAGCGAACGGATGGCGCGCTGGTGCGCCGAGCGCTCTTCGCAACAGGCGCTGGATACGCTGGGCGCGGCGATGATTCCTGCCGGTCCCGTGCTGAGCCCGCAGCAGGCGCTGGATCACCCGCACATTCGCGCCGCCGGTTTTCTGCAGGACGTCGATTATCCCGGTCTGCCGAAACCAGCGCCCTTGGCGCGCGCGGCGGTGCGGTTGTCGGAGACACCGGGCGAAATCGTGACGCGTCCGCCGACGCTCGGTGAGCACACGGATATGGTGCTGGCCGAACTCGGCTACGACGCCGCCGCGATCACGGCGTTGCGTGAAAAGCGGATCGTCTAGCGCACAACTCGGAGAAAGCAGACATCGACAGTGCAAATCGTATGTCGTGCGTTGCGCGACTGCGCAACTCAGCGAGGACCAGGCCTCGCGGATATTTCGGTGAGAACTGCTGACCGAACAGGACGGCGAAGTTTTCCAGACTGCTTGATGCACATCAACGATACCCGATCGTCGTTGTAATAGCGAACGGGGATGCCCCGACAAAGATTTGCGGTATTTGAGCGGCAGAATCGGTTCAGCAGACTCGGTTCAATTGCTGAATTGAATAGCTATGGCCGCATCCGTATTTAAACGGTGTTTTACGCTGGGCCGCAAGTTGGTCGACGCCAAAAGCGTCGTCACGGTGAATGAGAGCGAATGGCTTGTCGAGAAACATACCGTCAAGCGTGAGCCTGACGGACGAATTCGGTGTTCGTGTGCTGGCTACAAGTCCAAGAATATCTGCCCTCACGTTGCGGCAGTGGCGATAACACGGACGGGCTGACATATCCGAGCTGCCCGCCCCGCCCCGCCCCGCCCCGCTTCGCGCTCGCGGCGACCCCCGTATTTCTACGTGGTTCGATTTCAATATTTCGGGGCTCACGCCGATCGCGTTGGAGCCACGTCGTCCAGACAAAAAAGAAGCCGCCCGGTGGCGGCTTCGCGACATTGGCGGCAGATCGCTCTGCCGCACCTGCGAACGCAAGTCTCAGCTGGCCATCTCGATCGCCTTGCCGTCGACGCGCGTCTCGTCTTTCAGGTTATCGACTGTGACATGGGTGTCGTACCAGGTCAGACGCGGCCGGGCTCCGAATCGCTCAGTCAGTTCCGCCACGCGCTCTTCGGTGAACCAGGCTTCTGCCGATGCACGGCTGTCCCAGAGATAGACGCCGCCGGTGCCGCTTTCGCCGTTCAGGTAGTCCTTCCGGATCAAGCCCTTTTTGGCGAGGCCACGATAGACCGGCGCGCTTGAAGTGCCGCCTTTGACGGCCTGCTCCTCGGTGCGCTTGGGCAAATCGAATTGAACGACAACGATGCAATTGGCCATGTGTGTTCCTCCGGTTTATCCAGCGATGATATCACGCCTGAAATTCGGACACACAGATTTCTGGTCTCGCAGCTCCGCGTCCTTACTTCCGCAATTCCCGAAACGCGTCGTCCAGCCGGTCGAGCGCCTCGTTGAGAATCGGACGCGGCGTAGCAAAATTGAAACGCAGCCAGCTGTCACCGCCCGGTCCGAATTGCTCGCCGGGACTGGCAAAAATCCGCGCCCGATCCTTGACCCGCGCGGCAACGTCCTCGGGCGTCAGTCCGGTGCCGGAGAAATCCACCCATCCCAGATAGGTCGCATCGAGTGGCATCGCGCGCGCGCCGGGCGCGGCGCGTTCGATCCGCGCGTTGAGAAGATCGCGATTGCCGGCGAGATAGGGCAGCAGCGCCTCGAGCCACGTCTCGCCGGTTCGCCACGCCGCCTCGGTCGCGACCATGCCGAAGGCGTTGTAGGAGCCGAGCCCGCTGGCCGCGATCCGCGCGTCGATCCGCTGCTTCAGCCCCGGATTCGAAGTGACACAGGCGCCGACATGGGCGCCGGCGAGATTGAAGGTTTTGGTCGCGGCGAGGCAGGTGATCAGTCGATCCGCGATCTCGGGCGCCGCCGACAGCGTCGGCGTATGTTTCGCGCCGCCCAGCAGCAGGTCGCAGTGGATTTCGTCGGACACCAGAATGAGGTTGCGCTCGGCGCAGAAGGTGGCAAGCGCACGGATTTCCTCGACCGACCAGACATTGCCGCCGGGATTATGCGGGCTGCAGAAGAACACCACCTTGGTTCGCGACGTCAGTTTCGCGGCCAGTGCATCGAGGTCCATGATGTAGCGGCCCTGCCGCAGCACCAGTTGCGCGTCGAGGATGCGCCGCTCGTTGGCGACAATGATCTTGCGGAACGCGTGATAGGCTGGCGGAAACACCACGACCTCATCGCCGGGCTCGGTGACGGCCTGCAGGATCAGGCCGAGGCCCGAGACGATGCCGGGCGTCGGGCTGACCCAGGCCGGGTCGATCGTGAGCCCGTGCCGGCGCGCCATCCATTCGGCGAGTGCGGCGGCCCAGGTACCGGTGTCGGCATAGTAGCCGTGGACGCCACGGGTTACGGCCTCGTTCAGCGCTTCCGTCACGCCGGGAGGTGCGGCGAAATCCATGTCGGCGACCCACATCGGGATCCCGTCCGCGGACGGGATACCGGAAAGCTTGGTCATCATGTCCCACTTCGACGCGTGCGTTCCGCGGCGGTCAATAACGCGATCGAAATCAAACATCGGAACGGTGGCTCCTGCTACGATTGCGGCGTCAGATCCGCCGCGTTGGTCGATGATGAACATGAAATCGTTACCAGTTCCGGCAAGCCTCGCCTAGCGCCTGTCGAGACATCAGCCATGCGCCCGGGCGCTCTGCTTCGGCGGACAGGTCGGCGGGTGAGTCGCCCCGCTGGCAAGGACGATGTGGCGGCGATGGTGCGACAAAGTAACCCGACGAGGCTGAGCAAGAACTCGGTCAGCGCTCAACGGTAGAGAAATTGTTTCGC
>JBBRSX010000008.1:0-77064 GCA_038244925.1 Hyphomicrobiales bacterium | reverse complement strand
GTTTCAGTCGTCTTTGCCGCCTTCATGCTGTATCGACGCCGCGACATCAAACGCCTGTTCGCCTATTCCTCGATCGAACACATGGGCATCATCGTCTTCGCGTTCGGCATGGGCGGTCCGCTCGCGAATTTTGCCGGGCTTCTGCACATGGTGATGCACAGCCTGACCAAGTCGGCCATCTTCTACGCCGTCGGGCATATTTCGCAGATCAAGGACACCCAGCGGATATCGCGGATCCGGGGCCTGACCGTGACCCACCCGGCGCTGGGCTGGGGTCTCGTGGTCGGCGTCGTCGCGATCGCCGGACTGCCGCCACTCGGCATCTTCATGAGCGAATTCCTCGTCGTCAGTTCGACCTTCGCAAGGC
Organism: Hyphomicrobiales bacterium; assembly: GCA_038244925.1. Classification (GTDB taxonomy): domain Bacteria; phylum Pseudomonadota; class Alphaproteobacteria; order Rhizobiales; family Xanthobacteraceae; genus Bradyrhizobium. Next base: position 76,697 of record JBBRSX010000008.1, on the reverse strand, counting down.
AGCCCTTGCTCGCGATCGTGCTGGTGTTCGGACTGTTGCTGGCCTTTGGCGCCTTGACCCTGCGCCTGACAACGATTGCCTTCGGCGCGCCGCGCGGCAGCACGGCGTCAGCCGAGGCTTCCTATGTACCGATGTTTGCGCATCTCGCACTGGTTCTCGGCGCCGGCATCTACCTTCCCGCGCCGCTGGTGCTCTGGTTCCAGCATGTGGCTCAACTTCTTGGATAGGGACGACCTGACATGCCGTCGCTGATCGATCTGACGCTGGAAGGCCGCAAGATCCCGCAACACGGCCCATGGCCGCGCGTGATCGTCGATACCTCCGTGTGGAAATTTGCCGCAGGCGAGTTCGCCCATGGACGCTGGAACTTGCTCGGCCTGTGGGGCGAACCCGCAACCGTCCACATGGCGATCATGGATGGCGATACGTCGGAGATCGCTGTCGTCAGCCTCGATTGTCCCAACCGCACTTATCCTTCCGTCGGCCTGCACCATCCGCCGGCACTGCGACTGGAACGCACCATCAACGATCTGTTCGGACTCTCGGCCGAAGGCTTGCCCGATACCCGTCCCTGGCTCGACCACAACCGTTGGGGCCTGCGTTTCCCGCTGGGTGACCGTATCGACGCGCTGCCGACGGCGGCGCCCTATCCCTTCTTGGCCGCCGAGGGGAACGGCCTACACCAGATCGCGGTTGGCCCGGTGCATGCGGGCATCATCGAGCCCGGACATTTCCGCTTTACCGCCAGCGGCGAGACCGTGGTCCGGCTGGAGCAGCGGCTCGGATATACCCACAAGGGTATCGAAGGACTGATGACCGGCGCCAGTCTTGAGCGCGCCGTCCAGCTCGCCGGGCGCGTGTCGGGCGACAGCACCGTCGCCTATGCCTATGCGTTTTCGCGGGCGGCCGAGGCGGCCCTGGAACTGGTCGTGCCGGACCGTGCGGTGTTTCTGCGGGCTCTGCTCGCGGAACTCGAGCGGCTCGCCAACCACCTCGGCGACATCGGCGCGGTCTGCAACGACGCTTCCTTCGCACTGATGCATGCGCATTGCGGCGTGTTGCGCGAGAGCGTGCTGCGCGCTGCCAATGCCGCATTCGGTCATCGACTGATGCGGGACATTATCGTGCCGGGCGGCGTAGCTCGCGAGATCAGCGCCGGCGGAGCGGAGACCATCCAGGCCACGCTCGACAATATCCGCCTGCGCTTTCCCGCCCTGGTCGAATTGTACGACAACACGGCTTCACTGCAGGACCGCACCGTGGATACCGGCGTGCTCAAGCCCGCGCTCGCCAGGCAATATGCCACCGGCGGCTACATCGGCCGCGCCTCCGGCCGAAGCTTCGACGCGCGTCAAAACCTCAGCTATGCGCCGTATGACAGCTTGCGCCTGGAGATACCGGTCCTCAACGAGGGTGACGTCAACGCACGTGTCTGGATTCGGGTGCGCGAGGTCGAGCAAAGCCTTTCGCTGATCGACCAGATTCTCAACCGGCTGCCCGAAGGGCCGTTGGGCGCGAATGCCGCGGATCGCGTCGAACCGCGGGAGGGCATGGCAATCGTGGAGGGATTCCGCGGCGACGTCATGGTCTGGCTCCGCTTGCGCGACGGCAAGGTTGAACGCTGCCATCTGCGCGACCCGTCCTGGTTTCAATGGCCGCTGCTCGAGGCGGTGATCGAGAACAATATCGTCGCGGACTTTCCGCTCTGCAACAAGTCGTTCAACTGTTCCTATTCGGGCCAGGACCTCTAAGGATACCACGCGATGCGCAAGCTGCTATTTGAAAGCGTGTTTCGCCCGCCCCTCACGGAGCAGGCGCCGACGCCGGGCGATGCCGCCGTTGCGGAGCTTGCGACCGCGCTCGGGAGCGCCGCTCGACGGCGGCTCGGTCGAAGTCTCTCGATCCGCGAGATCGATGCCGGGTCCTGCAATGGATGCGAACTGGAAATTCACGCGCTCAACAACGCCTATTACGACGTCGAGCGCTTTGGCCTCAGGTTCGTCGCCTCGCCGCGCCATGCCGACGTCTTGATGGTGACAGGGCCGGTGACGAAGAACATGCGCGAAGCACTGGAGCGCACCTATCAGGCGACGCCGGATCCAAAGTGGGTCGTCGCGATCGGAGATTGCGCACGGGACGGCGGATGTTTCGCCGGCAGCTACGCTGTCGTCGGAGGCGTTTCCGAGGTCGTCCCGGTCGATCTCCACATACCGGGCTGCCCGCCGACGCCGACGGCGATGCTGCAAGGCCTCCTTGCGCTGCTCGAACGGGCGGACACGGCCGCTGTGACGTCTTGAAGGCAGCCGCGTAGTGGCCGCACTGGCACAGCCATCGCCGGTTTACCGGACCCGTTCCGGGGCCCGGGAGGAAGATGCCTTTGGTCGGCGTACCGGCTTGACCTTCGTCTTCGGTTTGGTGACATGCTCCCGGAGCCGGACACCCCGGCCTCCGGTCGAACTTGTCACGCCCGGGTTAATCAGCTCTATGCCTGCGTTCTCGAGCGCGGAAACCAGTTTCATGAGCGAATCAACATTGGCACGGATCACGCCATCGCTGGCCTCCATGCGCTGGATGGTCGGAACCGACAGCTCCGCCAATTCGGCCATTTGCCGCTGATCGATGCTCAGGAGCGCACGGGCTGCCCTGAGTTGATTGGCGGTAATCATGGACGCGATCTCTCCGATTCCGAACCAGTTATGGCTATTCCATCTAAATTACCGTCTCAAGCATCAATTTAGATTTACAATGTATCACCCAACGATATCGCCCCCGCGAAAGTCGTTTCCAACGCGGGCATCACGCCGCACGAAGCGACAAGGACGGCGGACCGAGCCGATTGGCATCCCGCACGTTACATGATAAGCGATGCGTCAAACATGCTATTTGATGCTTGGTGGTCGATTGTGCGGTTGCTGGGACGCTATCAGGGCAAGAACGGCGAGATCGAGATCGTCGAATGTTCGCGGGATGGGACCCGCATCTATTTCGAAGAAGGCGTCAGGCAGAGCCAGGCGACGCCCGACGGTGAGAGCGTATTTACCTACGTCAAGCTCATGGACGAACTCTTGCGCCGCGCGACGAACATCCTTGTTCTCGGATGCGGCGGCGGCAACCTCGCCACCAGATTGGCCGGTCTTGGGAAAAGCCTGACGATCGTCGACAACAATCCGGTCAGCTTTGTGATCGCTCACAAATTCTTCGGGTTACCGGACGATCTGCCGTCCATCGTCTCCGATTTCCGGAAGTTCATTTTTGACGACGACGTACTCTACGACGGGATCGCCGTCGACGTCGGCGGCCCCGGTTTTCGGTTCAACGAAATGTTCGACACCGAAACCTGCGACGCCATCCGGGCGCGTCTGGCGCCTGGCGGCCGCATCGTGATGAATGTCCTGGTGGCCAACGATATCGACCCGATACCCGATCGGATTGCGGCGCGGCTTGCCGGAGAGAACCTGGGGATATGGATCGTCGACGAACAAGGCATTCAGGATCGAAATGCGATCATCGCATGCGTGCCGGAGAAGCAGCTGGGCGCGCGTCCCGCGCTTGAGGATTTGATGGAAAACAGTCTCGAGCGATGGTCGATCCGCCGAGGAAGACTACGTTGTCATGACCTGATCGTCGGACCGCGCAATTGGTGAAATGAAACTGCGCGGTCACGCTTCTCGCTTGACCGCGGTCGGGCTTGGTGGCACCCCGGCACATGATGTCCCGGAGTTGAGAGCAGGCCCGGTCCTGGCCGATCCGCCGCCGCAAGGTTGGACTGAATGCAGAAATTTGCACTCAAGATGCTGCTGACCAGCCTCACCATCGGGCGAAGCTCGTCGCGGCGCATCAGGGGCGTGCAGGTCATCACCAGCGTTCTGACGCTGATCCTGCTCGCGGCGGTTGGGCTCTATATCTGGACCCACGGCGGATATTGACGTTCAGGACGCCGGCTTCTCCGGCGCCGGCTCATCGTCGGCAATCGCCCGCCATCCCGCCCCTTCGAGGTCGTCATACTGACCGTTCTTGAGCGACCAGAGAAATCCCACCAGGCCGAGCAAGCCGAGCAACAGCGCCAGCGGCACCAGAAATACCATGACTTCCATCAGCCGAACTCCCTGACGCCACGATGCGCGCGCAGCGCATTCAAGATCACCAGCAGCGACGAACCCGACATTGCAGCCGCGGCGACCAGCGGCGTGGCAAGGCCTGCGATCGCCAGCGGCACCGCCAACAGATTGTAGCCGGCGGCCAGCCACAGATTCTGCCGCATCAGCCGCAGCGCCTTGCGGGAGAGGCCGATGGCGGCGACGACGGGGGCGAGCCGGTCGCCGAGGAAGACGAGGTCGGCGGTGGCCTGGCTCAGATGGGTCGCGGTCACCGGCGACATCGAGACGTGCGCCGCGGCCAGTGCCGGCGCATCGTTCATGCCGTCACCCACCATCAAGACCTTGAAACCCTGCCGCTTCAGTTCGTCGATGCGGGCGATCTTGTCGGCTGGCGTCACGCCCGCGCGCCATTCATGGATACCGAGCGATTGGGCGGCATGCCTGACCGCGGGCTCGCGATCGCCCGACAATATCTCGACTTCAAGGCCGGCCTTGACCAGCGTGGCGACGGTGCCGGCAGCATCCGGGCGCAGCCGCTGCCGGACCGCGAAGACGTGACGTGTTTCGCCGTGACGGAAGGCGACGACAGACGCCTCGGGATCAGCTGACAGGATTTCATTGGCGAGTTGATCGGCACCGCAGAAGGACGGCCGGCCCAGCCGAACTTCCAACCCGTTGAAGACACCGCGGACGCCCTCGCCGGTGACCTCTTCGACACCCGCCAACGGCGTTTTTGCCTTCGCCGCGCGGGCTACCGCCGCCGCAACCGGATGATGGCTCGCGAGTGCAAGCCGCCCCGCCAGTTCGAACACATCCGGCGGGATGTCGGCGGCATTCTCGACGTCGAGTTCGGGCAGGGTCAGCGTTCCCGTCTTGTCGAACACGACCCTGTCGATTTCGGCCAGCCGCTCGATCGCATCGCCGGAATTGAGCAGCACCCCGGTATTGAACATCGCGCCCGACACCACGGTCTGCACCGCCGGAATGGCAAGACCCAACGCGCAGGGACAGGTGATGATGAGAACGGATATCGCGGTGACAATCGCATCGTGCCAGGTCGCGCCTGATGCCACCCAGCCCAGCATGGTCAGCAGCGCCGCAGCATGCACGACAGGAGCGTAAAGCCGCGACGCCCGGTCGGCCAGTTGCACATAGCGGGAGCGCGCCTGAAGCGCATTATCGAGCAGCCGGCCGATCTCCGCCAGCAGCGTGCCTTCGGAGGCCGCCGATACCCGCACCCGCAGCGCGCCGGAGAGGTTGAGGGTTCCGGCGTAGACCGAGGTGCCCGGCCCCGCCTTCACCGGCAGCGTTTCACCGGTGATCAGGCTCAGGTCGATGCTGGATGTTCCGTCGATGACCGCGCCGTCGACCGCTGAACGCTCACCCGGGCGCAGCAGCACGATATCGCCGGCCCGCACCGCTGCGATCGGCACTTCGCTGATCTCGTCGATTCCGACAAATTTCGTCGCGGTCTCGGCCTTCAGCGCCGCGAGGTTGCCGGCGACCGCGCGCGTCTTGCGGCGCATGCTCTGGTCGAGATAGCGGCCGGCGACCAGAAAGGTGATCAGCATCAGCGCGGCGTCGAAATAGGCGTGTTCGGCGTGGGCGATGGTCTCCGTCACCGACATCGCCAGCGCCAGCACGATGCCGATCGAGATCGGAACGTCCATGTTGGTGGTGCGGGCCCGCAATGCGCGCCAGGCGGAGCGGAAGAACGGCTGCCCGGCATAGGCCGCCGCCGGCAACGCTATCAGCGCCGACAGCCAGTGGAAGAAGTCGCGCTGTTCCGGGATCATGTCGGTGACATTGCCGGACCAGACCGGAACCGACAGCATCATGACGTTCATCGCGGCAAAGGCGGCGACGCCGAGACAGCGCAACAAATAGCTCGCCTGCGCCGATTCCAGCGCCTCGGCGCGGACCGGCTCGAACGGATAGGCCTTGTAGCCAAGCTCCGCCAGCCGGTCGATGAACCGGGCCGGGTCGAGCGTGCCCTGCTTCCATTCCAGCGCGACGCGGCGGTCGGTCAGGTTGACGCGTGCAAGCGTCACGTCAGGCAGAGCGGAAAGGCCGCGCTCGATCTTCGACATGCAGCCGGCGCAGCTGACGCCCTCGACCGCCAGGTCGATATGCGACAGGCCCGAACCGAGGTTGCGGACATAGTGTGAAAAGTCTCGCGTCGCCTGCACGATGCCGCCTCGTCCCTTTGAGCATGATCTTTTCGGAAAACCGGTACCCACTTTTCCGGATCATGCTCTAGTTCAACAGCACGCGGTTTTTGGACAGGAACACGCGCTGTCCGGCGGCGACGCCTTCGAGCACCAGATCCCATTGGCCCGCCGCGAGTTCAGCCGCACTGCCGCGATAGATGCCGATCCCGACTTCGGCGAGCACCACCGGCAGATCGGCCCGCCGGTCGGTCGGCCGCTCGAAACGGCCTTCGAATTTCAAACCGGTCATCGGACGGCCGGTGTTGTCGCGCGCCTCGACCTGCAACGTCGCGCCGCCCTGCCCGCTGCGTTCGACATGCGCGTCAACCTTCCAGTTGCGCGCGGTCTGTTCGCGGGCCGTCGCGATTTCCTTCTCATAGGCAAGGCTGGCGCTGTAGGCGCTGTCGACCTCGGTGCCCGGCAAGGTCTGGATCGCGAGCCCCATCATCAGGAAGTTGACCCCGAATACGACCCCGAAGAACGCGATCAGCATGAAGAGCACCTTGCGCCCGGTGAGAGGCTTCGCAGCCTGCGCGCGGCTCATTTGAGTTTCCTTATTCATGGCGTAACGAAATGATCGGTGGCGGAAGCCACTTCGCCGAGCCCGATATCGGTAACGTGGAAATGTACCGGAATGGATTTTTCAGGGTTGCTATCCGTGGACGCCGTCACCAGCACCCGCAGCTCGGTGGTCTGGTCGCGCCCGAGGATAATCATCGGCCGGTCCTGCGTCACCGAATCGACGCCGACGACATGGATCGTGGCGTTGGTCGGTCCGTCGACATCGATTGCGATGACCCGGTCGAAGCCGCGCTTGTTCAGGAGGCGGACGGTATAGGCGTTGCGGATCGATCCGTCGCTCAGCTTGACCGCCACCGGGTTGCGGTCGTGCAGCACGTTGATGTCGAGCAGCGTGCGCGTCAGCAGCGCATAGAGCATGATCGCGCCAACGCCGGCGATCAACACCGCATAAAGGACCGTGCGTGCGCGCACGGTACGATAGATTGGCGGCTTGCCCGCCTCGCGTCGGTGAATATTGATGTCGTTGTCGTAGCCTATAAGGCGAGTCTCCCGGCCGATCTTGGTCATCACGGTGTCGCAGGCATCGATGCAGAGGCCACACTGGATACATTCGAGCTGCGGGCCGTTGCGGATGTCGATCCCGGTGGGGCACACCGCGACGCATTGATAGCAATCGATGCAGTCGCCGACGGGCTCGCCGAGCGCCCGCAGCTCGTTGGCCTTTTTCAGCGAAGTCCGCTGCTCGCCACGATCGTATTTATAGGTGACGTTGAGAGCCCATTCGTCGGTAAGGGCCGCCTGGATCCGCGGCCACGGGCACATGTAGGTACAAACCTGCTCGCGCATCCAGCCTGCGAAGACATAGGTCGTGGCGGTCAGGATCGCGATCCAGATATAGGCGATCATCGGCGCCTGGAAGGTGACGAGCTGTTTCACCAGCGTCGGTGCGTCGTTGAAATAGAGCACCCAGGCGCCGCCGGTCCACCACGCGATCATCAACCAGATCGAATGCTTCAGCACCAGCTCGGCGATGCGCTCCATCTTCATGGTGCCCTTGGCCGCGTCCTTGCGCATGCGTTCGCGCCGGTCGCCCTCGATCAACCGCTCGACGGCATAGAACAGGTCGGTCCAGACCGTCTGCGGACAGAGATAGCCGCACCAGATGCGGCCGCCGATCGCGTTCATCAGGAATAGCGTCAGCGCCGCGACGATCAACAGGCCGGTGAAGTAGTAAACTTCCTGCGGCCACAGTTCGATGAAGAAGAAGTAAAAGCGTCGGTTGGGAAGATCGAGCAAAACCGCCTGGTCGGGGGCGCCAAGTCCGCGGTTCCAGCGCACGAACGGCAGCAGATAATAGACGCCGAGGCAGAACGCCATCAGCCCCCATTTGGTGCGGCGGAAGGTGCCGGAGACGCTCTGCGGATAGACCTCCTTCCGCGCCGCATAAAGCGGCGCGTCGTCGTCATATTGCAGATCGGTCGGATTCACGGGCTGGTTCATGGCTGGGGTTGATCTCGTCGTTGGACTCGTTTGTAGACCCAGCGCCACAACTGCATTTGATCCACCTCAAGCAACACACTCCCGCCCCGGCAGCTATTTACCCCCGCCAAGCGAGTGGACGTAGACGGTCAGCGCCTTGATCGTGGAGGGATCGAGACGGTCGACCCAGGCCGGCATCACGCCGGCGCGGCCGTTGGTGATGGTCTCGACCAGGGTCGCCTCGTCGGAGCCGTAGAGCCAGATCTTGTCGGTCAAATCAGGCGCGCCGAGTTCTGGGTTGCCCTTGGCGTTATCGCCATGGCAAGCGACGCAGTTTTCGGTAAAGAGCTTGGCAGCAGCGGCTGCGTCGTAACCGGGACTGGTCGACAGCCCCGACAGGGAGCGGACGTAGTTGGCGACGGTGACGACCTGGTCCTTTTTCAGCACGCCTTCCTTGCCGAAGGCCAGCATCGCGCCTTCATGGGCCTTGGGATTGCCGGAGCGAGCGCCGAACTGGATCGTCTGCATGATCTGGTCCAGCGAACCGCCCCACAGCCAGTCGTCATCGTTCAGGTTGGGATAGCCCTTGGAACCGGCGCCCCCGCTGCCGTGGCACGGCGCGCAGTTGTCGCCGAACACGGTCTTGCCGCGGGCACGCGCCAAGGCCAGCAAGCCCGGATCCTTTTCGATCTCGGCCAAGGGTGCCGCACCGAGCGTGACCATCTTTTCGCCGCGGATCTTTTCCAGATTGGCGAGTTCGACGGCGACATCCGCGCGCGACGAATAGCCCAGAACGCCGGTCGTATGGCTCCATAGCAGCGGCCATGCCGGATAGAAGATCCAGTAACCGATCGCGAAGATAATGCACGCGTAGAAGGTCAACACCCACCAGCGAGGCAGCGGCGTGTTGAGTTCCTTGATGCCGTCCCAGTCGTGACCGGTGGTCGCCGTACCGGACACGTGATCGATATCGCTGTGTTCAGTCATAACCCTTCACTCCTCGCGCAGGGGCATTTTAGCCGCATCGTCGAAAGCGGCTTGGTTGCGCGGCCAAAGGGCGTAGGTCACGATGGCGATAAAGATGCCGACGAAGATCGGCGTCCAGAACGTCGTGACGAAGTCCGACGTGATATTCTGAACAGTGAGAATTGCTTTCATCGTTCTGCTTTCTCAGCGACGTTTGCTCAGCGTAGATTGGCTTTTTCGTTGTAGAGCTTGAAGTCGACCAGCGTGCCCAGCATCTGCAGGTACGCAATTAGCGCGTCCATTTCAGTCGGCGCCCCCGGCTTACCGTCGAAATTGCGGGCAACCGCTTTCGGATAGCGTTTGGTAAAAGCGTCCACGCCGGCGCTGTCCGGATCGGTCTGCGCCTTGAGGTCGGCGACGGCGTTGGCGATCTGGTCCTCCGAATACGGCACACCAACGGTGCGGCTGGTGCGCAAATGAGCCGTTATGGTCGTCTCATCGACCTCGGTTTTGGCCAGGAACGGATAGCCAGGCATCACCGACTGCGGAACGATTGCGCGCGGATTGGTCAGATGGGTGACGTGCCAGTCGTCGGAATATTTGGCGCCGACGCGCGCGAGATCCGGACCGGTACGCTTGGATCCCCACTGGAATGGATGGTCGTACATGCTCTCGGCCGCGAGCGAGAAGTGGCCGTAGCGTTCGACCTCGTCGCGCAGCGGGCGAATCATTTGCGAATGACAGAGATAGCAGCCCTCACGGACGTAGATATTGCGCCCGGTGAGTTCCAGCGGCGAGTACGGCCTGATACCGTCAACAACCTCGATGGTGCTCTTGAGATAGAACAGCGGAGTGATTTCGACGAGACCGCCGATCGCAATGACCGCGAGAATGCCCGCGATCAGGATGATCGAGTTCTTTTCGAAGATTTGGTGCCGTGCCCAGATAGACATTTATGCGCTCCTCATTCAGCCGGCTGAAGAGCGACGGGCGACTGCACTTCGGCCTCGCCGACGCGAACCGTCATCCAGAGATTGTAGGCCATGATCAACGCCCCGATCAGGAACAGCGCGCCGCCAGCGGCCCGGATGATGTAGAAGGGATGCATCGCTTCCACCGTCTCGATGAAGGAATATTCGAGGAAACCGAGCGAGGTGTAGGCGCGCCACATCAGGCCCTGCAGAATTCCCGACACCCACATCGCCGAGATGTAGAGCACGATGCCGATGGTCGCGATCCAGAAGTGCCAGTTGACCAGTTTCAGGCTGTACAGGCCCTTGCGAGTCCACAACCAGGGAAACAGGCAATACAGCGCGCCGAACGAAACAAATCCAACCCAGCCGAGCGCGCCCGAATGCACGTGACCGATGGTCCAGTCGGTGTAGTGGCTGAGCGAGTTGACCACCTTGATCGACATCATCGGCCCTTCGAAGGTCGACATGCCGTAGAAGGCGACCGACACCACCAGCATGCGCAACACCGGATCGGTACGAAGCTTGTCCCAGGCGCCGGACAGCGTCATCAGACCGTTGATCATGCCGCCCCATGACGGCATCCACAGCATGATCGAGAACGTCATGCCGAGCGTTTGCGCCCAGTCTGGCAGCGCGGTGTAGTGCAGATGATGTGGTCCCGCCCAGATGTAGAGGAAGATCAGCGCCCAGAAGTGGATGATCGACAGCCGGTAGGAATAGATCGGCCGCTCCGCCCGCTTCGGAATGAAGTAGTACATGATGGCGAGGAAGCCCGCGGTCAGAAAGAAGCCAACCGCGTTATGCCCGTACCACCACTGGAACATGGCATCCTGGACGCCGCCCCAGGCGATGTAGGATTTCGAACCGAGGAACGAGACCGGCAGCGCGGGATTGTTACCCAGGTGCAGCACCGCGATGGTGACGATGAAGGCGAGATAGAACCAGTTGGCGACGAAGATGTGCGGTTCTTTGCGCTTGATGATGGTGACGAGGAAGACCAGCAGATAGGTCACCCAGACGATGGTCAGCCAGAGATCGGCGTACCATTCCGGCTCGGCATATTCCTTGGACTGGGTAACGCCGAGCAGGTAACCGGTGCCGGCAATCAGGATGAAGAAGTTGTAGCCGATGACGACGAACCACGGCGCGAGGTCGCCGGCGAGACGGGCGCGACAGGTCTTCTGCACGACATAGAACGACGTGGCGATCAGCACGTTGCCGCCGAACGCGAACACCACGGCCGAGGTATGCAGCGGCCGCAGCCGGCCAAAGCTGGTCCATGGCAGGTCGAAATTGAGCGCGGGCCAGGCGAGCTGCGAAGCGATCAGGAGCCCGACCGTAAAGCCGGCGATCCCCCAGAATACCGCCATCACCGCGGAGAACTTGATCGGACCCAGATTGTAGTTGGGCCGGCCGTTGATTTCCTGCGGCGGCAGCGACGCAGGACGCTCGTAATAGCGGTTCACGATCGCAATGACGGATGCCAGGCTGGCAGCGCATGCCAGCGACGCATGGAAGGCGAAAGGCGTATCCAGCGCCATCGCCGCAGCAAAGAGGCAGAGAAACGCGGTCGCGGCAAAAATCATTGCCAGACCGGCCTCGCCAAGTGTCATCGATTTTGCGGTTTGAGATTGGGTCATGCGCTGGCTTCTCTTCTGCAAATGCACCGCACCATGATCACAGCTTCGGCATCGCCGAATTGATCGAAGTCAAACTCCGGCGGTTTTGCGCGAGTTGGGGACAACAATTCAGCCGGTCTGCCCGGCTCGACTGGCGGTGCCGCATTCAGCAACAGAACGGCCCGAACATCAGGAATTCCTGCATTTCAGCGGTTAGACGCGCTTCGCTTGCCCGAGGCGCTCCGGTCCGCTTCGTAGCGATCTCCATATCGGACAAGCGCTTTTCCACAACTTCCGCGGCAAGGGCGCAGCCGGTCAGCAGCCCGTAAAGTTGCGGGGACGAAAGCTCGAGATCGCGCGCAACCTGTTCGAACTCAGCGCGACTGGTGTTTTTCAGCCTGGCCGGGCGCGCGAATCTGGCGGCGACGGCGCTCACCCAGCCGGCGAGAACCGCACGTGGTACCGTTCCCATATCGCCAGATAGCATCGTCACCGGAAGGCCTCACAGGATCTGGCCCGACCAAAGCCGATATCGGCTGCGAACGCGTTGACCTGCGTCAAGCCGGCCGATTCGTCAGACCGCCTTGCTGAAGCACGCGGTATCGACGCAGGTGTGCGGATCGAACACCGCCGCGATGACCGGATGACCGAGCGGCCGGCTTCGGTCGCAGTCACAAAGGGACCGTCGATTCGCACCAAGCCATCGCGGGCCCGGCGCGGTCACATCGAGATCGTTCGCGGCTTCACGCCCCAGAGACAGTCAGTCCCGATGGGGAGGAGCCCGATTTCAGAACGCCCTGCGTTTGGCGCTGTCTTGGTCCGGGCGGGTCTGCCGGTCAGCCCAGAACAGCGCCCCGGCAAACGCAACGAACATGGCGACGACGAATGCGGAAACGAGTAACGAATCGACTGGCATGGCTGATCTCCTACTGCTGTCTGGAAAGAATGCCCGCAGCAGGCCCTCAGCGTTTTGACTCACATCAATTTTGCCTCGCGGCCGGCCGGCTTTTTCTAGGCCGCGGCCAGAGCCTCGGCGCGGCCGGTGTCCAGCAGGCGGACACCGCCGGTGACGATCACCAGCATCTTCTCGCGTTCGAACCGGGTCAGCGTCCGGCTCACGGTTTCGATCGTCAGCCCGAGATAGTCGGCGATATCCTGCCGGCTCATCGGCAGCGAGATGGTTTGCCGGTCGTCGCCAATATGAGCCAGACGCTCGCGCCAGCCAACCAGAAACGCCGCGACCTTCTCCTCCGCAGTGCGCCGCCCTAGCAGCAACATCTGCTCCTGCGCCAACATCAGTTCGCGCGAGACGAATTCATTGATCCGCATCAGGAAATGCGGCCGCTGCTCGATGAAATGGGTGAATGCTTCCCGCGAGAGGCGGCACACCGACACCGCATCGATCGCATCCGCCGAGAAATTGTACCGATCGGACGGCGACACGCCGAGAAAATCCCCGGGCAACGCGAAGCCGATGACCTGCCGCCGCCCGTCCGGCAGCAGCTTGTACAGACGCGCAACGCCCACCGTCAGATTATGGACGGCATCGGCGAACTGGCCCGCGGTAAAAAACGCCTCATTGGCCTCCAGATGCGCGTGGCGGGAGATCCGTTCGAACTCTCCGAGATCCGCCTGATCGAGTGCGCCGCAGATGCTGAGCGATCGCACGGCACAGGCGGCGCAACGGCCGAAGTTGGCGCGATTTTGATTCGGAGAGATGGTTCGTATCATGATCCCGTCCATGCGACCTTCTACCGGGCCGCTCCCCCACCCGGCCACGGCTGAATACCGAGGGGCCTGCGGAGATATAGTTCATTCTAGCCAGTCCACGGCCGGCCGGTTGATCCAGATCAAGCAGGTCAGCGGTTAAACTCTTCATGTTGCGATTCATGGCCCGAGAAGCCCGCATTTCCACGGAGTTGAAGCTGCAATGATCGGACGCATTCTGATTCCGCTGGCACTGGCGCTAATGACCCTGACACCCGCCGCGGCGGCTTCACCCGACCAGCAGCGCGGCAAGACCTTCGCGCTCACCAATTGCGCGAGATGTCATTCGATCGACAAGGTGACGCAAAGTCCGCTCAAGATCGCGCCGCCGTTCCGGACGCTGCACAAGCACTATCCGATCGAGACCATCGCGGAGGCGCTGGCCGAAGGCATCGTCACCGGACATCCGAGCATGCCGCAGTTTCAGCTCGATCCCGACCAGATCCATGACCTGCTGGCGTATCTGAAGACACTCGAATAGCCTTGCTGCAGGCGCCCTCGCCTAGAGGGCCTTCACTGTCCACGCGATCATGTCCTTCGCGATCCGGCCGAACGCTTCGCTGAATGCGGCGGCGGCTGGCGCTGGCGCGACGGAATTCAGTTTCTCGCTCTCCTCGAACAGACGGGAGGCGACTACCTTGCCGCTCTTGTCGACGATCCGCGCCGACAACCCGATCTCGGCAGCCGGCGCCTGATCCGTCGCGATCCGGAACCGCCTGAGGTCGATCAAAAGCTGAAACTCAGGCTGGCCCAGATCCGCCACACGCAACGGTGCGTGCGCGAGATCGTAGTTCTCAAAGCTCTCGATCAGCCGCGCCTGGATCAGCTTCGGCAGCGCGTCGGCCCACATCGCCTCGGCAAAGCCGGGATAATCCTGCGGCGGCGAGAACAAAAAGCGCTGCGTCTCCAGCATCGCCACCGCCGTGGGTTCGGGAATAGCCCACTGCACGTTGATGGTCTTGCCTGCGGGACCGGCGTTTGACAGCGCCCGCAGATCATAGGTGATCTTCGGCGGCGGCGCGGTAACGCCGGTCATGCGTTCGAGGCCGGCGACGATGCCGTCGAGCTTGCCGGTGTTGCGCGCCAGTCCTTCCGAGAACACCTTGAAGTTGGCGATGGTGTCCTTCAGCGCGCCGGAATTCTCCGTCAGCACCGAGTCCACCTTGCGCAAGGCATCGCGCGCGGCCTGGGTCATGCCTTGCCCCGCGCCGGGTTCGGCGATCAGCGTCGGTACCACGCCGCTGTTGGCCAACATCATGCCGCCTTCCATCGCAATGACGGGGACGCCGGTCAGGCCCTGGAATTCAAGGCCAACCTTGGTGTCGGCGCGCACCGGCGTCGCCGAGGCCACCGAGATCGTCGCATTGACGCGGCGCGGGTTATCCGGTGCGAGGCCGAGATCCGTCACCTCGCCGACACGGATGCCGTTGAACAGCACACCGGCGCCGATCAGGAGCCCCGGCACCGGACCATCGAACTGGACGTGGTAGACGGTGCGCGGTCCAAGCCCGGCGCTGTTGTGCAGCCAGTAGACGAAGCCGAACACGGCGACGATGGCGGCCATGACGAACGCGCCGACCACGGCGAAGGGAGCTCGGGTTTCCATCTCTCAACTCGCTTTGGGTTGCAGCATCTGGGAGCGCTTGCCGTGAAAATAGGCCCGCACCCAGGGATGCTCGGATTGAAGCAGTTCACGCATCGGACCGAGCGCGACGATCTTGCCGTCGGCCAGCGCCGCGACGCGGTCGCAGACGACGTTGAGGCTGGCGAGGTCATGGGTGACCATGAACACCGTCAGCCCCAGTGTTTTCTGCAGGGTCTTGATCAGCGCATCGAATTCGCCGGCCGCGATCGGGTCCAGCCCTGAGGTCGGCTCATCGAGGAATACAATTGCCGGATCGAGCGCGAGCGCGCGCGCCAACGCGACGCGCTTGGTCATGCCGCCCGATAGTTCGGCCGGAAACTTGTCGCCATCCTCCGGCCTGAGGCCGACCATTTCCAGTTTCGCGGTCGCGATCTCGTCCATCAGCGGCTGCGAAATCACCAGGCTTTCGCGCAACGGAAACTGAACGTTCTGCCGCACGGTGAGCGAGGAAAACAGCGCGCCCTGCTGGAACAGGATGCCCCACCTGCCCGCTGCGCCCTGCGTGTTCCGCTCGCCGGTGCCGCCGATCATGGCGCCCATCACCTCGATCTCACCGCTCTGCCGCGGAATGAGGCCGATGATGGTGCGCATCAGCACCGACTTGCCGCCGCCGGAGGCGCCGACCAGACCGAGGATTTCTCCGCGGCGGACATCGAGCGACAGATGGTCGATCACGACTTGCCGGCCGAAACCGACCACGAGGTCATGGACGCGAATGGCGAACTCCGGCGCGTTCTCCTGCATCACTACATTCCGATCGACGCGAAAAAGATCGCAAACAGGCCGTCGAGAACGATCACCAGAAAGATCGATTTCACCACCGAGGTGGTGGTCTGCTTGCCGAGCGACTCCGCGCTTCCCTTCACCCGCAGACCCTCGCTGCAGGCGACGATGCCGATAACCAGCGCCATGAACGGCGCCTTGAGGATACCGACCTCGAAATGAGCCACGGATACCGCCTCATGCAGCCGCGCGATGTAGATCGGCGGTCCCATGCCGCCATAGAACTGCGCCACCAGACCGCCGCCATAGAGCGCGGCGATGGAGCCGATGAAGCTCAGGATCGGCAGCGCCAGCACCAGCGCGATGACCCGCGGCAGGACCAGGACTTCGACGGGGTCGAGACCCATGGTCGACAGCGCGTCGATTTCCTCGCGCATCTTCATCGAACCGAGTTCGGCGGTGTAGGCGCTTCCCGAACGGCCAGCGACCATGATGGCGACGATCAGGACGCCGAGTTCGCGCAGCACCAGGATGCCGACCATGTCGACGACATAGGAATCGGCACCGAATTTTCGGAAATGGAAAAAGCCCTGCTGCGCGATGATGGCGCCGATCAGGAAGGTGATCAGCACCACGATCGGGATCGCCTGCCAGCCGACCCGGTAGAGCTGATAGACCAGCGAGGTGATGCGTAGCGATCGCGGCCGACGCAGCACGCCGACCAGGGCCATGAACAGCGAGCCCAGCATCTGCAGGAACACGCTCACGTCTTCCCTTGCACTGATCGCGGAGCGGCCGACGTCGTTCAAGTTGGCCACGACCGAATTCAGCGGACGGACCGGCGTCGGATTATGCCGGTTGACCTGGCGGACTTCCTCGATCAGGCCGGCATAGTTGTCGGCCACGCCGACGACATCGGCGCGGTGTCCGGCCGACGTCACCCGGCGCGAGATCTTCTCGAGCATCCAGGCGCCGAGCGTGTCGAGCTCGCGCACCCCCGTCAGATCGACCTTGACGCTGGGCGCGTGGTCGAGCTGCGGCATCACCTCACCCGAGAGACGCTCGAGTGCGGTGGCATTGACCGCGGTCCAGGATCCGCCCGGGCACAGTTCGAGCGCATCGCCCGATGGCGTGGCGGTTAACACGGGAGCTGTCGTCAAAATGATATTCCCTCAATCGGATGGCGTTCTTCCTAGGCGGCGGGCACAGCACCTATATTGACCTGCCTCAAGGCATCTGTCGCCCCCTTGCCCGGCGGTTGTTGACCCAAATCAAGAGCCGCCGTGGAGACTTCGCCTAGAGTGAGTGCGGTCGAAGCACTGAGAGAGCGCGATGTTCAATGCGAGCGAATTCGGGGACGAACTGCAGGCGCTGCAAAGCGAAGTATCGCGCCTTATGAACACGACGGGCGAAGGCATTTTCGACGCCGCGAAAAATCGCAGCGAGGCCCTTGCCGACCAGATCAAGGCTGCGCTGGGCGAACTCGGCGAGACCCTGAGCGAGCAAGAGGATCACGTCGAAAAACTGATCGCGGAACGGCCCATCACCTCGATGGCGTCCGCGTTCGCACTCGGCGTCGTCATCGGTTTCATGCTGCGGAGACACTGACGTGAACAGCGAAAATGTCGTCAAGCACTTGCGCGCGCTGTGGCGAACCGACCGCATCATCGCCGACATCCGGATGCGGCACATGCTGGTCGGTCTCGGCTTGCGGGCATTCGCCGGGTTGATTGCGGCCTTCGGCCTCTTGATGCTGGAACTGGCGGCCTATTTCGCGCTGGTGCAGGTCTGGAGCGCGATCTCCGCGGCCGCGATCCTCGGCGTCGCCAATTTCGTGATCGCCGCCATCCTGTTCGTGATCGCAGGTAGACCGCCATCGGGCCGCGAGCTCGAACTCGCCAACGAGATTCACGGCTCGGCCGTCGAGGCGCTGCAGGTCGAGGCCCGGATGGCGCAGACGCAGTTCGCCGGAATGGTCCAGCATCCCCTGAACAGCGCCTTGCCGCTGATTCTGGTGCCGCTGATCACGATCATCGTCAAAAGCCTGAAGAAATCCAGGCCGACAGCAGCCCATTCGCCGGCTCCGGCGGCCGCGGCCAGCGCTGAACAAACCTGATCGCGGCGAAGACTTCCCTCTCGCGTGCCCCAAGGACCTAAGGAGCCCTACCAAGATGTCCAAGACCGAGTTCAAGCCGATCCTCAACGCGTCCTTGCCGGCGCAATTCCGGCAACTCCGCATCGCCTTGGCCCGCGAGCCCGGCCACCCCGAAGGAGACGCCGAGGTGTCCTATATCATGGTCGCGCCGCTCGATTCCAATGACCGGATCGATGCGAAACTATGGAAAGCGCATCGCGATGCCTGCCGGGTCGTGCGCCAGCGGCCGGACGAGCCGGACAAGGCCGGTCATCTCGTTCATCGAAAAGGCGGCGGCTGGGCTTTTCACTATGACGGCGAAGCGGCTCCGCCCGACGAGGTCGGCTACCACTTCGCCGATGAACCGTTCGTCGTCGGCGAATATGTCTCGGTCAACGAACTCGGCAAGATGCACACCTACCGCGTCACGACAGTGTCGTATATCTGACGCAGGAAAAACCGCATCCTTCCGCGACCTGAATTTCGACGGAGAGAGAAAATGCGAACCTATCTGCGTCTCCTGCTGCTGTTCGCGTTGACCGCCGGCGCGGCGTATCTGGCAAGCCGGGTTTTTGTGCCGGATGCCGTGCCCGTCGCCGACAGCGAGCAGCCGCAATGGTATCTCCAGCTTGCCTTTGTGCTGCGGTCGATCGAGCTCATCGGCCTCGGTGGAATGGCGCTGGTGCTGGTCGGCGGTCTCTCTGTCTGGCTCGGAAGGCGTTCGGAAACGACGCGGGTTGGATAGGCGGCGACACTGGACATGATCGAAGGCACCGACACGAATAATTCACGCCCGCCGCTGAAGGTTCGTCGCGTAAGCCTCGACACCGGGCGCGAAAACGTGGTCGTGATCTCGCGCCATTCGAACGCGTTGCGGCCCGATATTTTTCGCGGATTCAGCCGAGTCGAACTGCAGCGCGGCTCGAAAATCCTGCTCGCAACGCTGTTGATCACGGACGAAGACGCCCTGGTCGGCACCGATGAAATCGGACTTTCCGAGCCGGCGTTCCGGCGCTTTGCCGAGCCTTCCGGCAGCCTCGTCACCGTCAGTCCCGCGGCTTCGCCCGAAAGTCTCGAGGCGGTTCGCAACAAGATCCAGGGCCGCACGTTCAAGCCGGCCGAAATCGAATCCATCATCAGCGACATTGTCCACTATCGCTATTCCGATATGGAAATCGCGGCGTTTTTGATTGGCTCGGCAAGCTTCATGACCAGCGGCGAACTGCTCGCGTTGGTCGACGCCATGGCGAAAGCCGGAACGCGATTGAAATGGCCCGAGCCCATCATCGTCGACAAGCACTGCATCGGTGGAATTCCGGGCAACCGCACCTCCATGGTCGTGGTCCCGATCGTGGCTGCGCACGGCCTCACGATCCCCAAGACATCATCGCGTGCGATTACCTCGCCCGCCGGCACCGCCGACACCATGGAGGTGCTGGCCCGGGTCGATGTCTCCGTCGAGGAAATGAAGGGAGTCGTCGCGGCCTGCGGCGGTTGCCTGGTTTGGGGCGGGCACGTCAACCTGTCGCCGGCCGACGATATCCTGATCTCGGTCGAACGCCCGCTCAGCCTCGACACCCGCGAGCAGATGGTGGCCTCAATCATGTCGAAAAAGCTCGCGGCCGGCTCGACCCATCTCCTGATCGATCTGCCGGTTGGCCCAACGGCGAAGCTTGCCAACGTGACGCAGGCGATGCGACTGCGCAAGCTGTTCGAATTCGTCGGCGATCACTTCGGCATAGCCGTAGAGGTGATCACAACCGACGGCCGCCAGCCGATCGGCAACGGCATCGGGCCGGTGCTGGAAGCCGACGACGTCAT
The DNA here is from genome assembly GCA_038244925.1 of Hyphomicrobiales bacterium. Classification (GTDB taxonomy): domain Bacteria; phylum Pseudomonadota; class Alphaproteobacteria; order Rhizobiales; family Xanthobacteraceae; genus Bradyrhizobium. Next base: position 56,740 of record JBBRSX010000008.1, on the reverse strand, counting down.
GGCCGTTCTGAGCAATGCTCCCGGCGCGCCGGCGGATCTGCGTGAAAAATCCCTGCGGCTTGCCGCCCACCTGCTCGAATATGACCCGCAACTGCGCGGGGGAACCGGTTATGTCCGCGCCCGTGAACTGCTCGACAGTGGGGCTGCCCTGAAAAAGATGCAGGAGATTATCGACGCCCAAGGGCCTTCGAGGTGCCGCAACGATCTCGGCAAACTGACGTTCGACATCCTCGCTGCCGACGACGGCGCGATCGCCGAGATCGATTGTTTGCAGTTGAACCGGCTGGCGAGAACCGCGGGCGCACCGATCGACAAGGGCGCCGGCATCAAACTGCTCCGCAAGATCGGCGACCGCGTCGAAAGAGGCCAGCCGCTCTATCGAATCCATGCCTATGACCGGTCCGAACTCGACCTCGCCGTTGCCGCCGCCCGGCTCAACAGCGGCTACACCGTCAATGGCGAGCACTTGCCGGCCAGTGAGGCCACCCCGTGAGTGCAGCGAACATTCAAGCCCTGCCGGCGTCCACGCGCGATGCCGCAAGGCTCGCGGAACGGTTCGGCGTGCCCTGCCATGAGATCGCCATCCATCCCTTTCCTGACGGGGAAATCCGGGTGACCGCCGGACAGGCGGCGCCGACCACCATCCTCTACGCCTCGCTCGACCGGCCGAACGAGAAACTGATCGCGCTGCTGTTCGCTGCCGAAGCGTTACGGCGCGGTGGCGCGAAGCGAATTGTGCTGCTGGCGCCCTACCTGTGCTACATGCGCCAGGATGCGGCGTTCCACGAGGGCGAGGCGATCAGCCAGAAGGTGATCGGTCCGCTGCTGGCAAGATATGTCGATCACATCATCACCGTCGATGCGCATCTGCACCGGACGCCTGACATCAAGACGGTATTTCCGGGCATCGTCTCCGACAACCTCTCGGCCATGCCGGCTATCGCGGCTGCACTGCGTCATACCGGACTGGATCCGGCAACCATCGTGGTCGGGCCCGACGCGGAATCGCTGCCCTGGGTCAGTGACCTCGCCCGACGGCTCGGGCTTGCACACGCCGTCGCGCAGAAAGTGCGACGCGGCGACCGTGCCGTGGAGGTCGAATTTCCGGAACCGGCACGCCTGGCCGGACGCCCCGCCTTGGTCGTGGATGATATCGTCTCGTCCGGCGGCACCATCATCGCCTGCGCCAGGACGCTTGCCGCTGCCGGCGCAACCACCGTCGATGCCGTGGTGACGCACGCTTTGTTTCCGGAAGACCTTTGCCGCGACATGGCCGCAGCCGGCATTCGCTCGATCCGTTCGACCCATAGCGTGCCGCACTCGACCAATGCCATTGTGCTCGACGATCTGTTCATGGATGCCTTGAAGGGCGAATTGAATCACACGGAGAATTCGCGATGAGCGTAACCCTGCGGTTTTGCGGCGCGGCGCGCACGGTGACCGGCTCCTGCTATCTATTTGAAACCCGCTCCGGGAGATTCCTGGTCGACTGCGGCCTGTTTCAGGGACAGAAGACCCTGAAGGAGCTGAACTACGGAACGTTTCCGTTTCGTCCCGCCGACGTCGATGCCGTGTTGCTCACCCACGCCCATATCGATCATAGCGGCCTGCTGCCCAAACTTGTGCGCGGCGGCTTTACCGGCCGCATTCTGGCAACGCGCGGCACCATCGACCTCTGCTCCTGGATGTTGCCGGATTCAGGTAACATCCAGGAGTCGGAGGTCGCCGCGCTCAATCGGCGCAATGCCGCCCGCGGACGCGCCGAGGTGACGGCCATCTATACCCAGGCCGACGCGCTCGCCGCACTGCAGTCGTTCCGCCCGGTCGAGTACGAAAAATGGGTCGACGTGATCGAGGGCGTCCGCGCCCGTTACTGGAATGCCGGACATTTGCTCGGCTCCGCCTCGATCGAGATCGAAATCGCGGATGAAGGCGCCTCGGGGAAGCCGCTGCGGCTTCTCGCATCCGGCGATATCGGCCCCGACGCCAAGCTGCTGCAGCCCGATCCCGACGCGCCCGCCGGGTTCGACTATGTCATCTCGGAATCGACCTATGGCGACAGGACGCGGCCGCCGATCACGCCGGAGGCGCGACGCACCCGTCTCGCCGCAGAAGTGCGCGACGCCGCGGCCCGCAAGGGCGCGCTGCTTGTTCCGGCCTTTGCGGTGGAGCGCACCCAGGAACTCCTCGTCGACCTGGTCGACCTGATGGAGCGCCATGAGGTACCGGACGCCCCGATTTTTCTCGACTCGCCGCTCGCCATCCACGCTACCGAAGTGTTTCGCCAACACGCGTCGAGCCTGGATCCCGCGATCGATGTCGGCCGGTTGCTCAACTCACCGAGGTTGCGGTTCACCGAGACCGTCGAGGAGAGCAAAAGGATCGCTCGGCTCACCGGTTTCCACATCGTCATCGCTGCCAGCGGCATGTGCGACGCCGGACGTATCCGGCATCACCTGAGGAACTGGCTTTGGAACGCAAGGGCCACCGTACTTCTGGTCGGTTTTCAGGCCCAGGGAACGCTGGGCCGCTTTCTCGCCGACGGCGTGAAAGCGGTTCGAATCCAGGGCAACGAAATCAAGGTCGCGGCACAAATCCGCTGCATCGACGATTATTCCGGACATGCCGACGGATCAGAACTGGCGCGATGGATCGCCGAGCGCCGGCCCATCGAGCGCGGCCTGTTTCTGGTCCACGGCGAGGAGGCTGCCATCGCGGGCCTCGCCGAACGCGTATCAGAGCGGATCATCCCGGCGGCTCGCGTTTTTCAGCCATTGCTGGATGACGTCTACGATTTGTCGGCCGCCGTGCCGACGCCGCTGGATGGGGCCCGTCGCCGGCGGCTGACGCCCGAGGCCGAGGTCAGGCTCGACTGGCACAATGACATGTCCAGACTCGTCCTCGACATCAACGATCGCATCGAGGCCGCCGCCGACGATCGCGCGCGCGGCGTCGTTATCCGCCGGTTGCGGCGTGCGCTGGATGAATGAGAACGCTGCGATCCAGCTTAGAGCGTCAGCCTGACGTCGCAGATATCGTGTTCGACCGGATCCGGTTTCACCTGAAAGCCGAGGCTCCTGCACATACCGAGCATGACCGTGTTGTCGGCCAAGACATCGCCCGAGATGGTCTTCAGTCCTTCGGACCGCGCATATTCGATGATCATCTGCATCAGGGCCCAGCCGAGCCCCCTGCCCTTGAGTTCGGATCGCAACAAAATCGCGTATTCGCCAGTCTCGTAGATCGAGTCCGAATGAATCCGGACCACGCCGACCAGTTCGTTGGTGGCCTCGTCGAACGCGACGAAGGCCATCGCGCGGGCGTAATCGAGCTGGGTCAGGCGTGCGATGAATTCGTGGGAGAAGTGCTTCATCGGAGCGAAGAACCGCAGCCGCAGGTCCTGCAGGGTGACATGCCGCAACATCTCGTGGATCAGCGGCTCATCCTCAGGCCGGATCGGGCGGACGAATACCCGCCAGCCGTCCTTGGCCTCGATGTGACGCTGCCATTGCGACGGATAGGGCCGCACCGCGAAATTCGCCGGACCCGATCCGCTGAATTTTCGTTTCGTACGCCCGATCGCGATCCGCGCATCGACCGCCAGCACGCCGCTCTCGTCGGCCAGCAGCGGATTGATGTCGAGTTCGCGGATTTCGGGAATGTCCGCCGCCATCTGCGCCAGCTTGACCAAAACCAGCGCGACAGCGTCCTGCTTCACCGCAGGCACGTCGCGATAGGCGCGCAACAGGCGTGAAACACGGGTGCGCTCGATCAGGCTGTTCGCCAGTTGCAAGTCGAGCGGCGGAAGCGCCAATGCCTTGTCGTTGATGATTTCGACCGCCGTGCCGCCGCGGCCGAACACGACGACAGTGCCGAAGGTCGGATCGTCGGCGAGGCCGAGGATCAGTTCGCGCGCCTTCGGCCGCACCACCATCGCCTGCACGATGACCCCGGCAATTCGCGCTTCCGGGCGCAGCGCCTTGGCCCGGGCGAGAATATCGGCCGTCGCCGCGCGTACCGCATCGGCGCTGGTCAGATTGAGCACGACGCCACCGACGTCGGATTTGTGAACGATGTCGCGCGACATGATCTTGAGCACGACGGTGTCGCCATGCGCCAGGATCTCCGAGGCGTGGGCAACGGCCTGCTCGGCATCGGCGGCGGCGAAAGTCGCCACCATCGGGATCTCATACGCGGCAAGTAACTGCTTGATCTCGACCGGATCGAGCCACTGCCGGCCGTCGGTCAGCGCCGCGGCGACAATGTTCCGGGCGGCTTCGGTATCCGGTTCGAATTCACTGGGCATGGCGGGCGGAACCTGCGCCAGCGCCTGCACCAGTTCGCGGTGCCGCACCAGATGCATGAAACCGCGCACCGCATCGTCCTCGGTGGGATAATTCGGAATTCCGGCGCCGCTCAGGAGATCGCCAATCGCCTGATCCGCGCCGACCCAGGCCGTCAGCACCGGTTTGGGCGACATGCGATGTTCCGTGCGATATTTCTGCACCACGCGGGTCACGTTATCGGCGATCACATCGGCGCGCGCGATCGCGGTCTGGACGTTCATCACCAGGATCGCGTCATTGCCGGGATCGGCCAGCAGCGCCTCGAGCGCCGCAGCATAACGCGCGGCGTCTGCGTCGCCGACGATATCGACCGGGTTCGCATGCGACCATGTCGGCGGCAGCACTGCATCCAGCCGGGTTCTGGTCACGTCGGAAATGGCGGCGGGAATTCCGCCCAGCTCAACCAGCCGGTCGACCGCCAGCACGCCGATGCCACCACCGTTGGTCAGGATCGCGAGCCGCTTGCCCGGCGGCGATTTGACCCGCCCCAGCGTCTCGGCACAGTCGAACAGCTCGCGCAGATCCGCCACTCGCAAGATGCCGGCGCGCTGGAACGCGGCGTCGTAGACCGCATCCGATCCGGCCAGCGCACCGGTATGGGTCGCGGCGGCCCTGGCGCCTTGCGCCATGCGGCCGGATTTGACGACGACCACCGGCTTGATCCTGGCGGCGGCGCGCGCCGCCGACATGAATTTGTGGGCGTCCTTGATCGCTTCGACATAGAGCAGGATCGCATGGGTCTTTTCGTCCAGCGCGAAGTAATCGAGCAGGTCCGCAATATCGACGTCGAGCTGATCGCCGATCGACACGATTCCGGAAAAGCCGACCGCGCGCTGTGCCGCCCAGTCCACCATGCCGGTGGCGATGGCGCCCGACTGCGAGATCAGCGCCAGATTTCCCCTGCCGGGCGTATGCGCGGAAAAGCTCGCATTGAGATTCACACAGGGCATGATGATGCCCAGGCAATTCGGGCCGATCAGCCGCATTCCGTATTTCCGCGCCGCGCGCTCGGCGTCATCCGAAAGCGAACCCGGACCATGGCCGAGCCCGGCGCTGACGATGATCGCGCCGGCCGCACCAAGACGGCCAGCCTCGTCGATCAGGCCGGGAATCGACTTTGCTGGCGCTGTGATGACGACCAGTTCCGGGACAAAGGCCAGTTGGCCGAGGCTATCGACGGCGGCGATACCATCGATCTCGGGGTAGCGCGGATTCACCAGCCCGAATTCGCCCTTGAACTCGGCTTTACGGATATTCTCGAGGATGGCGCGGCCGACGGAACCCTGGCGGGGACTGGCCCCAACGAGCGCGACCGAACGAGGCGAAAGCAGGCATTTCAGGCGATAGGTCGACATCAGTCTCTGTTATCCGGCCACTGCGGCCTTTTGTGAACCCGGACGCGATTGCGCGCAACGGCTCCATGGAACGGGATGCCCGCTCCTCGGATCGCCTTCCCGTTCGATCTTGTTGTTGGAGCGCGGTTTTGTCGAGGACCGCCGCCCGTCGCACCGGATCGTGCGCCGTCATTTAACCCGGCACGATCTCGGCCAGATGACGAATCTGGCCGCATCATTCCTATCCTCTCCAACCAGCTAATTTTTGAGACAGATCAAGGTCCGCTCCGTTGTCGCATGCGACATTTGTACAGGTTCATCCACCGAAGTTCATCCGAGGGAGAGTGCCATGCCGGTAAATGTTGGAACAATTGATCAGTATGTGCGGATCGTGGTGGGACTGGCGTTGATTGCCTATGCGCTTCAGGACGGGCTTTCGATTCAGGGCTGGCACTGGATAGGCTTCATCGGCCTGGTGCCGCTGGCGACCGCCTTCTTCAAGAGCTGCCCGATCTACACCGTGCTGGGCATTTCAAGCTGCACCGTCCGTCAATAGATCAGCGATCTCCGAGACGCCAAGGCCTTTGCCGAAGACGGCGAGGCCTTACCGAGACGGCAAAGTCACTGACGAACGTAGTCCCCGGGCGCATCGGGTAGATCTTGACCGGCTGCGGGCATCACACCCATCTGCGGCGGCTCGGACGGTTCACCGGATCGCGCGGTCAGCCATTTCGTCCACGCCAGCCACCACGATCCTTCGACCACCGGTGCAGCCTTCAGCCAATCGTCCGGCCCGGTATAGGTGTCGTGTGCAGCCTTGATCCTGACCCGATAGCTGTGGCCCGGCTCGCCGGGCGGCGCCACGATCCCGGCATTGTGACCGCCGCTGGCGAGCAGGAAGGTCACGTCCGCGTCGGCCTGATAGTTGATCTTGTAGACCGACTTCCACGGCGCGACATGGTCGCGAAGGGTGCCGACCACGAACATCGGCATGTGGATATCCGACAACGAGATCGGCCGGCCCTCAACGAGGTAGCGGCCCTCGGCGAGGTCGTTGTTGAGAAACAGCTTGCGCAGATATTCCGAATGCATCCGGTACGGCAGACGGGTGGCATCGGCGTTCCACGCCATCAGATCGTTCGGCGGCGCCCGTTCTCCCAGCAGATAGTCGCGGGTCATCCGCGACCAGATCAGATCGTTGGAGCGCAGCAACTGGAAGGCGCCCGCCATCTGAGTGGTATCGAGAACGCCGTGCTCCCACATCATGTCTTCGAGGAAGGCGACCTGGCTTTCATTGATGAACAACGTCAGTTCACCGGCCTCGGTGAAATCGGTCTGCGCGGCCAGCAACGTCACCGACTTCAGGCGCTTGTCGCCGTCGCGCGCCATGGCGGCGGCTGAAATCGACAACAGCGTGCCGCCGAGGCAATAGCCGAGCGCATGAACCTGACGGCCGGGCACGATGTTGCCGATCGTATCGAGCGCGGCTTTGACGCCCAGCGTGCGGTAATCGTCAAAGGCGACGTTACGGTCGGCGGCATCAGGATTGCGCCACGAGATCATGAAAACGGTGAAGCCCTGGCCTGTGAGATATTTCACCAGCGAGTTCTGCGCCGACAGATCGAGGATATAGTATTTCATGATCCAGGCCGGCACGATCAGGACCGGCTCCGGACGAACCTCGCCGGTGGTCGGATAGTACTGGATCAGTTCGATCAGATCGTTGCGGAACACGACTTTGCCGCGCGATACCGCCACGGTTTCGCCGACGACGAAATCGCCGGACTTGACCGGCTCCTTGCCCGCCGACAGCAGCCGCATCCAGTCGCTGCAAAAATTCTGCCAGCCTGCGACGAAATTCTGGCCGCCACTCTGCAGCGTCTTTTGCAGCACTTCCGGATTGGTCGCAGCAAAGTTCGACGGCGACAGCACGTCCAGCATCTGCCGCACCGAAAACTCGACGATCGCCTCGTTCTGCTGCGAAACCCCGCGCACGCCCGTGGTGGCGTTGTGCCACCATTGCTCGCCGGCCAGAAACGCCTGCGCCATCAGATTGAACGGCGGCGTTTCCCACTCCGGCCGGGCGAAGCGCCGGTCCTGCGGCTGCGGCTTGATCAGGGACCAGGGTTCCAGCCCGGGCGTGAAGACATGCTGCCCGGCCTCGGCCAGCCGCTTCGCTTCCAACAGCGCGCTTTGCGACATCTCGATCTGCCGCTGCGGCGAGGACGCCAGATGCGACAGCCAGTCGGTATAGGCGAGCAACAACGCTACCGGCGAAATGCCGCCGCTCAGATGCGCCAGCATCGCGTGAAACGCGCGGTCGGCCTGATACGTCTCGGTGTCCTGCTGCGCCGGCGCGATCGGTTGCGCCACCGTCGCTGCCGGCTGGCGATCGGTGGTTTGGTCTTGGACAGCGGCGCGAAACGGCACGACAGTAACATCCGCCGTCGGCAGGGACGATTTCGATGGCATGTTTTTCTTCACTCTTGTGGGTCGCCCGACCGAAGCCCGCGCCGGTCAGATCGGTACGCGGCCGCTGATCAGTTGGGAGGTGGTCGCAATCATCCGTTCGCCGTGCTTGAAAACCCGTTCGGAATCGCGACGGAGAAAGTCGAGCTGATGCTGGCCGCATTCCTGGCACATCGTCTTGACGTCCTTGACGGAATGCGCGCCCGCCATCTTTGCGAAGAACTCGGTGAAGAGATGCATTTCGCTTTGCGTTCGCTCCATCATCTCCCCGCCGAGGAAAACGCATTCCTCGAACATCAATTTTTGCGCGCCCATCATGAATTCCAGAGCGTTCTGGTTCAGTTTGGAGGCTTCCGCTTCCACCTGAATGGCCGGTTGTGAGTAACCGGGAGCAACCTGTTGAGACAGTTCTGTCATGACAATCTCCGATTTTCGCTTCTGATTTCCAGTGTCTCATTAAGGATATCGGCTAGCCCCCGACCAGACATTGAGGTGTATCAAACATTACCGGCCGACCGGAGCGGCCGATCCGCTCCCCGCGGAGCCCTTCTGCGGCTTGAGGCACATCAACGGCGCTGGCGGCATTCCACGGCAAACACCAAACGCTATCCACTGCCGGAGACCGAATGATGCAGGCTTCACATGAAGCGAAGAGAACCAACGGCGCCTTTTGGTGCGAGTCGCCGGACCGGCTCCTGACCCAACTGGAAACACGGCTGACCGGGCTGACGCAGGAAGAAGCCGAAAGACGCCTGCTGACCCACGGTCGCAACCTGTTCGAAGCCAGCCATGGCGAGGCATTCCTGCCCAAGCTCGCCAAGCGCGTGCTCAATCCGCTCGTCGCGTTGTTGATCGCGGCGGCGGCGATATCCGGCATTAGTGGCGATTTCGGCAGTTTCTTCATCATTGTCGCCGTGCTCGCGCTGTCGATGACGCTGGATATCGTGCAGGAATATCGCGCGGAGCAGGAAGCGGAGGCGCTCCGGCACTCGGTAGCGGTCCACGCAGACGTTCTGCGCGATCGCAAGCCGGTGGAGCAGCCGGTTAGCGGCCTCGTTCCCGGCGATATCGTCCTGCTGCGCACCGGCGATCTGGTTCCTGCTGATGGCGTCGTGCTGGAGTCGGAAGACCTTCAACTGGACGAATCCATTTTGACCGGCGAGCCGTTCCCGGCGCGTAAGAACAACGCGCCGTGTACTGCGACCGAAGCCGCCGACGCCCATAACGCGCTGTTCGCGGGCACCTCGGTTGTCGCCGGAAAAGCCACAATGCTGCTGGTGGCGACCGGCCGCCAAACCCGGTTCGGGGCCATTGCATCGGCGCTTGCCGCCAATGTGCCGCCCACCGCGCTGGAGCAAGGCGTCCGCCATCTCGGGCTTCTGATCCTGCGGCTGACGATCTTTCTTACCCTGTTCGTGCTGCTCGCCCATCTCGCCTCGGATCGGCCGGCGATGCAGTCCATCCTTTTTGCCGTGGCGCTCGCGGTCGGCCTCACGCCGGAACTGCTGCCGATGGTGATGACGGTCACGCTGGCGCGCGGCGCCAAACGCATGGCCTTGCGGAAGGTGATCGTCAAACGGCTATCCGCGATCCATGATCTCGGCGCCATGGACGTGCTCTGCGTCGACAAGACCGGCACCTTGACGCAGGCGAAGATCAGTCTTGCCGACAGCGTCGACTGGCAGGGCAGAAAAAGCGATCGCGTGCTCGAGCTGGCACGTATCAACAGCGGCTTCCAATCGGGCATTCGCAGCGCGCTCGATGACGCCATTCTGGCAGGCCGCGTTGCAGACACCGAATGGGTGCGCCGGGGCGAGCTCCCGTTCGATTTCAGCCGCAGATGTGTTTCGGTGATGGCCGAATGCACGAATAAAGTGCTGCTCGTGACCAAGGGAGCTCCCGAAGCGGTCCTGTCCCGCGCAGTGGCGGTGGAGATCGATGGTCTCGCCCATCCGCTCGATCAATCATTGCGGGATCGCATCGATGCCGAGCAGCAGCGACTGAATGAGCAGGGTTTTCGCCTGCTGGGCGTCGCCGTTAAATCCGTCTCTGCCGGCGCAGCAGGCTTGACGCTCGAGGATGAGGCGAACCTGACCTTTGTCGGCTTTTGCGTCTTTGCCGATCCGCCCAAACCCGATGCCGCCGGCGCCGTCGCGGATCTGGCTGCGCTCGGAATCCGGCTCAAGATCATTTCCGGCGATCAGGCAGCTGTCGTGCGGCACGTCGCGGGCACCGTGGGGCTGGCCTGCGACAGCGTCTTGACCGGCGCCGAAATCGCCGAACTCACCGATGTCGGGCTGGCCGCCAGGGTAGAACAAACCGACGTGTTCGCGCGCGTCGATCCCGACCAGAAGAAGCGTATCATCAACGCGCTCCGCGCCCGCGGCCATGTTACCGGCTTTCTCGGCGACGGCATCAATGATGCGCCCGCCATCCACGCCGCCCATGTCGGCCTGTCCGTTGACGGCGCAACCGACGTCGCCCGCGCCGCGGCGGACATGATCCTGTTGGCCTCCGACCTGAACGTGCTCGCCGAGGGCGTGCGCGAGGGCCGGCGGACCTTCGCCAATATCCTGAAATATGTCCGCATGGGCACCAGCTCCAACTTCGGCAACATGCTGTCGATGGCGCTGGCCTCGCTGGTGCTTCCGTTCCTGCCGCTGCTGCCGTTGCAGATCCTGCTGAACAACCTGATCTACGACTTCTCGGAGGTCGGCATTCCGTTCGATTCCGTGGACGCCGAAGAGACCGCGCGTCCGCACGCCTGGGACATGTCAGCCATTCTGCGCTTCACGATCGTGATGGGCGTGGTCTCGTCGGTGTTCGACGCGGCGACATTCCTGATCCTTCTGAAAGGATTTGGGGCCGACGCCGCCCAATTCCAGACCGGCTGGTTCCTGGAATCGATCGCTACGCAAATCCTGGTGATCTTTTTGATCCGAACCCGGCGGGCACCGTGGCAAGCCACGCCCGCGCATATCGCGCTCGTCGTCACTTCGCTCGGGGCGCTGGCAACGGCTTTCCTTGTGGTCCTTGGTCCGTTGCAAGGTCTGTTCGGCTTTGTGCCGTTGCCCTGGCCGCTGCTGGCAGCCATGGCCGCCGTGACGGCGGCCTATCTTGTGGTCGCGGAGGCCGCAAAGAAGTTTGCAATGACGCGCGGCGCCTGAAAAACCCGAAGCTTCAGCGCGCAGGCTCGCCGAGATGGAAGTGACGGCGCCCCAACGCGATGATTTCCTTGTCGGTGGGATGATCGCAAGGCTCGGCGTGAAGTTCGCGTGCCTTGGTGGAGTGCCCTTCCTTGAGATGTTTCAGCAACAACGTCTTCTCGTTTCCCGGGCCCACCAGAAGCACCGATTCGCAATGTTCCAGCGCCTTGTCGATCGCCGGAAAGAACTGCGGGTCATCGTGGGTCTTGCCGGAGCCGACCGTATTGGCCTTGTGATGCAGATGGGCGTTCGCCAGATCGGCATGAACGGTCTTTTCGTCAACGGCCTCCAGCCCGAGATAGAATATCTTGGCGACGCGGTGATCGACCCAGACGACGGCGTGATTGTGAACGGTCATGATCTTCTCTTTCTTGAGGCAAGGTTTTCAGGGCGTGTAAGTCTCTGGGGCGCAGGCGGGACGGTCAGTGCGACATCAGCACTGGGACCGTCATCGCTTCGAACATGCCGCGGGTAACGCCGCCGAGAATGCGCTCCTTCAGCCGCGAATGACCGTACCCGCCCATCACCAGGAGGCCGATATTGCTCTCGGCCGCGATCGACAGAATGGTGCTCTGGGTATTGCCGCGGTCGGCGGTCAGGCGCTGGACCCGCGCTGCAATGCCGCGCCGGGCGAGATGGCCGACGAGTTGGTCCGAGGATGCTTCTCCCGCGGTTTCGTTGACGGCAATCACGGTGACTGCCTTCGCTCCCATCAGAAACGGCGTCGCGTCGTGCAAGGCGCGGGCCGCTGCGCGGCTGCCGTCCCAGGCAACCCCGACATGATTGGCGTCGAGCGGTCCCTTGTGGATGTAGGGGACCATCAGCATGGGCCCTCCGGAATTGAACAAAATCCCCTGCGGGATGACGTTGTCGTGGCTGGCAGTCGCGAATTCGGGCTGCAGCACGACCGTCAGATCATAAAGCCGCGACAGCGCGCCGATGGTTTGTTCGGCGTCGGCAGGGATCGCCGCAATCGCCCGGCTGCCGTAAGCGATCTTGGCGAGCCTGGCTTCGACCTCGAATACCGCGATCGCGGCATTGGCGCGCTCCAGCGCCCGCTCCTGTTCGACCCCCATCACGGCGGCCACAGCGGCGCTGCCGCCCTCCACGACCATGCCGACGGCGCTCATCGATTCATAGCCGATGGCGACGGCGTCGAGATGCGATCGCCTCGCCATTGCCAGCGCGATAGCCACGTCGATGACCGGCCTGACCGGCCGCTCCGACGGAATATGGACCAGAATGTTCCTGAACATTGCCGTTCTCCCCGGGCATCCGTGGGAACGCGCAACACGCATCCCGCACTGTGGCCGGGACAGTATCCGGGCGATGCGTGGCCGGAGTTGATGCACATCAAGTCCGGCAATGTCCGAGGTTCGGCGCAACGCAACGTCTGTCAGCCTGCATCGGCTTGTTTAAAGCTGTGATAGGCCTCAATTGCGGCGCGCAGCAACTTGTCCTTGTCCCGGCGATAACCCGGCGGCCGGCTCTTGCCCTGTTCGCTGTCATCGGCAGCCGATGCCAGCGCGGCGAGGTCCGCAAATCGATCGAGATCTCGCAAATCGCCTAATACGCTTTGCAGCCGTCTTGCCGATCGGTGCAGCCGGCGATATTTCTCACCGCCGCGAATTGCGACGATGTCCGCCAGGGCTTCCAGCATGTAGCGCAGGCGTTTGGCCCTGATCCGCAACCGGTGTCGGCGGAAACCGCCCAGCGTCTTGAGATGCCGGCCCTTGCGGATCAGGCGTTTGCGCCAGCGGTTGAGTTCACGTTCGCCGTAGACTTGCAGCGGTTCGGGCGGCTCGTAGCGCACGGCCCGCTCCCAGCGCGCGAGCCACCTCCCGTGCCTGACCCAGCCGGACAGCGCCGCGATCAGGTTCTGAAATCGCGCCGCGCGCAGACAGCGCACCAGTCGGCGATGATCCCGCCTTCGGCGTTCAGCGAGATGTTCGCCGATCGCTCCCCGGGACCAGACCCGATACTGCTTGCGCCGCGCATGCTCTGCCATGACGTCGTCATCACGCGCGGCGCCAAGCGCATCGTTGACCCAGCCGATTTCCTTTTTAAGGCTGGGCCATTCCGTGTCGACTACGATCGGCTCGAAGAACAATACCACAGCCCGCAACCTCGTGATGGCGACACGGACCTGATGCAAGGCCTCGGCATCGCCGGCGCACGCACGGCGATGATGCGCCCTGATGCCGGCAATGCAATCCAGCGCTATTCTCTGGAAAGCGGCCGCGCAATCGGGGCCGGCCGCCGCGGGCAACTTACCGCGGCTGGACGCCGGTGCGCGTCCAGCCCGCCTCATCTGACATCGTCCGGCACCGAACCGGCCGTGAAGGCCCGGGCGCGGCCCAGCGTGTCGTCAGGCGTTCCCGCAGCATCGACGATGTGCCAGTCCATGGCGCCGATCGCAAAGGTCTGCTGCAGCAAGGCCACCTCGCGCGTCGCATCGGACGCATCGTGCTTGCGTTGTTCGATGCGCGCGATTCGGGTCGCGAGATCGGCGGTCAAGAACAGTCCGACGAAGCCTACGTCATGTCGGCGGGCCAGATCAGCGAGCACGGCCCGCTCCGCCTCTTGCAGGAACGCGGCATCGAGCACGACCGAACAACCTTGGGAGAGAACACGTTGCGCCGTCGTGGAAAGTATCTCATAGACACGCGCCGTGGTATCGACCTGGTAGGCCGCTTCCGGCAGCGGCGTGGTCTCGCTAACGCCGAAGAGGCGCTTGCGAACGACGTCCGAACGGACGATGACCGCGCCGGGCGGCGGCTGGATGAGGCCCGCAAGCCCGCGCGCGAGGACCGATTTTCCGGTTCCCGACAAACCGCCGACCGCGACGAGAAGCGGCGGCTGCGGCGCGATGAGACGTCCGGCCAGGTCGAAATAGCGCTTCGCCTCGTTCCAGACCGCTTCGTCGCCTGCCGCCTGCTCGCTCTTGGTGAACAATACGTGGGCACGGATCGCCGCCCGCATCGACATGAACAGCGGTAACACGCCGAGGCCGTCGAGGTGCTGCTCCGACGCCCCTGCCAGATAGCGGTTGAACAGCGCGTTGGCGGCCTCCGCCTGACCGAAGTGAACCAGGTCCATCAGCGTGAAGGCGAGATCGTAGAGGATATCCGTGGTCGAGATGACCGGATCGAATTCGATGGCGTCGAACAACAGCGGCCTGCCGTTCACCAGCGCGATATTGGCCAGATGCAGATCGCCATGGCAGCGCCGCACGAAGCCCTGCTCCGCACGCGTGCTCAGCAGGGATTGCGACTCCATCAGGCGATCGTGGCTAGCGGCATCGATCCGATCGATGGTGGCGGCATCGAGTCCGCGCACCGCCCGAAATTTCGCGGTGTTGCGATCGATGATCCCGGCAATGGAAGCGAGCCAGACCGATCCGCCGGCGCGCAGCGCCCTGTCGTGCGATTGCAGAATGCTGTCGGCCAGCGCGATCGCCAGCGGCGATTCGATTCTGTTCGCCGTGGCGACATGGTCCAGCGTCTGCTCCTCATCGAAACGCGCCATTTCGACCGCCCATTCGACCGGGTTTCCCAGGCCATCGATTTCAAGGCTGCCATCGCCACCACGGGTAATGGCGACGACCCGCCGGTAGATCTCCGGCGCATTCGCTGCATTGACTTTCAATTCCTCTTCGCAAGCGGACTTGCGTTTCTCGAGCGTCGAATAGTCGAGGAACGGCAGCCGGATGGCGCGCTTGATCTTCAATGCCTTCCCGCCACCGAGAAACACCACCGAACAATGGGTATCGATCCGCTTGCCGCCTTTCGCCGTGCCAATGCTCGAACGATCAAGAAAATCGAGCACGCGCTGCTGGATTTCGGGCCCGGTGACCGCGGGCCTGTCGGCCGGGGACCTTTGCGTCATGGCCGCGGCTCAAAGCGGAGCGTGGCACTGGGAGCCGTCCGGACTGTATCGTGCATCTTGTCTCCTGTCTTCACGCAAGCGTGTGCACCCTATCCGTGCTGCCTGGCTGCGATTTGATCCGGGTCAAGATAGCCGCGGCCCGCGCGTCCTACCATGACGGTGTCAGCGAAGCCGCCGCTTCACCGGCAGCGCCTCGCCACACAAAACAGGAGTATCGTTACATGCGCGCCCATCAGATCATGACCCGGTCGGTCATTACCGTCACGCCGGATGACACCATCCTGGCGGCCGCAAAGCTGATGCTCGAGCGGCACGTCAGCGGACTTCCCGTGGTCGATACAGCCGGCAGACTGGTCGGCATCGTCTCGGAGGGCGACTTCATCCGCCGCAGCGAGATCGGCACGCAGAAAAAGCGCGGTCGCTGGCTCAAATTCCTGCTCGGCGCCGGCGAAGCGGCGACCGATTACGTCCATGAGCGCGGCAGCAAGATCTCCGAGGTCATGACTCGGGATCCGCTCACGATCACCGAGGACACGCCGCTCGACGAAATCGTCACGTCGATGGAAACCAACGGCGTCAAGCGCCTGCCGGTGATGAACGGCACAAAGCTGGTCGGAATCGTGTCGCGCGCCAACCTGCTGCAGGCGGTAGCCGGCCTCGCCCGCGACATTCCCGACCCGACCGCCGACGACGATCATATTCGCAGCCGCATCATGGCCGCGGTGGAGAGCAACGACTGGTCGCCATTCGGGCTCAACGTTATCGTCCGTGACGGCATCGTCCATCTCAGCGGCGTGATTACCGAGGAGCGTTCCCGGCAGGCGACCATCGTCGCCGCGGAGAACGTCGCCGGCGTGAAGAAGGTCCACGACCATCTGTGCTGGGTCGACACCATGTCCGGGATGTATCTGGAGTCGCCGGAAGACACCGAGATGGCCAAGGCGAGTTGAACCGGCTACGACTACCCGCTGGCAGCGCAGCAACCGGCGGGACGGTCTCGGAATGGCATCAAGTATCGACCAACTCGTCGAGCAGATAAAGGCACTACAGGGCGAACTGGAAGCAGAGCTTGCCGTCCGGCGGGCCAACCTGAGCTATACACTGCAAAGCGGCCGGGTGCGCTTCGAGCAGGAAGTCCTGCGGGCGCACAAGGCCTTGCGGGTTAACCTTGCGCGTTACATCTTCAACGCCGAAGTGGTGCATGTGGTGACGGCGCCGGTCATCTATTCCATGATCATACCGCTTGTGCTGCTGGATATCTTCATCAGCGTCTATCAGGCGGTTTGTTTCCCGGCTTACGGCATCGAAAAGGTCAAACGCAGCGACCATTTGATCTTCGATCGTTACCACCTCGCCTATCTCAATCTGCTCGAGAAGATAAACTGCGCTTATTGCTCCTATGGCAACGGCCTGCTCAGTTACAGCAGGGAAATCGCCGGCCGAACCGAGCAATATTGGTGCCCGATCAAGCACGCCCGCCGCGTGATCGCCGCCCATGAAGGTTACGACAACTTTGCGGAGTTTGGCGACGCCAAGGCTTTCCGTGAGCGATCGAATAAACTGTAGCAGGGATTTGTCGTCCGGCGGCTACCGGCGCGCGCTGTTCGTCAATGCCCGCATGACGTCCTCGCGCGCGATCATCCCGGCCAGCCGCTGTTCGGCGTCCAGCACCGGGATGCTTCTGATCCGATGATCCACCATCAGCTGTAATACCCGCGTCAGCTTCGTCGCCGGATCGACATAGATGAATTCCGGCGTCATGACGTCGGCCACCGTCCGGGACAATAGATCGTCATAGGCCGGGACCATGCGGCCGGGGTTGAAGGCGAAGCATTTCAGAAAGTCGAATTTGCTGACCAGGCCGACGGTATCGTCGCCTTTGCGGACCGGGTAGCAGTTGAAGTCATCCTCGTCGAACATCCGTTGCAGCTCGCGCATGGTGGTGTCGCACGTCACCGTCTTCACGGTAGTCGTCATGTACTGCCCGGCGGCTGCCTCGAGAAACTTATGCACGGAGTTTTCTCGTCATTGCGAATTTCCTTAGCGGGAAAGCAACGCACACAGGCGCGACTCGGTGGCAAGATGTCGCGTAACGCCGCTCAGTATCCATTCGCGCAGGCGCGAGTGGCCATAGGCACCGGCAACGACCATCCCGGCGCCGACGTCGGCGGCGATCTTCTCCAACTGCTCGGTGACGCTGGCTGTGGTTTCCGGAACGACGGTGCTCGCCAAGATACCATGGCCACGCAGCCACGCCGCCACGTCGGCGACATGCGATAACGCCTCTGCGCGAGGGGAGTCCCGCTCGGGAATTTCCGCAATCACGACTTCCTTTGCGGCAGCCAGGATCGGCAGCGCATCGCACACGGCGCGGCGGGCTTCCCTGACGTCCTTCCAGGCCACCAGCACGCTTCGCAAATCGAGCCATTGCACCGAGGGCGGCACCACGAGCACCGGACGGCCCGCCTGCATCAGCAGATCGCCCGGATCGGCAGCGACGCCCGGATCCACCATCGCCTCGCTGCGCGCGCCAACCACAAGAATGTCGGCGGCCCGCGCTTGCTGCAGCATGTAGGGCCCCTGCAGTCCCCGGGCAGAACGCCATTCCACCGACGTCGCTCGCTTTTGTACCGCGGCGAGAAACTCCGCCTCGAGCTCCGACAATCGCTTTCGGATCGCCGCACTCTCCTCATCGAGCAGCTTTTGCGCAATGTCGCCTTCAGCGAAATAGAGTGGTGCCCGAATCTCGGACGCCGCAACGCCGACGACCCGTGCGCCGAAGCGTTCGGCGATATCGCCGGCCACGGCCAGGCAGGCATCGTTAGGCCGGTCCAGCGCCAGACTGACCATGACGGTTTTGTAGTCCATTTCCTGCTCCAGGCCCTTTTTGGAAATCTTGGCCGAAATGCCCTATGGGGTGCTGCCCACGCGGAGCATCTTAGGAGCCGATTCCGGACTGGACCTGACCTAGATCAAGAACAGACGCATTGATCCGATCAGCGCCGGATTTCGGCTTCGGCCGCGGTCAAAGGCCGCAGAAAATCTATTTGATTTCAATTAGATACCGGCTAATAATAATTTCATCGTGCCGCCATTCCACACCGCGCGATTGGATGCGATATCTGATGCGCACGGGGAGCCAAAAAGGCGGGACATGATAGACGTCGACCGACCGTTTCGAAGCCAGTATCCGTTCAACCAGAACATTCGCAGCGGCGCCGAAGGATCCGGCGTCGGCACCTGGGATTTCGAATTCTCGACCCGCGAGTTGAAGTGGTCCAACACGACGCGCAGGCTTTTCGGCCTGCAGCCGAATGCGCCGGTCGACTACGATATCTTTCTCTCTTTGCTCGACATGCAGGATCGCGATCACACCGCGGAGGCGATGCAGAAGTCGATCGAGACCGGGTGCAATTTCGACATTCAGTACCGGGTCCATCGGCATTCTGACGCGGGTCACTGGGTCCGCGCGCTCGGCGCCATCGTCGAAAGCGCGGCAGGTGTCTCGACCCGGCTCAGCGGCGTGATGATCGACATCGACCACGAGAAGCGGCTCGAGGATGCCGTCAGGACGCGCGAAAGGCACTTTCGCTCGATTCTGGACACAGTGCCCGATGCGATGATCGTCATCGACGAGCACGGCGTCATTCAGTTTTTCTCCAGCGCGGCCGAGCGGCAATTCGGCCATACCGAGCCGGAGGCGATCGGCAGGAACATCAGCGCGCTGATGCCGGAGCCCGATCGCAGCCGCCATGACGGCTACCTGGCCCGCTACCTGAAGACGGGCGAGCGCCGCATCATCGGCATCGGCCGCATCGTTACCGGCATGCGCAAGGACGGCACCACGTTTCCGATGCATCTCACCATCGGCGAGATGCAGTCGGAGGGGCAGCCTTACTTCACCGGCTTCGTTCGCGACCTCACCGAGCAGCAGCAGACCCTGGCGCGGCTGCAGGAACTGCAATCCGAACTGGTTCACGTCTCGCGTCTCAGCGCGATGGGGGAAATGGCCTCGGCGCTTGCCCACGAGCTCAATCAGCCGCTATCGGCGATCAGCAATTACATGAAGGGATCGCGCCGACTGCTCGCCGACAGCACCGACGCCAACGCGCCGAAGATCGAAGCGGCGCTGGATCGCGCCGCCGAGCAGGCAATCCGCGCCGGCGACATCATCCGGCGGCTGCGCAATTTCGTCGCGCGTGAGCCGTTCGAAAAACGCGTCGAGAGTCTCTCGAAGCTGATCGAAGAGGCCGGCGCGCTCGGGCTGACGGGTGCCCGCGAACAGGGCGTGATCCTGCGCTTCAATCTCGATCCGGCGTGCGACCTGGTGCTCGCCGACCGGGTCCAGATTCAGCAGGTGCTGGTCAATCTGTTCCGTAACGCGCTGGAAGCGATGGCCGCCTCGACGCACCGCGAACTGATCGCTTCCAACGCCAGGGCCGACGACGACATGATCGAGATTTCCGTTTCCGATACCGGACATGGCTTTGGCGGCGATGCCCAAACGAACCTGTTTCAGCCATTTTTCACGACCAAGGAGACCGGCATGGGCGTCGGACTTTCGATCAGCCGGACCATCATCGAGACCCATGGCGGCCGGATGTGGGCCGAAACCAATCAAGCCGGTGGCGCGATCTTTCGCTTCACCCTGCCCGCCGCGTCTGCCAAGGATGTGAACGATGTCGCAGAGCGGTAAGGTCTATGTCATCGACGACGATCCGGCGATGCGCGACTCGCTGGATTTCCTGCTCGGCGCCGTCGGCTTCAGCGTGCGCCTGTTCGATTCCGCGCAGAGTTTTCTGGACGAACTGGCGAGCCTGGAAGCCGGCTGCGTGCTGACGGATGTTCGCATGCCCGGCATCGACGGCATGGAGCTTCTGCGCCAGCTCAACTCGGGCGCTCGAAAGCTTCCCGTCATCGTCATGACCGGTCACGGCGACGTCCCCCTTGCCGTCGAGGCCATGAAGCTCGGTGCGCTGGACTTTCTCGAAAAGCCGTTCGAGGACGACCGTCTCATCGGCATGATCGAGACCGCGCTCGCCCAGAACGAAACCGGCTCGAAGAGCAATGCACTCACCGCCGATATGGCGGCACGGGTCGCCTCCCTTACCCAGCGGGAGCGCCAGGTAATGCAGGGGCTGATCACCGGCCAATCGAACAAGACGATCGCCAGGGACTACGATATCAGCCCCCGCACCGTGGAGGTCTATCGGGCCAACGTCATGACCAAGATGCAGGCCAATAGCCTCTCGGAACTGGTCCGGTTCGCGATCCGGGCAGGGATCGTCGAAAATTGAGGCAAGTCAATTCGGCCCGGAAAAAACTGGCTAACCTGCCCTGATGATCGACGCCCAAAACAGTTCTGCCGGCAAGGCCGCGATTGGTATCCCGCGCAGGAAATCGATGATTTACGTCGTTGACGACGATCACGACGTACTGACCTCGTTGCAATTTCTGCTTGAAACCGAAGGATTCGATGTCCGCACGTTTCGCAGCGGTTCCGTGCTGCTGGGGTCTTCCATCCGGCACGATGCCGATTGCCTCGTCGTTGACTACAAAATGGCGGGAATCGACGGTCTGGAGCTGGCTCAACGGCTCCGCAGGCTCGACGTCCGCACGCCGATCGTCCTGATTACTGGCTATCCGGACGAAAACATCGCCGCAAAAGCCAGTTCGGCCGGGGTGCGACAGGTGGTCTTGAAGCCTTATCTGGACGATAGCCTGGTGGAATGCGTCCGGAACGCGATCAATACCGCCCGCGCCGCGGGCCACCCCTAAACGTCAGGCCGATCGCCTCCGTAAAACCCCGTACGGGATTTCCCTTAGGATATCGACCGAAATTTCAGGGAACGAATATCGCAGGTACACCAAGCCATCCCAATGAGGAGATGGCGAGATGCTGACCCAAACGATCACTGCCCCGACAGCCAAGGTTTTGCCCACCCCTCGCACCCAGACCGCTCCGTCTGTCGACCAGTTCAGCGTGATCGCAAGTTGTTCGGGCCTGATCGCAACCGAGTTCTCCTACAAGAAGGACGAGGAAATCTACGGCGAAGGCGAGCCTTCCGAGTATGTTTACCAGGTAGTTCGCGGCGCCGTTCGTACCTACAAGCTCCTGAACGACGGCCGGCGCCAGATTGGGGCATTCCATCTGGCCGGCGACGTATTCGGCCTCGACCCCGGTTCGACGCATCGCCTCACCGCCGAAGCGATCGCCGATACCACCGTCCGTCTGGTCAAGCGCCGCAGCCTGGAAGTCGCCGCCGGCTCCAATGTCCAGGTCGCCCACAATCTCTGGACCATGACCGCTGGCGACCTTCGTCACGCCGAGGATCATATGCTGCTGCTCGGCCGCAAGACCGCGATGGAGAAGGTTGCCACTTTCCTGCTTGAAATGGATCGCCGGCTCGCCAAGACCGGCATGATGGCGCTGCCGATGTGCCGCCGCGACATCGGCGACTACCTCGGTCTCACGCTCGAAACCGTGTCGCGGGCCCTGTCACAGCTCAACGACCAGGGCGTCCTGGTGTTCTCCAGCGCCCGTCAAATCGTGCTGCGCGATCGCGAACGGCTTGTCGACATGGACGCGTGAAGACGGCGCCATATCGTAGCGGGAAGAACCGGGGTGCGTGATGAACAGCTATCGTGTCTCCTTCTACAAGGATCTGCTGAATTCCGACGGCCACAGCTTCAAGTGTCTGCAGCGTCAAGTCGATGTCCAGTCGGACGGGCCATCGCAGGCGCTGGTGCAGGCCGAACAACTGGTCGACAACGAACGCCTGAACGCCGACTGTGTCGAGGTGGTGCATCTGCCGGCTAGCCATACCGAGTCCGAGCACACTGCCGGTCTCTCAACCGCCCCCTGCAAGCACACGTGGAGCCGCGCCAGCTGACGCGAAATCGCAGGCAATATCTTCGTCGTCCTGCTGCTCGCGATTGCCGCTTGGCCGTTCATCAGCAACCGCCGTTAGACGAGCGGCAGGCAAAGATGACCGCGACCGACGGGTCGATATCGCGGTGCTGAGTCCGCTAGAGATCGTATAGAGATCATAAACGACGCGACGACCAGAACGCCGGCGAATAGACCGCGGCAAATCCGAGAAACGCCGCGGCCCAGGCAGCGCCCGCAATCGCCAGCAACGCTCCGGTGTGATCGACCTCCAATGCCGCGCAGACCCGCGCCACCGCCGCAATGACGACCGAGGCGTAGATGAGGTGCGTCGCCAGCGACGCCTCCAGGGGCCGCCCGGTGTGACCGAGCGTTGCCCGGCTCATCACCGCGAGCGTCATGGTGCCGATAGCGCCGCCCGTCCAGGCGTGAATCCCGGCACCCGCTGCAACAACATTAAACGCGCTGAGCGCGGTCAGAAGAAAGCCCACCGGAATGAACGCATAGGCGACGTGCAGGATCAATACCAGCCGATCGGCGAATGTCCGATAACCGCTCCAGCGCACCAGACGAACCAGATGTATGACACCGCATGCCAGCAGCAACGAACCGGTCATCCGATCGACCGGTCGCGCCACCCAGAGCCCGAGCGTGAGCACAGTCAGGATCATGACCGCGACATCGAGGCGGCCGAACGGCGACGGCATCCGGCCCGGCGCCTGTTTGGCCAGCCAGTTCCGGGTGAAGCTCGGGATGATCCGCCCGCCGATCAGCGAAACCAGGACGATCACCATGGCGATTCCGCCGCGGGTGGCGTATTCCGCAAGGCCTGAAACGTGCGCCTCGAGATGGAACGCAATATTGCCGGCCGCGAACAGCCCGATGATGACGACGATCTTGAGATTGCCCCACTTCTTCCCCGCGATGATCTCGCGTGCTGCGGCGGCGGCAAGCAGGATGAGGAACAGGCTGTCGATCGCCGCGGCCGGACCCCAGCCGATCAAGGCTGAACTGCTGACGGCAATTCGTCCCGCGACCCACGTCGAGAACAGCAGCATCAGCGGCCTACCCTTTAGCGGCAGCCTGCCGGTCCAGTTCGGCACCGCCGTCAGCAGGAAACCGGCGAGGACGGCCGCGATATAGCCGAACAGCATTTCGTGGACATGCCAGTCCCTCGGCGCGAATGAGGTGCTGAGTTTCAACTCGCCATAGAAGGCCGGCAGCCATACCAGCATGATGGCGCCGGCATAGACCGATCCAAAGAAGAAGAATGGCCGGAAGCCATATGAAAACAGAGCGGGGCCCCGGTAGTCCCTCAAGCGCGATATTGACATGATATTGACCCTGCTTCCGGTGTTTCCACGCCACCCTAGCCGCATCAGCCGCAGCTTCTTTGTCCAAGCGCAAAGACGATCGTCAAGGCCCGGTGTATTTGCCGAACGTTCAGCAAACGGGAGATAACGATGCGATTCTTTGAGCAGCTACGAGTGAAATTGGGGTTCCAGCCATCGGAACCTCAGAACGATTCAAAAGAGACGCGCGACGGGCACGATACGGCCCCCTATTCCGCCGTCGAAGTTGAAAGCATGTGCTGCGGCAGTTGCTCCGGCAGCGCGGAAAAGTACCTTCCGGAACTACCGAGCGCCCACTGAGAACGAAAGAAAGTGAGAACGAAAGAAAGCGGCCCACCGGGCCGCTTTCCTCTCCTTGGCGCCTTCAACTCATTTCGCGGCGGTTTTTGTCGCGGCGAACCTGTCGAACAACACGGCGAAGACCTGCTTGGCCTTGCCGGTCTGGGGCACGGCCTTGACCTGCTCCTCGTTGGCCGGCGTCCCGACCACAACCAGCGCCACCATGCCCATACCGTAATGCGGCGTGCATTTGACGCCGTAGATTCCGGCCTGATCGAACTTGACGACGATATCCTCGCCGTTCTTGCCGGCGAAAGTGGCCGCGCCGTCCGGCAGCATGCCCTTGATGGTCTCGGCATTGTGCCCCTTGTCCGTCGCCACGAACTTCACGGTATCGCCTGGCTCGACATTGACGAGCGCCGGTTCGAAGACCATCAATCCTTCGGTCCCCTTGTTCAGCATTTTGACTTCGACTTCGGCCGCGGCCGCACCACCGGCCATCGCCATGGCCCCGGCAAACGCGGCCATCACCAGATATTTGCGCATCTTGATCTTCTGTTGATCAGTTGGGCCGCCCCATGCTTGTGATCTAATTGCCGGCAGCCAGGCGGAATTTGTTCTATCGCAACCTCACCGGCGATTTTCCCGTATAATGGGCTGCGTCGGCGGCCCTTACCGACATCGACCACCGCCCGCAGTTCTACTGCCCAAAATCTCTCTGGCAGCACCTGGAAAGTACCATGCCCTCTCTCGACCGCTCGATCGTCGCCAACGTCCAGATCCTGGCCGGGCTGAACGCCGGAGATCTCGACGCCATCCTGCGCGACGCCCGATCGGTCCGCTACCCAAAGGACAGCAGCGTGTTCGACCAGGGCTCCGAGGCGCACTCGTTCTTCGTTCTGCTGCACGGCCATCTCAGGGTCGAGAAGACCACGCCGCAAGGCCAGCAGATCGTGGTGCGTTACGTCTCGGCGGGCGAGTTGTTCGGCGTGGCGCAGGCGATGGGCCTCAAGGCCTATCCGGCGACCGCGATGGCGGTGGTCGACAGCGTGGCGTTGTCATGGCCATCGAAGGTATGGCCGCAACTGATCGCACAATTCCCTGCACTGGCGACGGGCGCGCTGCAGACGGTGGGCAGCCGCCTGCAGGACACCCAGGCCCGGGTGGTCGAAATGTCCAGCGAACAGGTCGAACAACGGGTCGCCCACGCATTGCTGCGGCTGGCCAAGCAGGCCGGCCGCAAGGTCGAACAGGGGGTCGAGATCGATTTTCCGATCAGCCGCCAGGATGTTGCCGAGATGACCGGTACCACCTTGCATACAGTGAGCCGCATTCTCAGCGCCTGGGAGCAACAGGGCCTGGTCGAGGGCGGTCGCCAGCGGATCGTGCTGCGCGATCCGCATCGGCTGTTCGGTCTGGCGGAAGGCCACGACAAGCCGGACGGCGAACGGCGCTAGAGCCTCATTGATTCTGGTTGAATCAGAACCGGACTCTACTCTTTCGTTTTGACGCGTTTTCTTTACGCCAACCGGTACCCACTTCGCTCGAAAACGCGCTAGCCGGCCACGGCCTGCAGCGCGGCCAGAAACGCGACGCCGTCGATCTTGTGCTCGCGGCTTGCTTCCTCGACCGAGTGGAAGGTCGCGATCGGACATCCGACACAACCCAGCCTGAAATCCATGAACACACGGATCGTGGCCGGCCAGCGATGCATCACCTGATCGACCGTTATGTCGGCCGTGAGCGCGATCTTTTTCATGCTGCCAGCCTAGACGCCCGGTTGCACGTTTCGTTGTCCCGGCGCAAACAACATCGCGATTTCCATTTCTCGCAAAGCTTGCGCTGGCACCGGCGTCTGCGCCGTCGGCGTGCCGCCCGCCAATCCAGGCTTTCGCCTCGTGATTGAGGATCAAAACCGGGCAGCCCTGCGAAGAATGATCGCCACGACCTTCAAGCCGGGGTAGAACGGGAGTCCGGCCACGAGGACTAGAGATGCCGCCCATCTATCGGTTGCTCGCCTTCGCGATCCTGCTTGTATCCGCACCGGCGGCAGCCGCCGGCTTGGTATTCGAGACCAAGACGATTTGCCGGACGGCAATCGCCACGATCATGGACCGCGATCCCAAACTCGTTCAGGCGACCGATGCCCCCGACGGCGTCGTGGTCTTGACCTATGCCCGCCCGTTCGACAATTTCGTCTTTAGCTATCGATGCCGGCTCGATGGCGATCACGTGGTATGGGCGGACGAGCCCGGCCGTTGGCGCGACGGCGCCAAGGACGCCAAGGTGTCCTTTGAGGTCGTGGGCGCCACCGAGCGGCTTCGTATCATCGTCAGCCGTGCCAATGGAACCACCGCACAGCAATTATTCGATCGTGACCTGAACGAGGTGCATTAGCCCCCGTCTTGTTTGATGCGTTTTTACGTGAACCGGTACTCACTTCATTCGAAAACGCCATGGCCGTGCTCTACCGCGCGGTTCACGCAGCACAATCCAGCTATGCTGCACGCACCGTATCGAGGAATTTCGCGACCTCGAGCTTCAGCCGGTTGCTATCGTTCGCCAGCGACTGAGCCGACGACAGCACCTGCGAGGAAGCTGATCCGGTCTCGCTGGTGCCACGCTGGACATCGGCAATGTTCGAACTGACCTCTGTCGTGCCTTGAGCCGCCTGCTGCACATTACGGGCGATTTCCTGGGTCGCAGCACCCTGCTCTTCGACCGCGGCCGCGATGACGGCCGCAATTTCGGACATTCGGCCAATGGTCACGCCGATTTCCCTGATCGCCTCCACCGATTCACCCGTGGCGGCTTGAATGCTGCCGATCTGCAGGCTGATTTCGCCGGTGGCCTTGGCAGTCTGCTCGGCCAGCGCCTTGACTTCGGAGGCCACCACCGCGAAGCCGCGGCCCGCATCTCCGGTCCGCTGCCATTTCGCGGCCGACCTGATCGCGGCATCGTCGTCCTATTCCGGCCTCGCCCGGATTTTTGTCCCGCCCGACGGCCTCTCAAGACTGCGATTCCCCAGCGCTGACCGCATCAGCTCGATGGCATTCCTTGCGCCGGTCTTCCGCATGATGTTGGAACGATGGTCTTCAACTGTCCTTGGGCTGATCCCGAATAGCCTGCCCATCTCCTTGGTCGATTTCCCGAGCAGCATTTGGTCGAGAATTTCCCGCTCGCGGTTACTCAAGGCGGCATGGCCGGGCAGGTTGACGGAAAGGCCGATCCCCAAACGGGACGCCCGCATGAAGTGCTGCTGTTCGAGCGCGACCTCGATGCGGCTCACCAATTGCTCGGGCCGGAACGGCTTTTCAATGAAATCCAGCGCGCCCTCCTTGATCGCCTGCATGGCGATGTCGATCGTACCCTGACCAGAAATCATGATCACCGGCGCTGTATAATGCTCGCTGCTCAGTTCCTTCAGTATTTCGAGACCGGATTTTCCCGGCAGGTAAAGGTCCAGGAGAATACAGAGCGGATAGCGCTTCCGGGCGGCAGCGATCAACGCGTCGCCGTCCAGGAAACAGACGACCTCATAGTCGGCGGACGTGAGGATGATCGACAAGGTCCGGCGTACCGCAGGGTCGTCTTCAACGACAAATATTTCGCGGGATTTCATCAGTGAATACCGGATCGCTGGAGGTGATTGCCGTACGTGAAACGGGGGCTTTCTTGTCATTCGCGGCCGACGGTCAATATGCCGAAAAGATACACGCATCGCTTGACCTGGATCAAAATCCCGCAACTTACACGGGTTGTCCGCCGCGGCGGCCGGCACACAATTCCTGACTCGCGTGCAATCGCGTTATCATCGCCCCGCAAAACTACGGGAAGTAATTGGTGCCGCCGCCAGGGCTGCCGGGCATCACGCAGGATCAGCCGGCGTGCTCGATGGCGCGGATCGCGCCGCGCAGTTCGGCCAGTCCCCGCAGCCGGCCGATCGCGGTGTAGCCGGGATTGGTCCGCTTGGTCTCGGCGAGGTCGTCGAGCATGCGATGGCCGTGGTCGGGCCGGAAAATGATCCGATGAGCGGACGACCGTTTTCGGCCTTCGGCGAGCAGCACCTTCAGCACCGCGATCATGTCGACGTCACCGTCGAGATGATCGGATTCGAAGAACGACAGGCCGCCCGCCTCGCGCTTGGTGGCCCGCAAATGCGCAAAGCCGATCCGCGGCGCGAAGCGCTTTGCCATCGCCGGCAGGTCGTTCTCCGCGCGAACCCCGAGCGAGCCGGTGCAGAAGCAAATGCCGTTGGCTTTCGACGGAACGGCATCGAACAGCGCCTGATAGTCCTCGGCCGACGAGGCGATGCGCGGCAGGCCGAACAGCGGACGCGGCGGGTCGTCCGGATGCAGCGTCAGCGTCACGCCGAGCGCTTCCGCCACCGGTGCGACACGCGCGAGAAACTCGCTGAGGTGCTGGCGCAGCACGGCGGAATTGATGCCGCGATATTGCTGCAGCCGGTCGCGGAACTGCGGAATGGTCAGGGGATCGGTGGTCGATCCCGGCAACGCGCTGGCGATGTTGGTGACGAGATAATCGATATCGGCCTGCGTCATCGCGGCAAAGACCTGCTTTGCCCTCGCTTGCGCGGTTTCCGAATATTCCGCAGGCGCTTCCGGCCGCTGCAGGATGTGCAGGTCGAACGCCGCAAAACGGTCCTGGTCGAAACGCATGGCACGCGCCCCGTTCGGCAATTCCCATTCGAGATCGGTGCGGCACCAGTCGACCACGGGCATGAAATTATAGCAGATGACCTTGATGCCAACAGCTGCGACCGCCTCAAGGCTTGCAATCCACGCCTCGATCGAGTGCGTCGCCTTGCCGCCGAGCCGCTTGACGTCGTCGGGCACCGGAATCGACTCGACCACCGACCAGGTCAACGGCGAGCGGCCGGGCTGGCTGTTCTCGATCAGGTTCTTGCGCTCTTCGACCGCGAATCGCGTCCAGGCCTCCCCGATCGGCACCTGATGCAACGCCGTCACCACTTCGGTGGCTCCGGCCTGGCGGATATCGTCGAGCGACACGGGATCATTGGGCCCGTACCACCGCCACCCCTGCAGCATCATGCGGAATCTCCCGAACCTGAATTTTATTGCGCCGTCAGCACGACCTTGACGCTCTGCGAACGGTCGAGTGCCAGCCGCACCGCGTCCGGCGCCATGGCCAGCGGCCGTTGCGCGGTCACCAGCGCCATCACATCGACGCTCCCGTCGGCGATCAGTTCGACGGCGGTGAAGAATTCGGCGCCGAAACGGAACGAACCGCGGAGGTCGATCTCCTTGGCCATCACGGCGTTGGCCGGCACCGCTATCTGCCCGCCCGGCAGATTACCGACCTGCACGACAACGCCGCCGCGCCTGACAGCGCCGATGGCGCTGGAAAGGCCCGCCGCCGTGCCGGAAACTTCGAAGGCCACATCAAAAGGCTGCGCCGCGGCCTGCGCCTTCAGCGCTTCATCGCCGCCGGAGATATCGACGACATGATTGGCGCCGAGCCTCGTCGCGAACGCCAGCGGCGCCGCGGCGATGTCGACCACGGTGACATCCGCAATCCCGGCGCGACGGGCGGCCAACATGGTCAGCAATCCGATCGGACCGGCACCGAACAATACCGCCCGCTTGCCGTTGATATCACCCGCGCGCGCGACGGCATGCAGGCACACTGCCAGCGGTTCAGCCAGTGCTGCCGCCTGATACGGAACGTGATCCGGAATCTTCACGCACTGCGCCGGAACCGCATCGAACATGCTGGCAAAACCGCCCTGCATATGCGGTGTCTTCGAGGCCGAGCCCATGAAGAAAATATTCTCGCACAGATTCTCCCGGTTCTCGCGGCAGGGCTTGCAATGGCCGCACCAGCGCGACGGATTGACGGCCACGCGGTCGCCGGCTTTCAGGCCGGGCGCGCTGCCGGCGATTTCGACTATCTCACCCGCGATCTCATGGCCGAGCACCAAAGGCGACGTGACGACGAAATCCCCGGTGCGGGCATGGCGATAGTAATGCATGTCCGAACCGCAGATGCCGCCGGCGCCGAAGCGAATGCGGACCATGCCGGATGCGAGCGGATCCAGCGACCGCTCGACCATTCGCAGATCTTCCGGGCCGAACAGCGTTGCCGCCAGTGCCATCGATGTCATTTCACAAGCCCCATATATTTCGGCAGGAAGAGCGTGATCTCCGGGATGTAAGTGATCGCAGCGAGCGCCAGCAACAGCGGCACCAGCCATGGCAGGATCGCCATCGTGGTGCGTTCGACCGAGAGTTTCGCGACGCGTGCGAGCACGAACAGCACCATGCCGAGTGGCGGATGCAGCAACCCGATCATCAGATTGAGCGTCATGATCAGACCGAAATGAATGGGATCGATACCCAGTTTCAGAACGATCGGCAGCAGGATCGGCACCAGAATGGTGATCGCAGCAATGGTGTCGATGAAGCAGCCGACGAACAGGATCAGGATGTTGGCCAGCAGCAGGAACACCCATTTGTTATGTGTGATCCCCAGCATCACGTCAGTCAGCGTCTGCGCTGCCTGCGAGACCGTCAGCAGCCACGCAAAGATTGAGGCTGCGGTGACGATGAACAGCACCGAAGCCGTGGTCTCGATGGTGTCGAACGTCGCCTTGGCGACCGTCTGCAGCGTCATCGAACGATAACGCACCAGCCCCAGAAACAGCGACCAGATCACGGCCGCGACCGCGGCTTCGGTCGGCGTGAACCAGCCGAGCGTCATGCCGCCGATCAGGATGACCGGCGCCATCAGGGCCATGACCGCGGAGAAATCGAAATACCAGTCGAGCGCCAGCAGCACCGCGAGGCCGATGCCAACAGCCATGTTCGTCGACATGCCGGCAACGACCATGAGCCAGACCGCCATCGGGAAGCCCAGCACGAGGACGATCTCAATGGCTGCCGACCCGAGTTGCGGCCACGAAAACGGGGAGTCGCTGCCCCAGCCGTTCTTGTGCGCGAAATAGGCGACGGTCGCCATCATGAACAGGGTCATCAGCACGCCGGGAATGACGCCGCCGAGAAACAGCGCACCGATCGAGACGTTCGCCATCATGCCGTAGATCACGAACGGCAGCGACGGCGGGATGATCGGGCCGAGCGTTGCGGAGGCCGCAGTCACGCCGACGGAAAATTCGGTCGAATAGCCGTGGTCCTTCATCGCCTTGATCTCGATGGTGCCGAGGCCTGCGGCGTCGGCGATCGCGGTGCCGGACATGCCCGAGAAAATCACCGAGCCGATGATGTTGACGTGCCCGAGCCCGCCCCGCATCCAGCCCACCAGAGCGACCGCGAACTTGTAGATGCGCCCGGTGACACCAGCGATGTTCATCAGGTTACCGGCGAGAATGAAGAACGGCACCGCGAGCAACGGAAAGCTCTCGATGCCGGCGATCATGCGCTGCGCCAAGGTCACGTCGGGCGTGATACCGGTGACGAGAATGTAGACCAGCGACGACGTCGCCATCGACAGCGCGACGGGAAGGCCGAGCAGCATCAGGAGCAGAAATCCGCCAAGGAGCAGCAGCATCGTCTTACCCTTCCGTTCCGTCGAATGCGCCGGGGCGCTCCAGGATCGAATAGCCACGCCGCCAGTTCTCGACCGCGATCTGGATCGAGCGGCCGAACATCAGCACGAAGCCGAGCAGCACCGCGTAGTAGACGAAGCCTTTTTGAAACTTGATCGTCGTCATCCGCTCGTCGCCGATGATCTGGATGAACTGCCAGACCAGCTTGGCCGCATATCCAAAGAACGCGATCCGGATCAGGTCGATCACGGTCGAGAGAGCGCGCGCGGCCAGATGCGGCAGATAACGGAAGATCAGGTCGACCTGGATATGCCGAGACATCCGCACACACATCGAAGAGCCGATGAAGACCACGCCAATCAGGCAGTAGGTCGCAATTTCTTCAGTCCAGGCGTAGCTGTCGTTGAGGACATAACGGGTGAAGAACTGCAGGAAGACGCACAGCGCCATGACCCAGAAGATCGCCAGCGCCAGCCAGTCCTCGAACGCGTATTGACCGAGATCGGCGCTCTTGGGCGCTTCGTCCTCGAAGGTGTGGGCGATCTCATCCGCCGTGATTTGCTTGTGCACTTCAACCGTCGACATGTGCGCTCTTTCCACGCTGGCGTTGAGAGGCCTGAAATGTCGGGCCGGCACCGTGCCCGCCGCAACGACGCGGCGGACACGGACCAACGCCCAACTGTCTTACTTGATGGCCTGGATGCGATCCCAGTCGGCCTTGCGATAGTCAAAACTCTCGAAAGTCACGTTCTTGAGCACGGCATTGCGGAAGTCGTCCTTGTTGACCTCGGTCACGGTCAGGCCCTTCTGCTTGAAGAAGTCAACCAGCTTGGCTTCGTTCACCTTGATCTCGGCAGTCGCTTTCGCCGCCGCTTCCTGGGCGACATCGGTAAAGATCTTGCGATCCTCCTCGCTGAGCTTCTTCCAAAGTCCACCGGAGATGATGGTGTTGAGGTGATCGACGATATGACCGGTCAAGACGATGTACTTCTGCACTTCGTAGAACTTCTTGGCTTCAATGGTCGTCAGCGGATTTTCCTGAGCTTCCACGGTGCCGTTCTGCAGCGCGAGATAGACTTCGGCGAAAGCGATCGGGGCGGTGTTGGCGCCGCAGGCGCGCGGCATCGCCAGATAGGCCGGCACGTCAGGCACGCGAATCTTCAGACCCTTCATATCGGCGCAGGCTTTGATCGGCTTGTTCGACGTGGTGTGACGCACGCCATAATAGGTCACCGCCACGATGTGGTGGCCGGTCTTGTCCTCGTAGCCCTTGGTGAGCTCCTTGAAGACATCGCTCTTGGTATAGGCGAGCAGATGATCGGCGTCGCGGAAGGTGTAGGGATAATAGGTCACGCCGATCGGCGGATAGCTCTTGGCAGCAAAACTGGAGCCGGAGATGATGATGTCGACCGAGCCCAGCGAAAGCCCCTGGTTGATGTCGGCTTCCTTGCCGAGCTGCGAGGCCGGATAGACGTCGATCTGGTAACGGCCGCTGGTGCGCTTGTTGATTTCCCCTGCGGCCCAGACCGAAGCCGTGTGGAACGGCTCCGAGGTCTCGTAGACATGGGCCCATTTGAGTTTGGTCTGGGCCATGCCGGCAGTGGTCGCGGCCATCAACGCCGCGGCGGATGCGGCCAGTACAATCGTCAATTTCTTCAGCACGTGTATTCCCTCCATTGTTGGCAGTTTCTGTAGTCTTGATCGTCTCAGCCGTTGCCGGCCGAAACACGGGACATCGGCGCGGCCTCTGTCCCAAAGCTCTGCGCGAAACGCGCTTGTGAACACGCCAGATGCTCGTGCATGGTCGCGCGCGCGGCGGCGGGATCGCGGGCCACGATGGCATCGCGGATCGCCCGGTGTTCGGCGAGCGCAGCACTCCAGGATTCCGGATTCTCGAAATAATGCGCGAGCTTGGCGAAGTAAGGATTGAGCCTTTGGTCGAACATTTCGCCGACGACACGGACCAGCACGGCGTTGTCGAGGCATCCGGTGACCGCGACATGAAATGCGCGGTCATGGATCATCGAGGCTTCGCCGGGATGCTGCACCGTGGCCATCGCCTCGAGCGAGGCGTCGATGCGTTCGATATCGGCTGGGGTCGCCACCCTCGCCGCCTGTTCGGCGATGGCGGCTTCGATGAATTCACGGGCGCGCAATACTTCGAACGGCCCTTCGATCATCGCGGACGCGGGCAAGGGTGAAGCGAGTGCTGCGGGTTCGGCGACATAGATACCTGAGCCGACGCGGATGCGGACCCTGCCTTCGACCTCGAGCGCGATCAGCGCTTCGCGCACCGTCGGCCGCGAGACTTTCAATTGTTCGGCAAGATCGCGTTCGGTCGGGAGCCGGCTGCCGACGCCGTATTCGCCGCGCTCGATCAAGGCGCGCAGCTGATCGGCAACCTGGCGATAAAGGCGTCGTGCTTCCACAGCCTCGAGCGGCACGCTCGTCACTCCCTGAAACGATCCCCTGACAGATCGGCTTTTCTTGCTTTGTCTTGATCGGATCGGGCCAACGCCAGCAATGCGAAATTGGCCTTACCAATTGACCATGGATTGACGGAATGGGGTCGCTATGTCAAGCGAGACAGCGAAAATCCCGGATTTTAACCCGATAGAGGGCGATTTGCGCCTTTCCAACGCCAGCCTCGATAAACTTTCCGACCAGATCCGACGCCCCGGTTACGACCGCGCGCGGGTCAAACCGGGCATCGTGCACCTTGGAATCGGCGCGTTCCACCGCGCCCACCAGGCGGTCGCAATCGACGACCTTCTTGCGCGGGGTGCCGTGGATTGGGGAATCGTCGGTGCCAGTCTACGAAGTTCGGATACAAGCGACGCCCTCACCCCGCAGGACTGTCTTTATACGGTGGCCATTCGTTCCGGTGCCGGCACCGAACACCGGATCATCGGCTCGGTGCTCGAGACGGAAGTCGCGCGCGCAAACCCCGCGCCTCTGATCGCACGCATGTCTGATCCCACGACGCGCATCGTCTCGCTGACGATCACCGAGAAGGGCTATTGCCACACGCCGCAGACGGGCGAACTGGATGTGCAGCATCCCGATATCGTTCACGATCTCCAAAATCCGGATGCGCCGCGATCGGCGGCTGGGATCATCATATCAGCGCTTGCGCGAAGGCGCGATGCGGGCGCAGCGCCCTTCACCGTGCTGTCCTGCGACAACCTCTCCGCCAACGGTCATACCCTGAAGCGAATCGTGACGCAGTTCGCGGCCTTGCGGTCGCACGAACTCGGAAACTGGATCGAGGATGAGGTCGCCTTCCCGTCGACGATGGTGGATCGGATCGTTCCGGAAACCACCGACGCCGATCGCGACGCGGTCGCCGCTGCGCTCGGCATGACCGACGCGTGGCCTGTCATCACCGAGCCGTTCACGCAATGGATCGTCGAGGATCGTTTTTCCGCCGGACGGCCGGATTTTGCTTCCGCTGGCGTGCAGATGGTCGCCGATGTGACGCCGTTCGAACATATGAAGCTGCGGCTGCTCAACGCCAGCCATTCCGCACTGGCCTATCTCGGCTATCTCGCGGGCTACGAGACCATCGCGGCGACCATGACCAACGATCGTTTTGCGGCACTGGCGCAGCACATAATGGCCGACGCGGCTCCAACTCTGGAAATGCCTGCAGGTACCGACGTTGCGGCTTACAGCGCCTCGCTGCTGCATCGCTTTTCAAATCCGGCCCTGCATCATCGCACCTGGCAGATCGCGATGGACGGATCGCAGAAATTGCCGCAGCGGTTATTGGCCACCATGCAGGACCGGCTGCGGCTGGGCTTGCCGATCGATACTCACGCCCTCGCGGTGGCGGGCTGGATGCGTTACGTCACGGCGACCGACGAACAGCGGCGCGCCATCGACGTGCGCGATCCCGTTGCGGCGAAGCTCAAGGCGATCGCCGACAGCGCAGGGCCCGTTGCGGACCGACTGGCTCCGGCACTGCTCGAAGTCGACTCCATCTTTGGAACAACCTGCAGCGATCCACGCATGCGCAGCGCGGTCACGAGCGCGCTCGCGAAACTTTACGAAGTGGGCGCCCGTCAGGCTGTGGAAACATTCCGGCCCGCGTAATTCAACGCGGCACCACCGCCGTGGCCTCGATCTCGACCCGCGCGGCTTTTTCGACGAGCCGCATCACCTGAACCAGCGCCATCGCCGGATAATGTGCGCCAAAAATCTCGCGATAGACACGGCCAAGCGCCTTGAGGCTAGCCAAGTATTCCTCGATATCGACGACATACCAGGTCAGGCGAACGAGATGCTCGGGCCTGGCGCCGCCCTCGGCCAGAATGGCGGCAATATTGCTCAGCGTCTGACGCACCTGCGCGATAAAGTCCGACGCAAGATGGCCCTCTGTGTCCCAGCCGATCACGCCGCCGGTGACGACGAGACGGCCGTCGGCCGCCATGCCGTTGGCGTAACCTTTCGGCAAGGGCCAGCCGCTCGGCTGCAACACCTGCGGGCCGGACGGCGAGGCTTCGGTTTTGGGATGAGGTACCACCGTCAAGGTGGGGCCTTCGGGCGCGGTCACCGGCTATTCTCCTTCAAGATTTCACTCCGCGGCAGCGCTCGACGACACGACACGGGTTGCCGCCATCTGCCGCAGCGCAAAGCGCCGCAGCTTTCCGGTTTCGGTCTTCGGCAACGCTTCGACATACTCGATCGCGCGCGGATATTTGTACGGCGCGATCTCGCGTTTGACATGTTCCTGCAACGCCGCCGTCAGGGCATCATCGCCACAAGCACCGCCGGTGAGGATGACATAGGCTTTGACGATCATGCCGCGCGCTTCGTCGGGCGCACCGACGACGCCGCATTCGGCCACCGCCGGATGCGACAGCAACGCCGCCTCGATCTCCGGGCCGGCGATGTTGTAGCCGGACGATACGATCATGTCGTCGGAGCGCGCGACAAAGGACAGCCGGCCGCTGGCATCGCTGACAAAGGAATCGCCGGTCAAATTCCAGCCGTCGCGCACGTAGTTCGATTGCCTGTCGTCGGAGAGATAACGGCATCCGGTCGGTCCGCGTACCGCGAGCTTGCCGACGGTACCCGCAGGCAATTCATTCATGTCGTCGTCGACGACCTTCGCCTCATAGCCAGTGACCGGACGTCCAGTGGTACCCGCGACGGCATCACCGACGCGGTTGGTGATGAAGATGTGCAGCAACTCCGTGGAACCGATGCCGTCCAAAATGGTCTTGCCGGTCTTGCGGGTCCAGGCGTCGAACACCGGCGCCGGCAGAGTCTCGCCGGCAGACACCGCAATCCGCAGCGATGACAGATCGGCACCCTTGTCCATCGCGGCCATCATCGCGCGATAGGCGGTCGGCGAGGTAAAACAGATCGTGGCCTTGTAGGTCTCGATGATTTTTACCATCTCGCCCGGGGCCGCGTTTTCCAGCAGCGTCGCGGTGGCGCCGAACCGCAGCGGAAAGATCGCGAGCCCGCCGAGCCCGAATGTAAACGCCAGCGGCGGCGAGCCGACGAATACATCATCCTCGGTAACGTTGAGGACTTCCTTCGCATAACCATCGGCGACGATCATGAGATCGCGGTGAAAATGCATCGTCGCCTTTGGCTCACCCGTGGTACCCGAGGTAAATCCGAGCAAAGCAACGTCGTCGCGGCCGGTTTTCACCGCCTCGAACCGCACCGGCTTGTTCAGCGCTACCCGATCAAGTTCGGCGTCGTGGTTCGAGGTACCGTCGAAATTCACCACCTGCTTGAGAAAGCGGCTGGTCTTGGCGCACGCCACCAGTTCGTCGGCGATGCGGCTGTCGGTCAGCGCCAGCGCGATCTCGGCCTTGTCGACGATCTTGCTCAGCTCGCTTGCGCGCAGCATCGGCATGGTGTTGACGACGACGGCGCCGGCCTTCGTCGCCGCCAGCCATGCAGCAACCAGCGCCGGGTTGTTGCCCGAGCGGATCAAAACGCGGTGGCCGGGCTTGACGCCATAATTCTCGACCAGCGCATGCGCAAGGCGGTTCGACCAATCCGCCAGTTCCTTGTAGGTGCGCTGGCGGCCGTTGCCGATCAACGCGATGCGGTCGCCCATGCCCTTTTCGACAATGCGATCGGTCAGTTCGACCGCAGCGTTGAGGTATTCCGGATATTGAAACTCGGGCCGGTCGAGCCGCAGTTCCGGCCATTTATCCAGCGGCGGTAGATGGCGCCGCGCGAAATCATCGACATGGCCTGATGGGCCAAGAGAAGAACCAAGGCTCGGAGTTCTACCTGACATTTCCAACGCCCCTGCATTCACAAAAGAAGGCTCGAGATCACGTTCACGGACGCCCGGCAGCGTTATCGTCAAATCATTTTAGGCTTAAAGTAATTTGGCGCAAGAGCGAAATTTGGCGTTTCCCTGGATTTTTGGGGCGTGGCGAGAACTAGCGCCCGGCCAGTTGCTTCAGCCGCAGCGTCATCTGCGAGCCAGGATCGGCCAGCGGCGCGATCACGGTGAAATGGTTGGCGTCCGGAATGGATCCAAACCTGGTCGCAATATCTGTACCCCAGGCATCGACGATGATCCGGCTCTGGCGGAAATATTCGGCGCTCTCGTTGCCGCCAACGACTGCATCGAGCGTGCCCCGTGCCGGTGGTTTCCAGAACAAGGGGCTCACCGCCCTCGCCGACACATCATCGAGCGTCAGCGCCTTGTTGATCGAGGTCGGAACCACCGGACGCAGATCGAACAGGCCGGAAATGGCATAGGCCGCGGTCACCAGATCTTCCGGCAACGCACCATCGAGCGCGCGCCAGTCGGTTGCCAGCATACAGGCGGCGAGATGACCGCCCGCGGAATGGCCGCTCACGACCAACGGCCGTCCGAGCTTTGCAAGCGCGCGCGATGCCGTGCGGATCTGTTCAATGATATCGCCGACTGAAACAGTTGGGCAAAGATCGTAGCTCGGCACCGCGACATCGATACCATGCGCATTCAGCCCACCCGCGAGATGGCTGAAGAAGGAGCCGTCGAGCGCCTGCCAATAGCCGCCGTGAATGAAGAAGACGATTGGCCCGGTACCGTCGCCGGAAAACAGATCGATCCTCTGGCGCTCGCCGGCCCCGTAAGGGAGCACCCGGCCCGGATGCGCCTCGCGATAGGCCAGCGCATCGCGCGCCCAGCCTGCGACGATCGCCGGGTTCTCCGGAACCCGCGCGCGATTATTGTATTCGACTTCGTAGTCCACATCCGCGTTCAACGGATCACCTATTGGAATGACCGCCACGATCTATGCCGTCCGCGCCTTCGCGGACTTCTGCGCCGACCCCTTGGTCTTGGCCAATAGCCGCATCAGTTCGCGAACGTCCTTCGGCGTCAGGTCGCCAAAAATGTCGGCGATCCACAATTCATGCTCGGCCGCCATCTTGCGAAATTCGACGCGGCCGGCCTTGGTCAGGCGGATGACCTGAACGCGGCGGTCGGCGTCCGAGGTGCGGCGGTCGATGTGCCCGGATTCGACCAGGCGTTCGACCAAGCCCGTAACGTTGCCGTTCGAGACCATCATCCGCTTCGAGACATCGGACAGCGTCATGCCTTCCGGCACCTTGTCGAGCTGGGCCATCAGGTCGAAGCGCGGCAGCGTGACGTCGAAGCGTTCGCGCAAGCGGCTGCGCACCTCGCCCTCGATCAGGGTGGTACAGGTCAGCAAGCGGAGCCACAGCCTGATTTCGTCCCGGTGATCCTCCGGGAGTTCGATGGCCTTGGTCTCTGAATCAAGAATCATCACGACGCCGCTGCTTTGAACTTCGGAGAATGCAAGCAGACCGCAGCTTGGTGTGATTGTCCAGATTTCTTTAGGGTTCAAGCAATTGGCGCACGGCTTGCATGACCGGCCTTGCGTAGCGGTGCAGCTTGCAGGTGCGGTCATCATCAGAATAAGCTGTGCCGCGAGGGTTTAATGTGGTGTCAGGTTTCGGCCGCGTAACGGCCGGGCATAAGGAGTTGTCATGAAACAGTCGTTGAAGCTGGCCGGATTTGCCGTCCTGCTCGGTGTCGCCGCCGGCCCGGCCGCAGCGCAAGAGAAGATCAAGATCGGCGTGATCGTGACTCTGTCCGGGCCGGCCGCAGGCCTCGGCCAGCAATCCCGCGACGGTTTTCAGCTCGCGATTAGGGATCTCGGTGGCAAGATGGCCGGCAAGGGCGTCGAAGTCGTTGTCGTCGACGACGAGTTGAAACCCGACGGCGCCGTGACCAAGGTCAAGGGGCTTCTGGAACGCGACAAGGTCGACTTCGTGGTCGGGCCGATCTTCTCCAACATCCTGCAGGCCATTCATCGCCCGGTCACCGAGAACAAGACCTTTCTGATCAGCCCCAATGCCGGCCCGTCGAGCTATGCCGGCAAGGAGTGCAGTCCGTTCTTCTACGTCACCTCGTACCAGAACGATCAGGTGCACGAGATCCTCGGCAAGGTCGCGCAGGATCGCGGCTACAAGCGGATGTATGTGCTGGTGCCGAACTATCAGGCCGGCAAGGATTCCGCGGCCGGCTTCAAGCTTGACTACAAGGGCGAGATTGCCGAGGAGAGCTACATGCCGCTCGGCACGCTCGACTTCCAGGTCGAGCTGACCAAGATCGCTTCCGCCAAGCCCGACGCGCTGTTCACCTTCATGCCGGGCGGCATGGGCGTCGGCCTGGTTAAACAATACAGCCAGGCCGGACTTTCCAACAAGATTCCGGTGCTCTCGGCCTTCACCGTCGATGAATCGACACTGCCGGCGCAGCAGGATGCGGCCGTGGGCATGTTCGGCGGCGCCAACTGGGCGCCCAACCTCGACAACCCGCAGAGCAAGAAATTCGTCGCCGCCTACGAGGCCGCGTACAACGGCGTCGTTCCCGGCACCTATGCGATGCAGGGCTATGACGCGGCGCTTCTGATCGATAGCGCCGTCAAGGCGGTGAAGGGCGACTTGAGCAATAAGGACGCGGTGTCAGCGGCGTTGAAGAAGGCCGACTTCACCTCGCTGCGCGGCGATTTCAAGTTCAACACCAACGGCTATCCGATCCAGAACTTCTATCTGACCAAAGTTGCAAAACGTGCGGACGGTAAATTCCAGACCGAGATCGTCGAAAAAGTGTTTTCGAACTATGGAGACCGGTACGCCAAAGACTGCGCCGCGAAATAAAAATACTGGAAGGAAACAAACCGATGAAAACCGAAATCGCCGGGATCACCCGGGCCAATGAGGGGATGCAGGGAATTTCCTGGAATATCCTCGGCCAGACCTATGTGCCCAAGCACGTCAGCGAGCATTCGTTCTCGTGGCATGCGACGTTTCCGCCCGACACCTTCGTGCCGCCGCACATTCATCCCGACCAGGACGAATATCTCTACATCCTCGAAGGCAAGCTCGACTTCTTCCTCGATGGCGCCGAGACGCAAGGCGCACCCGGCGATCTCGTACGTCTGCCGATGGGCAAGCCGCACGGCATCTTCAACAAGTCCGGCCGCACCGCCAAGACGCTGTTCTGGGTGTCGCCGACACGCAGACTCTACGATCTGTTCTGGGGCATTCACAACATGAAGGAACAGACGCCCGACGCCGTGGTGGCGCTGGCGGCCGAGCACAACATCCACTTTTTGCCACCGCCTCCGGGGGCGTGAGGCGGAATACCCAGCTCTCGTCATGGCCGGGCAGAAGCGCGAAGCTAGATGTCCCGGCCATCCACTTCTTTGCTGCCGAGATACCGTTAAGTCGTGGATGCCCGGGACAAGCCCGGGCATCACGGCAAGGAACTACGCCCTGACCGCCGCAAGCCCCAGCGTCGGTGCTGCAAACCCTGCTTTCGACGCATAGCCGCGCACGATCGCCTCGCGCTGGGCGTGGCTCAGCACTTTCTCGATATCGGTAAAGCCGTCGGGTGCCAGTTGCTCGACCGCATCGATCACGCCCTCGGGGCCGCCGCGGCGGTTCGAGCGCACGATATCGGCGGTCATAGGCAGGCGCTTCTGCTCATAGGCCAGCAGTGCCTGACGCGGATGTTCGGCATGTGCCAGCGAATCCGCCAGCGCGCGCGCATCGAGGATCGCCTGCGAGGCACCGTTTGAGCCCACCGGATACATCGGATGCGCGGCGTCGCCGAGCAGCGTCACCCGTCCCCAGGTCCAGTACGGCAAGGGATCGCGGTCGCAGCAGGGGTATTCGTAAAATTCCGGCGTCGCCGAAATCAGGCTGCGGACGTCGACATGCGGCACCTTGAACCGCTCGACATGCGGCATCAGTTCCTCGCGCTTGCCGAGCCGCGACCAGTCCTCGCGCCGCGGCGGCGTGGCGTTGTTCTCGCCGACTTTCACCAGCACCGCCCAGTTGGTCAGGCGGCTCGTCGGGCTCGAGCCTTCGGCGATCGGATAGA
Source organism: Hyphomicrobiales bacterium (assembly GCA_038244925.1). Classification (GTDB taxonomy): domain Bacteria; phylum Pseudomonadota; class Alphaproteobacteria; order Rhizobiales; family Xanthobacteraceae; genus Bradyrhizobium. The sequence continues at coordinate 15,047 of JBBRSX010000008.1, read as the reverse complement.
CCACGACCTTGGCATGAAGCCCGCCGGCGACGATCATCGAATTGCCGGTCAGAAACGCCGGCCAGTCGCGCGCGCCGCGCCACAGCATCAGGCCGTTCCAGCATGGCGGGCCCTCGTCCGGAAACAGCATCTCGCGTACGCGTGAATGAATGCCGTCGGCGCCGATCAGGACATCGCCCTGCGCGGTCTTGATATGCGCGCCGGTGCGATCGAAGAAATGCGCGATTACGCCGCCTTCATGCTGCGCGAAGGCGCCAAGCCGGCAGCCGGTGTGGATCGCCCCCTCGCCCAGCCGCTCCTCGACAGCGCGGTGAATCACGCTTTGCAGACGGCCGCGATGAACAGAGAATTGCGGCACGTCGTGACCGGCGCCGAGGCCGCGCGGCTCGCGCCAGACTTCCTGGCCGTGGCGGTTGAGATAGTACAGTTCGTCGGTGCGGATCGCCGCAGCATCCAGCCGATCCAGCAGCCCGAGACCTGCGAGTTCACGAATCGCATGCGGCAGCGTGTTGATACCGACGCCGAGTTCGCGGATCGTATCGGCCTGCTCGAACAACTCGCAATCGATGCCGCGCGCGCGCAACATCAAAGCCGTGGTCAGGCCCCCAATGCCGCCTCCGACAATGATCGCTTTCATCCGCCAACTCCACTCAACGCCCTCTCCCCCGCAGAAGCCGGGCGAGGGCGTTAACCAGCCTGCCACCCGGCCTATTCGGCCGCAAGCGGCTTTGTTGCCTCGGCTTTCAGCTCAGCGCGGGTTTTCGGCTTACCCTTAATTTTGAGATCGTCGAAGTCCTGCCGGTCGCGCACGCTGTTGCGGAAAATCTGCTCCTTGCCGGGCAGATATTGCTGCGGACAGGCGATGTCGGCGCCGTACCAGGCCGCCGCCCGCAGCGTAAAGGATGGATCGACCAGATGCGGCCGGCCCAGTGCCACCAGATCGGCGCGCCCCGCGGCGAGGATCGTGTTGACCTGATCCGACGTCGTGATGTTGCCGACGCACATCGTCGCGACCCGGGCCTCGTTCCGGACCTGTTCGGAAAACGGCGTCTGGAACATCCGCCCGTAAATCGGCTGCGCGTCGCGCACGGTCTGCCCGGTGGAGACGTCGATCAGATCCACCCCAGCCTCACCGAACGCGCGCGCGATCACCACCGCGTCGTCGCCGGTGATGCCGCCATCGGCCCAGTCGGTGGCGGAGATGCGGACCGACATCGGCTTGCGCGCCGGCCACGCCGCGCGCATCGCCGCGAACACTTCCAGCGGATAGCGCAGCCGGTTGGCGAGCGTACCGCCATACTCGTCGCTGCGCGTGTTGGTCAGCGGCGAAATGAAACTCGCGAGCAGATAGCCGTGGGCGCAATGCAGCTCCAGCATGTCGAAGCCGCAGGCGTCGCCGCGCAAGGCCGCCGCAACAAACTCGGCCTTGACGCGAGCCATCGCGGCACGGTCCATCTCGCGCGGTACCCGACTGTCCGGAAAGTAGGGAATCGCCGATGCCGACACCGTGTCCCAGCCGCCCTGCTCCAGCGGCCGGTCCATGCCGTCCCACATCAGCTTGGTCGCACCCTTGCGGCCGGCGTGTCCCAACTGCAGGCAGATTTTCGCGGCCGAATTGGCGTGGACGAAGTCGACGATGCGCGTCCACGCTGCCTGCTGCTTGTCGTTCCACAATCCGGCGCAGCCCGGCGTGATGCGGGCATCGCGGCCGACGCAAGTCATTTCCGTGAACATCAAGCCGGCGCCGCCGATCGCGCGGGAGCCGTAATGCACCAGATGGAAATCGCCGGGCACGCCCTCCTTTGCCGAATACATGCACATCGGCGACACCACCGCGCGATTCGCCACAGCCATCTCGCGCAGTTTAAGCGGCTGGAACATCGGCGCCACTGGCTTTGCGAGTTCGACGTCAAAACCTTTTGCGTGCACCTGCTTCGCAAAGGCCTTGTCGACTTCGCGAACAAACTCCGGCGCGCGTAACGTGAGATTGTCGTAGGTGATCGCCTTGGCGCGGGTCATGACCCCGAACGCGAATTGGACGGGATCAAAGTCCCAAAACCGGTCGACATGCTCGAACCAGACCAGCGACACGTCGGCGGCGTGCTGGGTCTTCTCGACCTCCTCGCGCCGCCCGCGCTCGTATGTCTGCAAGCCTGCATCAACGCTCGGCGCCTGCGCCATAGCTTCAGTCAGCGCGATGGCATCTTCCATCGCGAGCTTGGTGCCGGAGCCGATCGAGAAATGCGCGGTCGCCTTGGCGTCGCCAAGCAATACCATGTTGCCCTTGACCCAGCGCTGGCTGCGGATCATCGGAAAATTTCGCCACATCGAGCGGTTGGTCTGCAGCGAATGGCCTTCGAGGAACCAGCCAAAGATTTCCGCCATGCGATCGGCGGATTGCCGTTCGCTCAGGCCTTCGAGACCTGCCCGCGCAAACGTCTCCGCGTCGGTCTCAAAAATCCAGGTCGATCGGCCGCCCTCGTATTGATAGGCATGCGCGATGAACGGCCCCCACTCGGTCTCCTGAAAGATAAAGGTGAAAGCGTCGAGCGGCCGGGTCGAGCCCATCCACGCGAACTTGTTCGAGCGCAGATCGACCTCGGGCTGAAAATGATCAGCGTATTTGTCGCGAAAGCGGCTGTTGATACCGTCGGCCAACACCACCAGATCGGCGTCGGCAAAACGGGCCTCGTCGTCGATATCCGTTTCGAACAACAGCGTCACGCCGAGTTCGCGGGCGCGCTCCTGCAAAATCAGCAACAACATGCGGCGCGAGCAGCCGCAAAAACCGTTGCCACCGACGCGATGGATGGTACCGCGAAAATGCACGGCGATATCGTCCCAATAGGCGAATTCCTGTGTGATGCGACGGTAGCTCGGCGGATCGTATTTTTCGAAATTGTCCAGCGTCGCGTCGGAGAAGACGACGCCGAAGCCAAAGGTGTCGTCGGCGCGGTTGCGCTCATAAACCGTGATCTCGGCCTGCGGCCGCTGCTTCCTGAGGAGGATCGCAGCATAAAGACCGGCCGGTCCGCCGCCGATGATCGCGATCTTCATGCAAGCCTCCTTCTCAAGGCTACAGTTTACGACGTCATCCTGAGGAGCCGCGAAGCGGCGTCTCGAAGGATGGGCTACGAGCACCTGTTGCTGTCATCCTTCGAGGCTCGCAAGCGCTCGCACCTCAGGATGTCGCCTCTACCTCAATTCCCCTGGAACGCCGGCGTCCGCTTGTTCGAAAACGCCTCGAACGCCCGCGCAAAATCCTCCGTGGTCATGCACAGCGCCTGCGCCACCGCTTCGGCCTCGATCGCCTCTTCCACCGACATCGCCCATTCCATCGCCAGCATACGCTTGGTCATGGTGTTGGCGAAGGTCGGACCTTCGGAAATCTGTTTGGCCATCAGCTGCGCCTGCGCCAGCACCTCCTCCGGCGTCACGATGCGGCTGAAGAAGCCCCAGCGCTCGCCCTCCTCCGCGGTCATGAAGCGGCCGGTATAGAGCAGTTCCGAGGCCCGCGACTGGCCGATGATGCGCGGCAGCATTGCGCAGGCGCCCATGTCGCAGCCGGCGAGGCCTACCTTGTTGAACAGAAATGCTACTTTGGCGCCGGTCGCGGCCAATCTCAAATCGGAGGCCATGGCGATGATCGCGCCGGCGCCGGCGCAAATGCCTTCGACCGATGCAACGATCGGCTGCGGACAGGCCCGCATCGCCTTGACGAGATCGCCGGTCATCCGCGTGAAGGCGGTAAGCCCCTTGGTGTCCATCTGCACCAGCGGACCGATGATCTCGAACACGTCGCCGCCGGAGGAAAAATTGCCACCGGCGCCCGCCACGACGATGGTTTTCAGTTCATCGTCCATCGCGCAGGCGCGGAAGAAGTCGGTGAGCTCGCGGTAGCTCTCGAACGTCAGCGGGTTCTTTCGCTCCGGCCGGTTCAGCGTCACCGTGGCGACGCCGCCGACCACGGCCAGCAAAAAATGCTTCGGCGAATAATCCGCCAGCGGCAGTGTCACGGGATTGGCGGGTCTGCTCATGGGTTCTCCCTGAAGTGCATTACTTATGGCCGGTCAGACCTCTCCGCCGGCCACCGCGATGGCCTGCCCGGTGACGGCGCTGGCGCCTTCGCGGCACAACCACAGCACGGCGTCGGCAACTTCCTGCGGCGTCACGAGCCGCCCTTGCGGATTGTGTTTCGACAGTTCTGCGATCGCCTGCTCGCGGCTGCGGCCGGTCTTCTTGATGATGTTGTCGATCGAGCTTTCGAGCAGATCGGTTTCGGTAAAACCGGGGCAGACCGCATTGACGGTGACGCCGCTTTTGGCCGTCTCCAGCGCCAGCGAACGTACCAGGCCGATCACCGCATGCTTGGCCGCGCTGTAGGCGCTGACATAGGCGTAGCCCTTCAAGCCGGCGGTCGATGCGATCGCGACCACCCGGCCGTGGCGGCGTTCGAGCATTCCCGGCAACACGGCCTGCGTTGCATGAACCACGCCCATGAAATTGACGCCCATCATCCGCTGGAACAACGCCGCGTCGGAACGGCCGAACGGCGCAGACTCCGCAGCGCCCGCGTTAGCGATCAGAATGTCGATCGGTTGCCGCGCTGCGGCCGCTGCGATGGCCGACTTGACCGAAGCCTGATCGGCAACGTCGGCGACCTCAGCGAATTGCGCGGCGCCTGCCGCTACGGCCTCGTCGAGCGTGGCGCGATTGCGGCCGAGAATGGTGACGGTCGCGCCTGCTTCCGACAGCGCCGCGGCCACCGCACGGCCGATGCCCCGCCCGCCACCGGTGACAAGCACATGGGAGGAACGCGAAAATTTCGGCATTCGTTGGCCTTCCCGCGAAAGAACGCCCAAGCATATATTTTAAACTTCAAACAATTGCAAGAAAGCCTCGCTTCCCGCCCCTACGCTTGACAGATGGCCGGCTGGGGCTAGCCTCCTCCCTTCAACAGGTAAGGGATCGAAACCATGGCCGCGCTCGAAAAAGGCATCACACAAAATGGCGCCGGATATTCCGGCAAGACCTGGAACATCCTCGGGCAGGTCTATTTCCCCAAGGCCGTCACCGACTCGACCTTTGCGTTCGAGACCAACAGCGATCCCGGCCAATTCGTGCCGGTGCATATCCATCCCACCCAGGACGAATTTATCCTGGTGCAGGAAGGCATCCTCGACCTCAAGCTCGACGGCGTCTGGGTGCAAGCCAAGGCCGGCGACCTAGCCCGATTGCCGCGCGGCATTCCGCACGGCTATTTCAACAAATCCGACAAGCCGGCGCGGGCGCTATTCTGGGTTTCGCCGACGCAGAAACTGGAGGCGCTGTTCAACCAGTTGCACAATCTGAGCGACGTCGCCGAAATCGTGCGCATCTCGGCCGAGCATGAGGTGAATTTCCTGCCGCCGGAAGCGAATGACTGAGGGGGTCATGTAGCCCGGATGAGCGCAGCGACATCCGGGACGGTGTTAGAGTGGCCCCGGATGTCGCTGCGCTCATCCGGGCTACGTACCTGATCAAATCCGGTAGAGCCGCGCCGCGGTGTCGTGCAGGATGGCGGGCTGCTCTATTTCACTGAGATGCGCGATGGCCTCACGAAACGTCCGGTACAGCGTGGCGTAATCCGTCCATAACTTCTCGATCGGGAAATTGCTGCCGAAGAAGCAGCGATCGGCGCCGAACAAAGCGACGGTCTCCTTGACGATCGTCCGGATCACGTCACCGCGGCAGGCGTGAACGAAGGTGCCGAGCCCAGAGAGTTTGACGTTGACGTTGCGGCATTGCGCCAACGCGGCCATGCCGTCGCGCCAGAGCTGCCAGCCCGCAGGCGACATGTCTTCCAGCATGCCGGCGTGCTCGAGAACGAACACCGTATTCGGGAACGATTTTGCAAGTTCGGCGCCATCGAGCATCTGGCTGGCAAAGATCTGCAGTTCGAACAGCAGGCCGTGGTCGGCGAGCCGCGCCAGCCCGCGGCGCCAGTCGGCGTCCTTCATGACGTCGGGCCGCGGCGCAAAACGGTATTGCGAATTTTCGTGCCAATGCAGTTGCTGGCGGATGCCGCGCGTCGCCGGCAAGTCGGCCAGACGCCGGAGTAACGAACCGGCATCGGGATCGGCCAGATCCGCATGCGCGACATTGGCATGCGGCCAGCCGGTCTCGTCCGCGACCGACTGCACCCAGCGCGCTTCGTCGTAGCTTTTTCCTGCCGGCCAATTGGTCTGGATGTAGATCGACTTGACGATATCGCAGCCGGCGGTGTCGGCGCGGTATTCAGCGATCGGATAGTCGCGGCAGATCGGCTGGTACGGCCCGAAGATGCGTGGCACCTGCGGCCCCGAAAGCCAGGGCAGATCGTTCAGCCGCCAGATGTGATGGTGGGCGTCGATGGTCGGAATGGATTTCATAGGCATGCGCTAGGCTTTGGCCGGATCGGAAGCCGGCGCTTCGCCAAAGATTTCCGCCGCGATCCGGTTGGTCTCGATCGCGGCCGGCACGCCGCAATACATCGCCACCAGCAGCAGCACATCCTGCACCTGCTCGCGCGTGCATCCGTTCGCCAGCGCGCCCTTGGCATGGACGCGGAATTCGGCCGGCTTCCCGCTGGCAGCCGTAATGCCCAGCATGACGAGGCTGCGAATATCGCCGGATAGCCCCGAGCGCTCCCAGACGTCGCCATAGACATAGGCGTTGATGATGTTCTGCAGCGGCGCGCCGAATTCGCCGGAGGCCGCCATCCGCTTCTCGACATCGGCCTCGCCGAACATCGCTTTGCGCCGGCGCAAGCCCCGCGCGTACATTTCGCTGGTGTCCACGTTCCGGCCTCCCGCTGCGTCATTTATACGGTTAAATATACAGCCTGGATCGGCCATAGATAGCCCTTTCCCCCACAATTTTCTTGCAGAGGCTTCATTTGTCCGTATAAAGTTTTGAAGCGGATCCGAAGAGATCCCTTTGCATAATATCGGGAGCGCATGATGAAACTGTCCCTGGGTATCGTTGCCGTCGCCATCCTGTTCGGCCTTGCCGGGCCGCAGGCCCACGCCGCCGACGATTATCCGTCGCGCCAGATCAAGATCATCGTGCCGTTCCCGGCCGGCGCCGGACCGGACCAGGTGGCGCGGCTGCTCGGTCAGCAGTTGCAGGAAGCGCTGCGCCAGACGGTGGTGATCGAGAACCGCAGCGGCGCGCTCGGCAGTCTCGGCGCCCAGGAAGTCGCGCGCGCCCAGCCCGACGGCTACACCCTGCTGATGGGAACCAACACCACCCAGGCCAGCAACGTCGCGATGCTGAAGAATCTTCCCTACGATCCGGCCAAGGACTTTACGCCTGTCATCCGCACCGTGACGACGGCGATGGTGCTGCTGGTGAATCCTGGTTTTCCGGCCAAGGACCTCCCGCAGTTCATGGCATACGCCAAGACCCATCCGAACATGACCGCGGGCTACGGCTCCGGCGCGTCGCAGATCTCGAATGCGCAACTGCAAAGCCGCGGCGGGATGTCGATCGTCTCGGCAGCCTATCGCGGCGTGCCGCTGGCCGTCACCGATGTGATAGCGGGCGTGATCGATCTCGCTTTTGCCGATTTTTCGGTGGCGATCCCGCAGATGCAGGGCGGCATGTTGCGCGGCATCGGCGTAACGTCGCCGACGCGCAACCAGTTGACGCCCGACTTGCCGCCGCTGGCCGAGGCAATGCCGGGTTTCGAGGCCACGATCTGGTATGGCCTGCTGGCACCGGCCAATACGCCGGCGCCCATCGTCGACAAGCTTTACGCCGCGAGCGAAAAAATCCTGTCGGCGCCGGCGACGCGGGACAAGCTCGCCGGCCTCGGCATGATCGTTTCGACCATGCCGCCGGCCGAGTTCGGCAGCTTTATCAACGGCGAAATCACGCGATGGACGGAGGCCGCCAAGGCCGCCGGCATCGAAGCGAAATAGAATGCTGGGCGACGCTCGGACCGGAATTATCGGGCTTGGCCTGATGGGAACTGCGCTGGCGGAGCGACTGACAAACAATGGCGCTGCCGTGGTCGGCTTCGACATAGATCCGGCCAGATGCGACCGTCTCAGGGATAATCGTGGAACGATTGCCGCCTCCGCCGGCGATCTCGCCGGCATGTCGCACGCTATCGTCATCGCGGTGTATGACGGCAAGCAAGTCGAGGCGCTGCTCGGCGAACTCCAAGACAGCCCTTCCCGCCCCACGATGATCTGCACCACGACCTGCTCGCCCGGCGAGATCGAGCGGATCGCGGCGCGCGCGGCGAGAGCAGGCTTTGCCTTCGTCGAAGCGCCGATCTCGGGCACCAGCGCCGAGATCAAAGACGGCACAGCCACCGCGCTGGTCGCGGGAGAAGCTGACGCGATCGAGGATCTCGACGCACTGCTGGCCATGCTCTGTCCGCACAGCATCCGCGTCGGCAAGATCGGTGACGCCAGCCGGACCAAGCTTGCGATCAATCTGATCCTGCAGAATAACCGGGCAGCACTGGCCGAAGGCATTGTGTTTGCGGAGCGGCTGGGGCTGGATGGACGCACCTTCCTGGCCACCGCGCAAGAATCCGCGGCGTACTCGCGCGTGATGGACACCAAAGGTGAGAAAATGCTGAGCCGGGATTTTCGGCCGCAATCGCACATCGCGCAAACCATGAAGGACGCCGAATTGATCCTGCATGAAGCGCGGCAATGCGGGCTGCGCCTAGCCGTCACGGAGGCCCAGGTCGAGTTATTGCGTTCAGCGATCGCGCTCGAAGGACCGGACAGCGACAGCTCCGCCATTATTGAAGCGATCCGGCGACAGCCGCTACCTGAGGCTTTGCGATGATCCCGGCCTCCATCGTCGGCCTCGGCCGCTGGGGCCGCAATATCGTGGAAGCCGTAAGCGGCCACGACACGCTGAACATCGTCCGCGCCGTCGAACCCGATAGCGACGGTGCGCGCGAATTCTGCAACCTGCATCACCTCGAACTGTCCTCCCTCGACGCTGTCCTCGCCGATCCCGCGATCAAGGCTGTTTTGCTGGCAACGCCGCACTCGCTGCATCCGGCGCAGGTCATCGCCTGTGCCGCCGCGGGCAAGCAGGTGTTTTGCGAAAAACCGCTGGCGCTGCATCGCGCCGATGCGGCGCGGATGTTCGACGCCTGCCGCGCGGCGGGGGTCCTGCTCGCGGTCGGGCATAACCGGCGCTTCTGGCCGTCGCTACGGGCGCTGCGCGATATTGTCGCAAGCGGCGAACTCGGCACGCTGCTCCATGTCGAGGGCCACAACAGCAATGAGAACTCGCAGAGTATCATCGCGGGCTGGCGATTGTCGGAAGCTGAATCGCCGGGCGGCGGGCTGACCGGCGCCGGTCTCCATGTGCTGGATGCCTTTGTCAGCATGCTCGGGCCGGTGCGCCAGATCTCGGCGAATCTGCATTCGCGCGAACCGGGGCCGCCACCGCTGGACACCGCCATGCTGATGATGGATTTTGTCAACGGCGTCACCTGGACGCTGGCCACGATCCGGGCAACACCGTTCTTCTGGCGCGTGCATGTGTTCGGAACCAAGGGATCCGCCGAAGTGCTGGATGAATCGACATTGATCAGGCGCGTGTCCAACAGCAAGCCCATGCGTCACACCTTTCCCACGATCAATGTCCTGCGCGCCGAACTCGACGCCTTTGCCGATGCCGTCGACGGCAAGCGGCCGTATCCAGTGCCGGCGGCGGACGTGCTGGCGACGCTGGCGGCATTCGAGGCCGCCCTCGCCTCGATAAAGTCAGGCCAACCGGTGCGCTGCGATGGCCATTAAGAAGGTAAGCCGCAAGACCACACGCTACCGGGACATCGCTGCCGAATTGCAGAAGGCGATCCGGCTCGGCAAAACGCCGGTCGGCGACCTCTTGCCGACCGAGACCGAGTTGATGGCGCGTCATGCGGCGAGCCGGCAGACGGTGCGCGAGGCGCTGCGCATTCTCACCGAGCAAGGCCTGATCGTTCGCCGTGCCGGGCTCGGCTCCGTCGTCATCGCCGCCGAGCCGCCGGTGCTGTTCACCCACAGCGTCAAGTCGCTGGCGGAATGGCTGCGCTATTCCAACGAGACCTATCGCCAGGTAGTGCGTTCGAGCGAGATCGTGGCCGACCGCAAGCTGGCGGCGCTCTTGAAATGCGAGCCGGGCAAGCACTGGTTCCTGATCGAGGCGATCCGCCGTTCCGACGATTTTGCTGCGCCCCTGGGCTGGACCGAAATCTACGTGCTGCGGAAATTTGCGGGCGTCGTCAGCCGCAAGGATCACGGAAGGACGCCGGTGCATGAGCAGATCGCGAAGATGTACGGCGAGACCATCGAATATGCCCAGCTCGAAGTGTTTGCGCGCGGCATGCCGGCCAAAATCGCAAAACCGCTCAAGGTCAAGCCGGGATCGCCGGCGCTGACCATGGTGCGCCGTTATTACGGCCGGCGCGAGGAACTGTTCGAGGTCACGGTCACCACCCATCCCGAAGGCCGCTACACCTATACAATGGACATGCAGCGATCGCTGCGGCCGCGGGTGTAAAGATAATCGACGAGAGTTGAACAGCCTCGCATGGCTGATGTCGCCGCAAGCGCTAGGCGCGCTCTGGCGAAGCTGATAACAATCCGACTTCGGTAACGAATTTGGGATCGGGATTGGGCGATGGACAACCGCAGTGATATCTGGCGTGGCGTCGATACCATCAAGCCGCGTTTCGTTGCCTTGGCCAACAAGGTCTGGGGCATGCCCGAGGTGTGCTACACCGAGGCGCGCTCGTCGGCCGAACATCTGGCCGAGCTGCGCCACCAGGGTTTTCGCATCACCGAGAAGGTCGCGGGCATTCCCACCGCGCTGATGGGCGAAGCCGGCGAAGGTGGGCCGGTCATCGCCTTCCTCGGCGAATATGACGCGCTGCCGGGCCTCAGCCAGGAAGCCGGCGTGGCGGAACATCGTCCGATCGAGGCCGGCGGCCATGGCCATGGCTGCGGCCACAATCTGCTCGGCTCCGCCGCCCTGCTCGCCGCCACCGCGGTAAAGGACTGGCTCGCCGCCAACAAGGTTCCGGGCCGCGTGCGCTATTACGGCTGCCCGGCGGAAGAAGGCGGCGCGGCGAAGGCCTTCATGGTGCGTACCGGAGCTTTCGACGATGCCGACATCGCCATCACCTGGCACCCTTCGAGCTTCTGGGAAGTCGTGGTGACGCCCTCGCTCGCCAACACCCGCGCCGATTTCATCTTCACCGGCCGCACCTCGCATGCCGCGGCCTCGCCGCATCTCGGCCGCAGCGCGCTTGACGCGGTGGAGCTGATGAGCGTTGGCGTCAACTACATGCGCGAACACATGCCGAGCGACGCCCGCATCCATTATGCCGTGCTCGACACCGGCGGTATCGCCCCCAACGTGGTGCAGGCCCATGCCCGCGTGCGCTATTCGATCCGCGCCCGCGACCTGCCCGGCATGAACGAACTGGTGGCGCGTGTGCACAAGGTCGCGCAGGGCGCGGCGTTGATGACCGAAACAAGCGTGGAGATGCGGATCGTTTCCGCCGTCTCCAACATCCTGTTCAACACCCCGCTGGAGGAAGCGCTGTATGGCGTCATGCAGGAGCTCGGTCCGCCGCATTTCGACGAGGCCGACAAGGATTTTGCCGCAAAAATCCAGTCGACACTGACCGACAAGGACATCGCCAGCGTCTATCACTCGATCGGCATGGATCCCACCGACCGGCCGCTGGCGGATTTTCTGGTTCCGATGGATGCCAAGCGCAACCCGCAGATCGGCTCGACCGACGTCGGCGACGTCAGCTGGGTGGTGCCGACCGTCCAGGTCCACGCCCCGACGATTGCGATCGGCACTCCCCTGCACACCTGGCAGGTGGTGGCGCAGGGCAAGTCTCCCGCCGCCCACAAGGCCATGGTCCAGGCCGCCAAGGCGATGGCCGGACTCGGCATCAAGGCGTTGATGGAGCCGAATCTGATCGCCGCCGCCAAGGCGGACCTGACGAGACGCACCGCCCGCACCCCCTATGTCTGCCCGATGCCTGATAGCGTGACGCCGCCGCTGGACATGTCGCTGGCCTGATTTGGCCTCGAAAGCCAGCGAACAAATTTTTTGCAGTCCGGGACGCGTTTGGCCCCCGGATACCGCCGGATTGCTGAAGCGGTGTGCGCCGCAGCGCGGGTTTGCCCAAGCCGCCATCAGAACCTGATCGCCCCGATCTGGATTGTAACGCGCCAGACGTTGACCTCCGGGGCATTTGGTGTGCCATCTATTGCCATCGAACAAGACGGACTTGGCGCACCCCGGCGGCGCGCTGTCGTCAGGCGCGAACCACACGAGGGGAACATGCTGGATTCTGATTTGCGTACCATGATCGACGAGGTGAAGGACGGGCGCATGGATCGCCGCGGCTTCATTCAACGCATGATCGCTTTTGGCCTCACCGCGCCGATGGCCACTCAAATTCTCGCGATCGGCGGCGTCGCCATGGCCCAGAGCCCCGCGACATATCAGCCGACCAAGCGTGGCGGCGGCGGCCCGCTGAAGCTGCTGTGGTGGCAAGGGCCGACCCTGCTCAATCCGCATTTTGCCACCGGCACCAAGGATCAGGACAGTTCGCGCATCTTCTACGAGCCGCTGGCAAGCTGGGATGTCGACGGTCACCTCAACCCGATCCTCGCCGCCGAAATTCCCTCGATCCAGAACGGCGGCCTCGCTGCTGACGCCAAGTCGGTGACCTGGAAACTCAAGCCCGGCGTCAAATGGCACGACGGCAAACCGTTCACTGCCGACGACGTGGTTTTCAACTGGCAATACTCCACCGATCCCGCCACCGCCGCGGTGAGCATCGGCACCTACGCCGACGTCACGGTCGAGAAGGTCGATGACCTCACCGTCCGCGTCCTGTTCAAGAGCCCGACCCCGTTCTGGGCCAATGCCTTTGTCGGCGCCTATGGCTGCCTGATCCCAAAACACCTGTTCGCGGAATACAAGGGCAGCAAATCCCGCGAGGCTCCGAACAACCTGAAACCGGTCGGCACCGGCGCCTACAAGTTCGTCGAGTTCAAGCCGGGCGACTTGATCCGCGGCGAGATCAATCCCGACTATCACATGGCCAACCGGCCGCATTTCGACACCATCGAGCTGAAGGGCGGCGGCGATGCCGTCTCGGCGGCCCGCGCCGTCATCCAGACCGGCGAATATGACTACGCCTGGAACATGCAGGTCGAGGACGAGGTTCTGCTGCGGCTCGAAAAGGGCGGCAAGGGCAAGACCGTCTATGCGCCGGGCGGCGACATTGAATTCATCGCCGTCAACTTCACCGATCCCAACACCGAGATCGACGGCGAACGCTCGTCGATGAAGACCAAGCATCCGATCCTGTCCGATCCGGCCGTGCGCAAGGCGCTGTCGCTGCTGGTCGACCGTGAAGCCGTTCAGAAAGTGATCTACGGCCGCGCCGGACGCGTCACCGCCAACTACCTCAACGGACCCGGGCCCTTCGTCTCCAAGAACACGACGTGGGAGTTCAGCGTCGAGAAGGCGGCCAAGCTGCTGGACGGCGCCGGATGGAAACTTGGCGCAGACGGCATCCGCGAGAAGGACGGCAAAAAGCTGAAGCTGCTCTACCAGACCTCGACCAACGGTCCGCGGCAAAAGACCCAGGCCATCGTCAAGCAGGCCTGCCAGAAGGCCGGGATCGATGTCGAACTGAAATCGGTCGTCGCTTCGGTGTTCTTCTCCTCCGACGTCGCCAATCCCGACACCTACGCGCATTTCTACTCCGACATCGAGGAGTTCCAGATCCCGATGACCCAGCCCGACCCGGTGCTGCTGATGCGGCGCTATCATTCGCGCTACGTCGCCACCAAGGAGAACAAGTGGCAGGGCCAGAATTTTCCGCGCTGGGTCAACAAGGACTACGACGCGGCGATCGATGCGGCGGAAAACGAAATCGATCCGGTCAAGCGCGCGGAGCTCTACATCAAGTGCAACGACCTGATGTGGCAGGACACCGTCATGATTCCGGTGATGCACCGCATCAAGGTCGGTGCCATCTCCAACTCGATGCGCCCTGTCATGAGCGGCTGGGCCAACGACCTCGACAACCTGCAGGACTGGTATCGAGAGGCGACCGGTTAACGTCGACGGGATTTTTCCCTCATGGGCCAGTATGTCCTGCGTCGCCTGTTGATCGCGGTGCCGAGTTTGCTCGGCATCTCGCTCGTGCTCTACATCGTGCTGGCGCTGGCGCCCGGCGACCCCTTCGGCGAACTCGCGACCAATCCCAACGTGCCGCCCGAAGTCGCCGCCGCCCTTCGGAAAAGCTTCGGCCTCGATGACCCGATCTATCTGCGCTACCTGCACTGGCTGGTGGCGATGGCGCACGGCGACTGGGGCTTTTCCTTTGTCAGCCGCATGAACGTCGATGCCCTGATCCTGCAGAGGTTGCCGACAACGCTCTACGTGATCGGCTCGGCGCAGCTGCTGGCGCTCTGCATCGCGATCCCGGTCGGGGTCTATGCCGCGACAAAACCCTATTCGATCTTCGACCAGATCGCCAACACGCTCGCCTTCATCGGCTTCTCGCTGCCGACCTTCTTCACCGGGCTGCTGTTCATCCTGGTGTTCTCGGTCAAGCTGGACTGGCTTCCCTTTGTCTATACGACCGACATCAAGGGCACGGGTATCCACTGGGTGCTCGAACAGATCCGGCAGGCGATCATGCCTGTGATGGTGCTCGGCCTGTTCCAGGCGGCTTCGATGACACGGTTTGTGCGTTCGGCGATGCTGGACGTGATCCGGCTCGACTACGTCACCACCGCCCGCGCCAAGGGACTCGGTCAAACCAAGGTGATCGTCAAGCATGTGATGCGCAACGCCATGATCCCGGTCGTCACCTTGATCGCGCTGCAGGTCCCGGCCGTGTTCGGTGGCGCCATCGTCACCGAGCAGATTTTTCGCATTCCCGGCATCGGCAGCTTGCTGATCGACGCCATCCTGCGCAACGACACCCCGGTGATCATGGCTGTGACCTTCGTGTTTTC
>JBBRSX010000007.1:0-78039 GCA_038244925.1 Hyphomicrobiales bacterium | reverse complement strand
TGCGGCTACGACTGCCACAACTATTCCGAAGCGATCGCGACCAAGAGCGAAGCGCGGCTCAATCTCTGTGTCCCCGGCGGCAAGGAAACCGCCCGGATGCTGAAGTCGTTGTATGAGGATATCGACAAGGTACCGGCCACGCCGTCATCGGCGGCTTCAGGCGAGCCCGCCGCGGTCGTCGCCGAACTCGGCCGCTCCCGCGACAATCCCGCGCCGGCCAAATTCCTGTCGCGGCGGCTCTTGAACGGCAAGGGGTCGGAAAAGGAAACCTGGCACATCGAGTTCGATCTGTCCGGATGCGGCCTCGATTACGTCGTCGGCGATTCCTTCGGCATCTTCGCCCGCAACGATCTCGGGCTGGTCGACCAGATCATCGCGCTGCTCGGCGCCTCGCACACGACCGAGGTGAGGGGCAAGACGTTGCGCGAGGTTCTGCTCGACGATGTCTCGCTGTCGCCGGCACCGGATTCGCTGTTTGAGCTGATCTCCTATCTCACCGGTGGTGCGCTCCGCGAGAAGGCCCGCGCGCTGGCGCTGGGTGAGGATCCCGACGGCGATGCCGCCACGCTCGACGTGATGGCGGTGTTGCAGAAATTCTCCCGTGTCCGTCCGCACCCCGAGGCCTTCATCGAGGCGCTGGAGCCGCTGCAGCCGCGGCTCTATTCGATCTCGTCGTCGCACAACGCGACGCCCGGAAAACTCTCGCTGACGGTGGATTGCGTGCGTTACCTGGTCAACAAGCGCCGGCGTTTCGGACTTGCATCGACATTCCTTTCCGAGCGGATCAACCCCGGCGACGAACTCAAGGTCTACGTCCAGAAGGCGCACGGTTTCGCGCTGCCTGAGGATGCCAGGACGCCGATCATCATGGTCGGTCCCGGCACCGGCATCGCGCCGTTCCGCGCCTTCCTCCACGACCGCCGCGCCACCGGTGCGCCCGGCAAAAACTGGCTGTTCTTCGGTCATCAGCGCAGCGATTGCGATTTCTTCTATGCCGATGAACTCAACGCGATGAAGACCTCGGGCCTGCTGACCCGGTTGTCACTGGCGTGGTCGCGCGACGGCGACAAGAAGTTCTACGTGCAGGATCGCATGCGCGAGGTCGGTCGCGAAATGTGGACATGGCTCGCCGAGGGGGCCCATGTCTACATCTGCGGCGACGCCAAGCGGATGGCAAAGGACGTCGAGCGGGCGATGGTCGATATCGTCGCCCAGTTCGGCGCACGCTCGACCGACGAGGCCATCGCCTTCGTCGCCGACCTCAAGAAGAAGGGCCGGTTCCAGCAGGATGTGTACTGAGGTGAGCGGCGATGGCCGGCTTCGCCGGCGACATCGGCGCGGTGCAGACAAGGCAGGATATTTCGACTAATCTTCGATCCGGACCATCACGGCGGGGCAGGAACTGACCCACGAGAGGAGATCGATGAGCACTGTAAAAACCGCTCTCGCCCAGAAGAAGGGCGCCGTGATCCATGTTCGTTCAGGTGACATGGTCGTCGAAGCGTTGCGCCAGATGCGCGACAAACGGGTGCGGTCGGTGCTGGTCATCGACGACGACGTGCTGGTCGGCATCGTGACCCAGGGTGATTGCGCCATCAAGGTGCTGCTGCCCGGGCTCGATGCAAAGCAGACGCCGGTGGGCCAGGTGATGACGGCCAACCCGGTGACGGTCAAACTGGACCATCGGCTGGACGGCTGCATGGCCATGATGTCTGAGCGCGGTTTTCGCCATCTGCCGGTGCTGGACGGCGGCAAGGTCGTGGGCGTCATCTCGATCGGAGACGTCGTCAAGGACATCATCCGGGATCTGGAACTCAACGTGGGCGACCTGATGGGCTTCATCATGAGGGACGGCCCCGGGGGCTGACGGAAGAACCGCGGTGCCGTCGCCCTCCGCGTGTTGGTACATCGTGTCCTGCTGCTGCTGCGCAGCTGCATGTCGGCGGCCCAAATAAAATTCTCTGGGGAATTCAGAGTGGAGAAGTTTCCACTTGAACCGGAGTTCGCCGGAGCGGTTGTATCGCTATTTTTCCGACCGGCTTGATTCCGGGCGCGAACGATATTCCATATGTTCTTCATGCAGCGTTGGAGATCGACCATGCGCGAACTATCGGCGGAAGCCCCCCTGCATCTTTATGCGCGCTCGTTGTCCCGGCGTACCGGTAGCGGCTTCCACACCGCGGCGCTCTACAGCGCGCTGGCGGTGATCGCAGCCGTCGTGTTCGGCACGCTCTCGGTTCATCCGTTCTGAGGTGCTATGGTACCTATGGCGCACGCGCATCCTACTTTGCATGGGGTTGTTTTCGCGATTTGGATCTAACCCACATGCCGCGGGAGTCAGGCACCAGACCTGAACGGCGCCACCTTGATCCCGGCGCTGTCCAACGCCTGACGTACCCCGCGCGCGATGTCGACCGCGCTGGGATTATCGCCGTGGATGCAGACCGTATCGGTGCGCATTTTGATCACCTTGCCGGTGACCGAAACCACCGCGCCGTCCTGCACCATCCGCACCACGCGGTCGGCGATTTGCTTCGCATCGTGCAGCACCGCGCCCGGCTTCTTGCGCGACACCAGCGAGCCGTTGTCCTCGTAGGCGCGGTCGGCGAACACTTCATGCACCATCGGCAGGTTGGCCGCTTCGCCGGCCGTCACCAGCTTTGAATTGGCCAGCACCACAAAAATCAGATTCGGATCGACCGCCTTGATGGCGTTGGCGATTGCCTTCGCGGTCATGTCGTCCTCGCAGGCGACATTGGAGATCGCGCCATGCGCTTTGACGTGCGTGACCTTGTGGCCGGCGGCGGTGGCGATCGCCTGCAGCGCGCCGATCTGGTAGGCGATCAGGTTTTCGATTTCCGACGACGTCAGACCCGGCATCGGCCGGCGGCCGAACCCATGCAGGTCGCGATAGCCGGGATGGGCGCCGACGCTGACGCCGCGGGCTTTAGCCAGTTCGACGGTGTGGCGCATGATGTCGGCATCCCCGGCATGAAAGCCGCAGGCGACATTGACCGAGGTCGCAAGCTCGATCATCGCGGCATCATTGCCCATTTCCCACGGGCCAAAACTTTCGCCGAGATCGCAATTGAGGTCGATGGTTGCCATGATGATCGTCCGCTTCTGATGTGTGGATCCTGGTCAGTCCGGCCCGGTGATGTCGGGATGCCAGGTGCCGGCATCGACCGCGCTGACGGCGTGGCCGGCGACATTGGCATCGTGCAGCGCGTCGAGGTTGAGATCAACGCTTTCGAGGGCGCGCAGCCGGTCGGGCAGGGAGCGGAGCAGATCCGCAAACGTGCGCGCTTCGGCCTGCGCCTCGGCCATGCTGACGGCCTTGAACCGGAAGGCGTGCCCCGCGGGCGTTTGCGCGAACCGCCCGAAGTCGGCGGATATCACGGTTGCGATCTTGGGATAGCCGCCGCTGGTGCCGCGATCCGGCATCAGCACGATCGGCTTTCCGTTGCCGGGCACCTGCAGGCTGCCGTTCACGGTGCCGTCGGAAACGATGTTGTGGCCGTGCAGATGCTTCAGCGCGGGGCCTTCGAGCCGGTATCCCATGCGGTCGCTGGTCGCCGATATCTTCCACGCGCTGTCGACGAACTGCTTCTTGGTCTCGTCGGCGAATTCGTCGTCCTGCGGGCCCCAGACCACGCGGATCGGTGCGTCTGATGCGGCTGGCAATTCGATCCGCCGCTCAGGCGCGCCGCTGGCGGCTTGCGCCTGCAATTCGTCGCCTGCCTGCAACGGTCGCGGATAGGGGCTGCCGAGCCCGGCGCGCGCGTTGACGGCGAGGCTGCCAAACGTCAGCTCGCCCTGGATGCCACCTTCGATCGCGAGATAGCTGAACGAGCCGCCGCGGGCAAAGCCAAGGGTCAGGGTTTCGCCTTCGGCAAGCGTCGCCGAACACTCAAACGCAACGGGACGCCCGGCGATGTCGGCTTTGCGCGAAGCGCCCGCCAGCGCCACGCGGACCGCACCGCCGCGCGCGGTGAAGCTGGCGCCGAACGGGCCGATCTCGATGGCGGCCGCAGACAGCGCGTTTCCGACCAGCGTATTGGCTGATGCCAGCGCCAGGCGATCCATCGCGCCTGATGGCACCAGGCCATAACGCTGGGCGCCGGGACGCCCTCCGTCCTGTACCGAGCTTGCCGGACCGATCGATGTGATGACGAGCTTGCTCATGACGCGATCAACTCGGCCACGAATTCGCCGACCGCCGCGGCACGATCCTGTTCCGCGAAGGTCTTGGCATCGACACGGCTGAACGTAATCTGGTCGCCGGGCTCCAGCAGGAACGTCGGTTCGCGGTGGAGCTGGTAGGTACGGACCGCCGTCTGTCCCAGCAGATGCCAGCCGCTCGGACCGGCGAGACACTGCACGCCGGTCTGCACGCCGCCGATCGAGATCGTGCCTGATGGCGTGAGAAGACGCGGGTTCTGCCGCCGCGGCAGGTGCAGGAAATCCGTAAGACCGCTGAGATAGGACCAGCCGGGCGTAAAACCGATCATGGCGACGCGGTAGTCGCCGGCGGTGTGCCGCGCCACGATGTCGTCGGGCGTGGTGTTGAGCGTTTTGGCGACATCCTCGAGGTCGATGCCGTGCTCGCCGCCATAGACCACGGGAATGCGCCAGCGCCTTGCCTTGGTCGTCTCCGGAACGGGTCGCCGGGCGAGCGCCAGAAGCTGCTCACCGAGTTTGTCGAAATCGATCTGCACGGGATCGTAGTGCACCAGCAGCGACCGGTAGGTCGGCACGGCCTCGGTCACGCCCGGAATCGGCTCGGCGGCCAGCACGCGGTCGAGCGCCAGCACCCGCCGATTGGCGACATCGTCGATGTTGCGGCTGAATTCCACCGTGATGGCACTGTCGCCACTTGGCAAAAGGCGGGGCGGGGAAAGCGGCGCGGCCATGAACTTGTGGCTACCCTCGGTACTGTCTGCCTTGCGGCTATTGGGCTGGCCCCAAGCTGTAGCGCGTTTCGCCGGCCAGTGGAATTCGCTTCGCATGAAATCAGCCTGCAAGTTCAATAAATTAATCCGCATACCTGCGATAAGCTGTTGTGATGGCGGCATTTCTTGCGAGCCCTTGACGCGATGCCCGCGCCCCGCAAGATGCGCTGGCTTTCATCCACCCCTCCCGGAGCCCGCATTCCCGATGTCCCTGTCCCCCGAAGCCGTCGCAACCCTGTCGCGCGTGTCCACCGGCACCATCACCACCGTTCTGCTCAAGAAGGGCCTGCGAAACATCTGGATGCGCGGCGCCAAGCCGCTGCGTCCGGGGTTGCCGCGGCTGGTCGGACCGGCCTTCACACTGCGCTTCGTGCCCGCGCGCGAAGATCTCGCCACGCCTGAATCCTGGTCGTCGCCGATTTCGACCCGCACAGCGATCGAGGCGATGCCGGCAGGCTGCATCTGCGTCACCGACGCCATGGGCATCACCGACGCCGGCATTTTTGGCGATATCCTATGCGCCCGCATGGTCAAGCGCGGGGTGGCGGCGCTGATCACCGATGGTGTGGTCCGCGACGTCGAGGGCGTGCTCGGCACCAACCTGCCGGTCTGGTGCGATGGCTTTGCGGCGCCGCCCTCGGTCGCGGGCCTCACCTTCGTCGGCTGGGGCGAGCCGATCGGCTGCGGCGGCGTCGCAGTCTTTCCAAACGATATCGTGGTCGCAGACCAGGACGGTGCCGTGCTGATCCCGCAAGCGCTGCTCGACCACGTGCTGGCCGAGGGGCCGGAGCAAGAACGGATGGAAGCGTGGATCGTCAACGAGGTGAACAACGGCGCGGCACTGCCCGGCCTCTATCCGATGAACGCCGAGACCAAGGCGCGCTACGCCGCCAGCAAGAAGTAGCTTCAACAAGACAACAAACAACATCAAAAAGGTGAGGTAACCCCATGGATTTCCATCCCGCTGGCTCCCGGCCGACGCGCAACGCGCCACCGGAATATTTCACCGGAACGGTGCTGCAGGATCCGATCATCACCACCACGGCCCCGGCACGGCTGGTCGTGAACTCCGTCTCGTTCCAGCCCGGTGCGCGCACCGCCTGGCACACCCATCCGCTTGGTCAGACGCTGTACGTGATCGCGGGGCTCGGCCGGATCCAGACCAAGGGTGAACCCATCCGCGAACTCCGTCCCGGCGACGTGGTCTGGATTCCACCGGGTGAAAAGCACTGGCACGGCGGTTCGCCGACCAATGGCATGACGCATCTTGCGATGCAGGAAGCGCTCGACGGCAACACCGCGACCTGGATGGAAAAGGTCACGGACGAGGAATATTCGGCCAAGGTCGGCTAGCGACGGCCGGCCATCCGGTCCGGCTGATTTCGAGCGGACGCCGGGTTCAAAAGCCCGGCGCCGGGAAGGCGATGGATGGCTGAGGAGGTGGGACCAAGCCCCGTTCGGTGCCGGTTGGCACCATCCTTCTCATGGCGCTGGCGGCGGTGCTCTACATTGCGATGTTGAGCACCGTTTCCTTTTCGGCAGGCGGTGGCGACGCGTCGATGGGCAAGGCGCTGGCGAGCTTCTTCTTCACGGTTGCGCTCTGGATCGTGCTGGCGTTGCTGGTCGCTGCCGCCGCCATCATGGGGGAGATCCCGCGCTGGATCATTGTGGTCAGCGGCTTCCTGGTGCCGCTCGCCGGCGTGACCACCTTTGTGGCCATCGACATGTGCTCGCGCCACATCAAATGGGCAATCGTCGGTCCGCTGCTATTGCCGTTGCTGGTTGCGGCCTATGCAACGACAGCACGGTTCACAAAGCTTCGGGCTGCGTTCCCCGGCAATGGATTCAGCATTGCCGTCTGGAGCGTTGTCGCCGTCCTGTCGGTCGTGCTGCTGATGGCGGCGATGTGAACCGGGCGCGGTCGGCTTAATTTCGCTGCGCGGTCCAGGTGCCAGAGCACAACGCGGCGCGCCAGGTACCGGATCCCGAAGTCCCCGTGAGGCGCCCCGAACCGACGGCGCGTTTCATGCCGCTGGAAATCGTCACCTGAATGGCGCCGGCTTCGGCAACGCGGCCGGACGCCGTCACCGCCGCATTGGTTGAAGCGACCTGGCCGTTGTTGATCCCGATCGAGACCGACGCGCCATTGGTGCACGCGGCATTGGACGAGGCGATCTGCACGTTCCAGTCGCCGTCGAACGTCGCGGCCGTGGCCGGCGTGACGATGGCGAGCGCTGTAAACAGGGAAGCGGCGATAGCGGATTTGCGAAACAGTCTCATGGCGTGCCCCTTTTGGTTTGGACACGATCAGGCTCTCACGATGGTGGGGATACGGCTGTGACTGGAGTCACGCCGTTGGAACCCGACCGCGTCGCGATCCAACAGCAGCCGGCACGCCTCAAACGAAAGGCCCCGCTGCAGCAGCGGGGCCTTTGTTGAGCGGTTGTCGGGATCGTCAGTTCACGCGGGTCCAGTTCTGTCCGCCGCAGAACACGCCGCCGAAGGCGCATCCCTGAACGCGCAGGCTGTCGGAGCCTTTCAGCGCGATCGTGGAATCATAGGTGCTGCCGGTGTTCGGGTCCAGAATCCGGCCGCTCCATTTGGAGTCCTTGCCGGGCTTCATGTTGATCAGAACCTGCTCGCCGTTCTGGTTCGATTTCTTGTCGACCGAATAGCCGCAGAGATTGGCGCCGCATTGTTCAATTCGAACCTTGCCTTCCTTCTCTTCCGTCAGCCACAGGCCAAGCGGCGAGTTCGCGGCGACGACGGCCGATGGGGCCGGAGCGGGGGCTGCCGCTGCCGGCGGAGCCGCGGCAACGGCGGGTGCCGGCGCCGGCTTGGCAGCAGCGGGAGCGGGCACAGGGTCTTGCTGAACCGGCGGGGCCGGTGGCGGCGGCGGCGTCACAGCGGTATCTGCGGGCGTAACGGCGGCGGTCGTGGTCGAGGGGTCGGCGGCCGGCGCAGGAGCCGCGGGAACCGGGACCGCCGCTGGTGCCGCAGCCTGTTCCGACGGCGCTGGCGCGGCGACCGGAGCTGCGGCAGCATCGGGGGCTGCCTGCGGATCAGTCTTGGCCTGTTGCGGCGTCTGCTTGCGGGAACGGTCGGCGTCTTCCTTGCCCGAACGCTTGGCCTTCTTTCCGGTATTGTCGTAGACGCCGGGTATCGAGACGGTCCCGCGATCGGGATCGACGCGAATGGTCCGGCCGCCATATTCGAAGGAATACTGGGCCTGCGCTGCGGTGCTCGCCAGCAACAGGACGGCGATAGCCAGAAGCTTCCTCATAACGACCTCCTGAACGGGGAATCCCAGTTCCCGAAGCTACGCACCGGCAGCTTCACCTAACGTGATCCAGATCACTTTCAAACTATAAGTCGTATACTAGCGGCTTTGGTTCAAAGATGTTTCGGCCAATCTAATTTGCGGCCGATAGACGGTCAATTTCCCAAGAAAACTCCCAGGAAAATTCCCTAGCAAACCATCGCATTTACCGGCCGGTCAGTCGAACCAGGCGGCGTAGATTTTGCGGTAGCTGCCGTCCTCGGTGGCGATATGCAGCCACTAGTCGACAAAGGCCTTCAGCGCGGCATCGCGCTGCAGCCAGTAGGCCTTCTCGGCGAAGTCGAACGGCTTGTCCGGATGCACTGCACAGAGCACGCCGGCATGCTGCTTCTGCTGGTAGCGGGTCTCGGACGAGTCCGTCATCATCAGGTCGGCATTGCCCTTGGCGATTTCGTCGAAGATGGTGACGTTGTCGTTCCAGGTCTTGATCTCGGCGGTCTTTATGTTGGCCTTGGCAAAACGCTCGTTGGTGCCGCCGGGATTGACGATCACGCGGGTGCCTGCCTTGTCGATATCGGCGATGGTTTCGTATTTGCCCTTGTCGGCGCAGCGGGCGATCGGGGTCTTGCCCTCGCGCATGATCGGCGTGGAGAACATGCCCTTCTTCTGCCGGTCGAGTGTGATCGAGATGCCGCCCATCGCGACGTCGAAATTGTCGGCCTCAAAATCCTTCATCAGTTGCGGCCAGGCGGTCTGCACAAACTCGACCTTGACGCCGAGCGCCTTGCCGAGGGCTTCGGCCATGTCGATGTCGAAGCCGCGGAATTTCGCAGTCGTCTTGTCGAGATAGGTGAACGGTAGATAATCGCCGGTCATGCCGACGCGCAGCGTGCCGCGCTTGAGGATGTCGTCGAGGCGGGAAGAGGCCGCGGGCTGCTGGGCTGCCGCCGATACGGTCCACAGAACAGCCAAAACGAGGCTGGCCAACATTCGAAACATCGCGTCTTCTCCCTCAGCAAATTTTATTGCACCCTTGGTGCCGTCGCGCGGGATTTAGACCAGATGCCCGCGCCGTGCCATCCGGAGAAACCGAAATCGTGACCATCTCGCTTTACGACGCTTCCGTTGGCCTCTTTGTGCCGTATCTGCACAACCTGTCCGCGCTTCTCGACCACGCTTCGGCCCATGCCACGGCGCGCAAGATCGATTCCGCCGTACTGCTGAACATGCGGCTCTATCCCAACATGTACAGCCTGAAGCAGCAGGTGGGCGAAGCCAATCGTCATGCGGTCATTGCTGGTGCGTTGCTGGCAGGGCGGGCGCCTCACACCTACGGGGATGCCGATCCCGACATCTCCGAACTGAAGTCGCGGATAGCAACGGCGATCGATTTTGTGCAGGGCCTGCCACGCGCGGCGATCGATGCCGCAGGCGACCGGGAAGTCGTGTTCACCTTCCGGAATGGCGCGACGCGAACATTTACCGGACAATCGCTGCTGCTGACGTTCAGCGTTCCGCAGTTCTTCTTTCACATCACCACGGCCTACGACATCCTGCGTCACGCTGGTGTCGATATCGCCAAGAAGGATTTTCTGGGACCGCAGCGATAACACGAAGACCGAGCGGTCAGACCGCGCCGCCGTCCTTGCGGACCGGGTTGGCGGCGGCGCCGCGCCCCGTCATCTCGCTCTTCAACTGATCGAAGCGACGGCGGGCGTCAGCTTCGCGGTCATGAACCATCTGGACCGCTGCATCCCGGCTCATCGGGCCGCTGACGACGGGGGGCGAATTCTCTCCGATGGTCTCGTCGACATAGTACTCGCCATTGTCGAGGCGCACCGTCCACCTGAAACGGATCGCAGCCATCGGTCCGGGCCCGACCCTGGAGTAACCATGCGCTTCGATGGGAGGATGAACTTCGGCGGGACGTTGGGCTTCGACAGGAGGATGGGCCTCGATCGGCGCCACGGGCTGGACGGGAGCAGGGGCTTCGACAGCAGCGGCTTCCACCGGTTTCGCGGGTTCGTCAGATGGAGGTAGCGGAGGCGGCGTGACTTGCGGCTTTTCCGCAATGGCAGGCCGCGCCGGCTCACGGTGGCCGTCCGGCTGATCGAGAATGCTGGCGATAGCGGCCAGCGCATTGTCGGTCGGGTCGCCTTGGCTCACAATTCAGCCTCCGGATGAAACTCCGTCTGCGGAATCGGTGTCCCCGTTACCGCCCGGATTATTGTCTCCCTTTCGAATAAGGCTGAGTTTTGTCCGTGAAAAGCGTTTTCGGCTCAAACAGTTAAGCGGATATCGGCGGTATCCGGTTCTTCCAGGGCCGTGCCTGCTCAAGTTGGCCCGCCACACGGAATAAGGTGGCCTCGTCGCCGAGTTTGGCCGAAAACATCATGCCAAGCGGTAACCCGGCCTTGTTCCAGGCCAGTGGCACCGACATCGCGGGCTGGCCCGACATGTTGAACATCGCGGTTGCCGGCATGTAGCGGCGCAGGATCGGCGCAATGTGCGACAGATCGTTCGACATCGTGTCGAGTTCACCGATGCGCAACGGCGGTGAGCACAGCGTCGGACACAGGAACACGTCGCAGCTCTCGAAGAAAGTCGCCAGCCCGCGCGAAATCTGGAACGCCGCGAGCTGGGCCGCGACATAGTCCGTCGCGGTGGTCCTTTGTGCGTTGTGGGCGCTTGCCAGCGTCAGTATTTCCAGATCCTGGTCCGTCATCTCGCGACCGGCGCGCTGCTCGATCAGCCGCACCGTCAGCGCGGTATTGCCGCCGACGATGGTGGCCATCACGGCTGCGGGATCGGCGGCGAGTTCGGGCGCGCGCTCCTCGACATGATGGCCGAGGCCGGCCAGCACGCCGGCAATGTCACGCACTGCCGCGGCGATCTCCGGATCGATAGCGTCGCCATAGGGCGACCGGTCAGTGAAGGCGATGCGGAGCTGGCCCGGGTCGCGGCCGATTTCCTGTGAAAACGGCCGAAGCGGCGGCGGCGCGACATAGGGGCTCGACGGCTCGGGCCCGTGGATCGCATCCATCATCACGGCGCTGTCGCGCACGCTGACACTGACGACATGGCCGCAGGAAAATCCGCCCCAGCCTTCGCCACGATCAGGACCGAGCGGGTTGCGCGCCCGGGTCGGCTTCAATCCGAACACACCGGAAGCCGAGGCAGGGATCCGGATTGAACCGCCGCCATCACTGGCATGCGCGACGGGAAGAATGCGTGCGGCAACCGCGGCGGCCGCGCCGCCGGACGAACCTCCGGAAGAGTGCGCGAGGCTCCAGGGATTGCGGGTCGGTCCGTGAAGCCGCGATTCCGTGGTCGGCATCAGGCCGAATTCGGGGCTGGAGCTCTTGCCGAAGATCGCGACGCCGGTATCGAGAAAACGCTGTGTCAACGTGCCGCTGTGATCGGCGACAAAATCCTTCAAAATCGTCGCGCCCGAAGTCGTGCGCGTGCCCTGCAGAAGATCGAGGTCCTTCAGCAGAAACGGCACCCCGGTGAACGGGCCGTCGGGAAGCCCACGCTCGATCTGGCGTTCGGCATAGTCGTAATGCTTGACCACGACCGCATTGATTTGCGGGTCGACTTTTGCTGTGCGGGCCACCGCCTCGTCGAGCAATTCGCGAGGCGTGACCTGCTTCTTTCGCACCAGTTCGGCCAGGCCGACCGCGTCGTAGTTGCCGTATTCCTTAAAAGACATGCGCAGACCTCGCTGACCGGGCCGATCGAGTGATCGGCCGGGCCAAGGACAGTTTAAAGTGGCATTTAGTCTCGACGGATCAGCCGAGGACGTCCTGATTGATCACGTTCTGCCGCAACGGCTCACCGTCCAGCACGCTCAGGATATTGCGTGCGGTCTGTTCGCTCATGCGATCCACGGCCTCCCGCGTCACACCGGCCACGTGGGGGGCCATGATGACGTTCGGAAGCTTGAACAGCGCGTGACCGGCCGGCGGCGGTTCCTGCTCGAACACGTCGAGACCGGCGCCGGCAAGCCTGCCGGACACCAGCGCATCGTGCAGTGCTTTTTCATCGACGATGCCGCCGCGCGCGGTGTTGATCAGGTACGCGGTCGGCTTCATCAGTTTCAAGCGCGCGGCATTGAACATGCCGACGGTCTCGGGGTTCTTCGGGCAATGGATGCTGACGAAATCGGCGCGCGGCAGCGCGGCGTCGAGATCGGTGACCGGCTCGCAGCCGGCGGCCTTGATGTCGGCGGCAGGCTTATAGGGGTCGAAAATCAGCACGTTCATTTCCATCGCCAGGCAACGCTTGGCGGTGCGGGTGCCAATGCGGCCGAAGCCGATGATCAGGACCGTCTTGCCGAAAAGGTCGTAGGGCAGCATGCCGAGACGGCTCGCCCATTTGTCGTCGCGGACGATCGAATGCATTTCGGTCGCGCGCTTGGCGAGCGTCAGCATCATGAACAGCGCCTGTTCGGCGACCGAAGGCGAATTCGCGGTGCCCGCCACCATCAGCGGGACCTTGCGGCGGCTCAGCGCCGGGACGTCGACGGCGTCAAAGCCGACGCCGATCCGCGTCACCACCAGCATGTCCCCGGACGCCTCGAGTTCGGTCTCGCCAAAACGCGTGCCGCCGAGGGCGACGCCATGGACCGGCGCGTGCTCCTTCAACTTGGCTTCGAAATCGCCGGCGGAGATCATGTTCGGAAATTCGACGAGTTCGATATCGTCCCGCGCATTGAGAAGGGCGCGGCCCTGGTTCGACATCGATTCCGTGACGAAGATTTTCTTCTTGTTGGTCGCCATTTCCTGCCCTTGGTCACTGTTTTTTACGTCGTCAAAGGACGACGCCGGTGACCTCGTTTAGCAGGTGCATATTGTTGAGGTCCACTGCCAATCGGAGCGGGGCGCCATCCCGCGCACCGGCGTTGGGATTGACCCGGCCGCAGACCTGCGCGCCCTCCAGCGTAAAATAGATCAGGGTCTCCATCCCCATCGGCTCAGTGACATCGAGAACGGCGTCGAAGCTCTCGACGCCCGGCTCCGGATGGGCCTTGGCTTCGGTAATGTGCTCGGGCCGGATTCCCAGCAGCAGCTTGTCGGTGCGGGGGACGCTTTGGTAACGGGCGGCCTTTGCCGCCGGCAACGGGAAGGCGATCCGGTCGGTGATACGGAGATTGACCTTGCCGCCGACCTCCTCGAGCCGGCAGGGGATGAAGTTCATCGCCGGCGAGCCGATAAAGCTGGCGACGAATTTCGTCGCCGGCTTGTGATAGAGCTCGTTCGGGGTCCCGATCTGCTCGATGCGGCCGTGGTTCATCACCACCACGCGATCGGCAAGCGTCATCGCTTCCACCTGGTCGTGCGTGACGTAGACCGTGGTGGTGCGAACCTTCTGGTGCACCTTCTTGATTTCGATCCGCATCTGCACCCGCAGCTTGGCGTCGAGGTTGGACAGCGGTTCGTCGAACAAGAAGACTTTCGGGTTACGCACGATGGCGCGACCCATGGCGACGCGCTGGCGCTGGCCGCCCGACAGCTGCTTCGGCTTGCGATCGACCAGTTCGACGATATCGAGCATCCGCGCGGCTTCGTCGATCCGGCTCTTGATTTCGGCCTTCGGGTAGCGTTTCAACCGCAACCCGAACGACATGTTTTCCGCCACCGTCATGTGCGGATAGAGCGCGTAGTTCTGGAACACCATCGCAATATCGCGATCCTTTGGCGGCACGTCGTTGACGACGTCGCCGCCGATCATGATGTCGCCCCCCGTGATGTCCTCCAGCCCTGCGATCATTCGCAGCGTCGTCGACTTGCCGCAGCCCGACGGTCCCACCAGCACCACAAACTCATGGTCGGCGATGTCGAGATCGATGCCGCGCACCGCCTCGACGTCGTCATAGTACTTAACAACCTTACGCAACGTCACGTCAGCCATGAGTTTAACCCTTTGTCGCACCGGCGGTCAGGCCGGCAATGTAATAATCCATCAGGAAGGCGTAGATGATCAGTGGCGGCGCCGCGCCGAGCAGGGCGCCGGTCATGATCTGTCCCCAGTTGAAGACGTCGCCCTTGATCAGGGTGGTGATGATGCCGACCGGCAGCACCAGTTGATCGGTCGAGGTCGTGAACACCAGCGGATAGAGGAACTGCGCCCAGGAGACGGTGAAGGCGAAGATCGTCGCGGCAATCAGGCCGGGCAGCGCCACCGGAATGAAAATCCGCGTCAGCGTCTGGAACCAGGAGGCGCCGTCGATGATGGCGGCCTCGTCGAGCTCCTTCGGGATCGAGGCGAAGTAGCCGATCATGATCCAGGTGCAGAACGGCACCGTCAGCGTCGGATAAATGAACAGCAGCACGTACCAGCGGTTGATCAGCTGGATGCCGGTGTACTCGCCGAACAGCGCGAAGACCTTGAAAAGCGGGATGAACAGCAGGCTATCCGGGATCAGGTAAGTGAGGAACACGCCGGTGGCGAGCGTCGTCGAGCCCCAGAATCGCATCCGCGCCAGCGCGAACGCTGCCGGAACCGAGATCAGCATCGTAATGGTGACGACGAAGATCGAGACCAGCGCGGAATTCCAGAAAAACCGCAAAAACTGGTTCGAGGTCAGCAGTCCGATGTAGTTTTCCAGCGTCGGATGAAAAACCCACCATGGATTGGTCGCCGCCGAAATCTCCGCGCTGCTCTTGAGCGAGGTGATCAGCATATAAATCGGCGGTACCAGCGAGAAGATCGCGAACAAAGTCAGAAAAAAATACGACCATCGCAGCGCCCAGGTCCGGTCGCGGCTCATGCTGCCATACTTGACGTTGCGCGTCGGTGCGGCCTTGTCGATCGTGACGGTGCTCATCAGGATTCATTCCCGCGTTTGTTGACATCACGCAGGATGAATACCGCTGCGACCGCCAGAATTGGCACCATGAACAGGGAGACGCTGGCGCCGAGCGGAATGTCGCTGCCTTCGATGCCGATCCGGAACGCCCAGGTCGCGAAAATGTGGGTGTGATCCAGCGGACCGCCGGCAGTGAGAATTCGCACGATATCGAAATTGGCGAAGGTCACGATCAGCGAAAACAGCGTCGTAATCGCGATGATGTTGCGCATCATCGGCAGCGTGATGTACCAGATCCGCTGCCACCAGTTGGCGCCGTCGATCGCCGCGGCTTCATAAAGCTGGTCGGGCACTGACTTCAGCGACGCCAGATACATGATCATGAAGAATGGCGCGCCGTACCAGACGTTGACCAGAATGACCGAGAAACGCGCCCAGTCGGCGTCGCCGGTCCACGGGATCGGGCCGATGCCGAAGAACGACAGCGTGTAATTGAAGGCGCTGTAGGACGGGTCGAACAGCCACAGCCACGCCAGTGTGCTCATCGCCGGCGGGATCACCCACGGCACCAGCAACATGCCGCGCCATTTGCGTTGGCCTTTGGCTGGGATGTTGTGCACGAAGTGAGCGACGATAAAGCCGATCAGCGCTTTGAAGACCACAGCCGAAACCGCGAAAATGCAGGACTGCTTGACGACCAGCCAGAAGGTCTCGCGCTTGAACAGGAATTCGAAATTGCCGAGACCAACAAATCGCTGCATCGACTTGTTCAGCGTCGCCAGGTGGATCGAATAGAATGCTGGATATAGAACGAGCAGCGCAATGAGGATGATCAACGGCAACGTCATCAGAAATGCCGATGTCGATTTGCGTTTGAGTGCCTTCCGCAAACTCGAACGCTTCCGCGCCGGCTGTGCGCTGACGCTATTCGGCTGAAATGCGACATCGACCATGATGCTTCTTCCTCGCGAGATTCGTCCCAAAGGTCGGAGATTGCGGCTCTTGAAGCGAGCTCTTGTGTTGCAGCGAATTTGTTGGAATCGGCGGTCTGAACGCCGCTCCCGATGGCGTGGATCTAACGGGGATACGTTGCAGCGGCCCGCCATCCGGCAGGCCGCTGCAACGTTATCTTCCGGGTCAGCTCCGCATGAAGCCTTCGCACTCGCCTTCCGCCCAGGCCAGCGTCTTTTCCATCGCTTCGCCCTGGTGGTAACGCAGGCACATCTTGGTCAGCGTCGCCTGCGCATAGATCTGCTGCGCGATCTTCGGCGGCGCCGGAGATGCCGCGATCGACAGGATCTGATGCTTGTAGGGGTTCGGGTAGTGATAGAGGGTGCCCTTCGGCGGTCCTTCTTCCTGCCAAACCTTCAAGGTCGTCAGCTTCTCGTAGGCGGGCAGGTCGTAGCCACCCGACGCCGTCACCATTTTCTCGATCGCGGCGGGCTTCGACAGTGCGATCAGAAGGCTCCTGGCGGCTTCCTTGTTCTTGGAGAAGTTCCAGATGCTCCAGAAGTAGGGCAGATACGGCGCGAAGCGGCCCTTCGGCCCGGCCGGGAAGCCGTGGGTCCAGCACTGCTCGGCGACTTGCGGCGCGTCGCGCTTGGCAACCGCCCAGGCGCTCGGCGGGTTCATGATCATCGCGCCTCTGCCCGACACCAGCCATTTGTTGTTGGATGCATCGTCCCAGGCCGCCACGTCCGGCGGCAGGAAGCTGATGAGCTTCTTGTAGAACTCGAGCGCTTGCCGCACCGCATCGGTCTTGACCGTGAGATTGCCCTTGGCATCGACAAGCTGTGCACCGTAAGACAGGAAGATCGCGCCCGCGGTATCGACGTTATCGGTGGTCTCGCCGAGACCGATGCCGAATGGTACGCCGCCCTTGTGGCAGGCCTCGGCCGCTTTCAGGAACGTATCGAGCGTCCAGTTGTCAGCCTTCGGTTCTGAGCCGGCCGGGTACATTGCCTGCACGTCGATGCCGGCGTGCTTCTTCATCAGGTCGATGCGCGAGCAGGGACCCTTGATCTGGCTGCCAACGCAGGCCGGAACGCCGAGCCACTTGTTGCCGAGCGTGCCGAGATATTTGGCGGTGCCATTCACTTCGCCGTTCTCGGCGATGATCGGTCCCATGATGTCGGCGACATCTTCGAGTTGTTCCGAATTGGCGTGGGCCCACCAGGTCGGCATCGCCATCACGTCATGACCGGACTTCGCCTGCCCTTCGGCGGCGATCGTCAGCAGGTTCTTGTTGCCCTGGCTCGGGATGTAGTCGATCGTCACTTCGACTTTGGCTTTTTCGGCCCACTCATTGACCAGATCGGTCGAGGCCTTGTTGGCGCCGGGCACCCAATGATCCCAGAAACCAATCGTAAGCTTACCGGCGGCGTGGGCGCCGCGAATATAGGGTGCGGTGATCAATGCGGCGGAGGACAGCGCAGTAGCAGCAACAAATTGTCGGCGAGAAAGCTTCTTGCGTGACATGGTGTTTCCTCTTTTGCTGAACCGGATTTTGCTTCCTTTTTATTCTCCGTCTGTTGCCGCACCGGATGAAAACGGCGCCGCAGCGGAGATTTTGTAGTCGGATCAGAACAGAATTGTTTGCGTCTGTCGAGAAAGCACGTTGATCACGGTCATTGAACTAACGTTGTGTGCGAGTGCGCGGCGGTATGATCGGTCGTTCCATGCATACCCGATCGTCAATAATCGGATCGGCTGTATTGCGCCGCACACTTTCCGCTCCGATCCGGCTGCGAGGGTGTGCGATTGTGCCACAGTCAATATGCCGCCGGCGTAACTCCTTCGCACGGAAGGTATTTCCCTGCCGTGGACAGGATGGCGCAACGGTGGACGAACTCGGGGCGAAAACGTTAGTTTGGGCCTCGCAGGATTCCCGCAACCGTCAAATTTCGTCCACGCCAAATCTCTCAAGCGACCATGGAGCCCAAATAATGACCAGTCATACGCAGCCAGCGCGCCCGTGGTCGCGGTTAGGTGTCGCACTCGGAATCGTGGTCATGCTGGCAATCGGCGCCCCCGCCACGGTGGATGCACAGGTGGTTCAGGGGGTCGAGAAGGGGGCGCGCGAGGGCAACAAGGCGGCCGGTCCCGTCGGTGGCGTGCTCGGCGGCGCGATCGGTGGCGTGGTCGGCGTGGTGACCGGTGTCACCGGCGTTCTGACCGGCGGGTCCAAGGGTGGGCAGAGCCAGCAGCCGGCGGCACAAGGCCAGCAACCTGCCGCGAAGGATGCCAAGCAGGGCGATAACGCCAAAGCCGCAAAGAACGCCAAAGGCGCGAAAGCCGCGAAGCAGGCGGCCGTCCTGACCCAGACAGGCGCTCCGACGCTAACGGCCGAACAGATCGTCTCCAACAGCGACGGCAATATCGAACGGATCAAGAAGGAATTGAACCTGACGCCCGAGCAGGAGAAGCACTGGGCCGGCTTCAACAGTGCAATGCACTATCTCGGGCATAACGGCGCTGATCGGCTCAATCTGCGTACTGCACGCGCCAAGCGCGATCCCCCCGACGACATCATCGAGCAGATGCGCAACGAAGCCCAGTTCCTCAACGACCGCGCCGTCGATCAGCGCAACGTCGCCGATGCGGCCGAACCGCTGTTTACGACCCTGGATGACAAGCAGAAAGTGACCTTCATTCAGGAGATGGTCAATCTCAGCCACGAACGCGGGCTTGATTAGCGCCCTATCGGTTCTGATTGAATCAGAACCGGGCTCTATTCTTTTGTTTTGACGCGTTTTCTTTACGCGAACCGGCGCCCACTTTGCTCGAAAACGCTTTTGTCCCGAGACGCACGCACCTCGCGAATAGCCGGGCGCGCATGCCCTGGGGTAGGTTAAAGGCGCGGCACCCGGCTATCCTGCCGCAGCGGCGCGGCGGTTCCCAATCCACATGCAATGATGTGCAAACCCTGACCGACTCGCGCCTTACTGATGGCTGACTTGCGACCTTGTCGGGAACCCGGCCATTCACGTTGGAGTGTTGCCCGGCAACATCACGTGTCATATCGCCCCAGCAATAGTGCAGAAACGAATTCGGCCGGCGCGGGGCCGGCCGAATGGATGTCGAACGCGCGGCAACACTGCGGCGTCAAAAGGTCACGATTTGGGGAAATTCAGTTCCACGCCGACGCCATCGGGATCGTAGAGAAAGAACTGCGTATCGCCGGTCCGCGGCACGATGCTCTCGCGGAATTTGACGCCCTTCGATTGCAGCCGCTTGCGCACGCCGTCGACATCATCAGCCGCAAACGCGATGTGATCGAGCCGCCCGGTGTCCTCGTATTTCTTCTCGGTGCCGCGCACCACAATGCCCTCGCGCGGCTTGCGCGTACCCATCAGATGCACGGTGGCGGCGCCGCCCGAATAGAGCCAGTAACCGGGGAAGTCGAGCGGCGGACGGTCGCCATTCTCGAGGCCGAGTACGTCGCAGTAGAAATCCTTGGTGCGCTCGAGGTCTGAGGGTTCGATGGTGTAGTGCTGTAGTCCGCCAAGTCCCATGTTTTTTCTCCTTGATGGGTTTAAACGAAGGTGAGGTCTGCATCGGCGCCCATCATCCAGGCGCCGACGGTTTCAAAATGTCTGATCTGGCCTTGAAGCTGCTGGGTTACGGTGTGCATGTCACGGAACCGGCGTTCCAGCGGATGGTCTTCGAAGATCGCGGTGGCACCGGCCGCATTGTAGGCGAAGTCGACGGCCTCGCGCGCCTTGTGAATGGCATGGGTCGAGGCCATGCGCATATTGATGCGCTGGGCGACGGTGATGGTCGCGCCCGCGGTGAGATCCTTCCAGACATCGGCCATCGACTGCAACACATAGCCGCGCGCGGCGCGGAGATTGACCTCCGCCTGGGCGAGATTGCACTGGACCACCGCGTTGTCGCGCAGCAGGCCTTTGGCGCCCCGCGGCACCTTGTTGCGTATCGTTTCGACGAAGGTGTCGAGCGCCGTGCGGGCGATACCGCAGGCGACGCCGGCAAAACCGACCTGGTAACAGGTGCCGGCGCCCATCCGGTAGAGCGGGCCGGCTTCGCGGCATTCGCGGTCGAATTCACGGGTCATCGAGTGATCGGCACGGACGAAGTAGTCGTTCAGCGCGAACTGGTCGCTGGCGGTGCCGCGCAGGCCGACGGTGTTCCAGATATCGGTCCATTCGACGTCTTCGGTGCGCACCAGCAAGGTGCGCTCCAGCGGCGCGCCGCTGGCTTCGAATTTCGGCGAGCCGTCGGCAGCAAAGATCGGACAGTGCGCGCCAAGCCAGGTTGCGTGCCGGCCGCCGGAGGCAAACGACCACACCCCGGTGACGCGAAAGCCGCCCTCGCACTCGACCGCGCGTACCTTGGGACCGGGTCCCCAGGCCAACACCGCCCGCGGATCACCGAAGATCGCCTGGGCCACCGGCAGGTCGAGATAGGCCGCCGACATCGCGCAGCCGCCGGCCTGGCTCATGCACCAGGCGGTGGAGGCGTCGGCCTTGGCAATGGTCTCGATGACGTGGAAGAAGGTGACAGGATCGGTTTCGATCCCGCGGGACGAGCGCGGCAACAGCAGCCGGAACAGCTGTGCCTCGTGCAGCTTGTCGAGCAGCGCCGGCGGCAGCCGGCGCGTCGTCTCGATGTCATTGGAGGCCGCCGCGACGTGAGGGCGCATGGCCTCGGCACGGGCGATCACCGTCGGATCGCCCGCAAGATCGGCACTGGTTGCAATCATTGTATCCAAAACCAGGTATCCAAGACTAAGCCTGACGAACGCGTGCGGTCGAAAGATCAAGCCCGTCGGCCAGTTCCCTGTCGATCTGTTCGATCGACTTGCCCCTGGTCTCGAAGCCGATGAAATAATACACGATCCCGGCCATCAGGAACCAGCAGCCGAGATAAACAAAGGCGGTCGGGATCTGGGTCAGCGGTACGTCGGGCTTGAGGTAGTTGTTGGAACCGACGATCATGGCAAGTCCCACCGGGCCGATAATCTTGCCGATGCCGCCAAAGCCATAGGCCGACCCCATGCCGGTAGTTCGAAGATGGGACGGCCAGACCTCGGCCGCATAGGGTCCGACGATGGCAAAGCCGCCATCGGCAAAGAAGAAGGCCGCGGCCAGGATCAGCCAGAAGGCCGACAGGCCGAACAGCGTGGTATCGTAGTTGTATCCGGCGACAATGGTCAGAATGCCGGCGCCGAGGCCGAGCAGCCCGCCCGCCGTGCGCCGTCCCAGCAGTTCCGAGAAGTACGAGAAGGAGAGGCGGCCGATGAAGCCGGAGACACTGAGCAGGATCATCATCTTGGCGGCCTCCTGCGGCGTCACTTTCAACAGCAGCACGAACAGCGTCGGCGCCCATAGCGTGATGCCGTAGACGCCGGTTTGGGCGCCGGCATTGCCGAGCCATGACACCAGCAGGCTGCGCGGATATTTGAACAGGTCGAACCAGCTCGACTTGATGACCGGACCGGCATCGGCTGCGGTCGGCATCGGCAGCGCCGACGGATCCATCTGCAGGGCCCAGGCCAGCGACTTGCGGGCTTCCTCGTAGCGGCCCTGGCGGCAGAGCCAGCGCGGCGATTCCGGAACCCAGAGGCGGACAAGCAGGACGAGAAATGCCGGCAACACACCGATTGCAAACAGCAACCGCCATTCGCCGCTGCCGATCAGGGCGCCCATCACGGCGCCGAGGCCGACACCGAGCGGGATTACGCAGGTCACGAGGCCGCCAACCCAGCCGCGCTTGGACGAGGGCATGAATTCCTGCACCAGCGGCAGGTCCACGCAATACAGCCCGCCGACGCCGGTTCCGACGAAGAAGCGCAGGATCGCGAGATAGACCCAGCCGTTTTCGGGCGTGAAATAGAGGAGCCCGGTCGCGATCGAGAAATTCAGCACGGTGCCGATGAACACGATGCGGCGGCCGATGCGGTCGGCGAGCCAGCCCCAGACGTAGGCACCGATGATGGCGCCGATGCCGGAACTCATCAGCACGGTGGCCGATTGCCCGAAGGTCAGTTTCCAGGGGCCTATCAGGAAGGCGAGCACGAAGCCGATCAGGAAATAGTCGAAGAATTCAAGTGCGTCGCCGATGATGGCCGCGGCAAGGATCTTGATCTGGTTGCCGGTCAGACTCGTCCGGCGATCGAGTATCTCGAACATGGCGTTTCCCCCTCGGCGCATGTTCATTTTATCTGAGCGGGCGTCGCGCCTGCGCACCGCATGTGTGGAAAGGCTATCTTGGCACCGGCGTGAACGGCAAGCCCGCGAAGACGCGGGGCACATCTGCGCATAAACGATGGGACCTGTTACCGCGCCCTACAAAAACAATTGCGCTGGCGGCTTGAATCGGGTGCAACCGTTCCGCCGCCGCGCTTTGTCACAGCGTCTGTTGGCAACCGCTGCAGTGCACACTACCTGATCCGGGACGAAATGGGATGGAAGAGAAGCGAAGGCACCCGCGAACCGACGTCGAAGAACCTGGCTTTGTTTCGTCAGGCGGTTCCGTGATGCGTTGCGTCGTGCGAAATATTTCGCTCGAAGGCGCCGCGATCGATGTGGAGAACCCTGCCTTCGTGCCGCAGCGCTTTCGCCTTGTCATGGCGAAGGACTCCTCGATTGTTCATGAGTGCCAGGTCGCCTGGATCCAGAAAAACCGGATCGGCCTCACCTTTATCGACGAGAAGTAGCAGCTCGGCGGCCCTTCAGGGCTTGCGGTGGCTCACTCGATCCGAAGCCCGGCGTCGTGCACCACCTTGCCCCATTTGTCCATCTCGAGCCTGATGCGCGCGCCGAATTCGGCCGGCGTATTGGCGACCGGCTTGAAGCCGAGCACGGTGAGGCGTTCCTTCACGTCCGGCTGGGAAACCGCCTTGGCGATCTCGCGGTAGAGCAGATCGACGATCTCCTTCGGCGTCCCGGCGGGGGCAACGATGCCGGTCAGCGTGTCGGCGTCCTGATCCGTGATGCCTTGTTCCGCAAAGGTCGGTACGTCAGGCATCCCCGCGGCGCGCTCGCTTGCGGCAATGCCCAGCGCGCGCAATTGTCCGGCCTGCACCGCCGCGAGCGACGGCGGCAGCGCGGTGAATGCGATCGGCGTATGGCCGCCGACGGTTGCCTGAACGGCCGGACCCGCGCCGGCGAACGGTACGTGCACGAGGTCGAGCTTGAACGCCAGCCGGAACAGTTCGCCGCCGAGTTGCGGCGACGAGCCGACACCGGGGCCCGCATAGCTGTACTTGCCGGGATTGTCGCGAATGAGCTGCACCAGCTCCTGCAACGTCTTGGCTGGAACCGACGGGTTCACCACCACGACATTCGGTGAAACCGCGACCAGCGTCACCGGCGCGAAATCCTTGATCGCATCGTATGGAACCTTGGCGTAGAGACTCGGATTGACGATGAAGCCGGTAGAGATCGCCATGATCGTGTAGCCGTCCGGCGTTGCGCGCGCGACCTGGCCGGACGCGATATTGCCGCCGGCGCCACCGACGTTCTCGACGACGAACTGCTGGCCGAGGCTGTCGGAAAGCTTCTGGGCCACGATACGGGCGATCGCATCGGTCGGTCCGCCGGCGGTGAACCCGACCACGATACGCACCGGCTTGTTGGGATAGCCTTCCGATGCCGCCGCGACGGCGGAAAGCGGCCCTATGATGGCGAACGACGTGGCTGCGAACAATACGGCTGCGAATACGCGCAAAACGACGATCACGGCGCTTCTCCCCCAACTGTTTTTTGTTGGTGCCATCATCGGCGAGCGCGGCGCGCCGGACAAGGGGAAAGAACGTTGGCCGGCGCGTGTTATTTCCGAAGCAACGGCTTGAGCCGCTCTTCGAGGTCCTCGAACGGCATCGAACCCTGCAGTTTCACGCCGTTGAGGAAGAAGGTCGGCGTCGAGACGACCTTCAACTCCCGCACAGCGTATTGCTGATCGGCAGTGAGCTTGTCGAGCTGTGCCTGATCGCTCGCGCAAGCCCCAACTTCCTGTTCGCTCATCCCGTTCAGCTTGCCGACCAAGAGCAGCGTCTCCTTGGTTTCCGCCACCAGGCGCTCTTGCAGCTTGAACAGGGTTTCGATGGCGGCGAGAGATTTTTCGGAATCGCCCTTGCCGATACAACGCGCCAGCATCGATGCTGTCGCGGCCTTGATATCGAGCGGGAACTCGCGGAACACGAACCGCACCTTGCCGGTGTCGATATATTTGGACCGCAGCATCGGAAAGACATTCTCGCCGAAAGCCGCGCAATGCGAGCAGCTCATCGACGCGTATTCGGTGATGGTGATCGGCGCTTTCGGCGATCCGATCACGATGTCGGGCAGCGAAACCGGCTTCGCAACGGCGGCGGCAATCGCGCTCTGCGCCATCGCCGCATCAGCCGAAATCGGAGCGGCGAGGGCGAGTAACACGGCAACGGCGATACGGCGGCGAGCGGTCAACGTGCGGCTCCGGGCAAGATTGGGGGAGAAGATACCTCCATCATTCTCCGCCGCGATGGCTTAGCGTTTTCGGCGCCCAAAGGCAAAGCGGCAGCAGGCACCGCTAGATTTTCCCGATCTGCTGATGCGCACGCGCGGAGCCCGTGATGGTGGTCCAGTCGTAGAGCATCGGCACCATCTCGCCCTGCGCCCATGTGACATTCTGGTTCCGATAGAACGGGCTCGCCGGATGACCCGAGGCGCCGTGAAACACGATCCACTGGCAGTTGTTCCAGGCGCCGACGTCAAAGACGTAGCGGGACAGCGCCGACGAGGTCGCCTGCCAGCCGAATTTCATGGAATAGCCGGCCATGAACACACAGTCATTGTCGCCCGAGATCGTCGCGCAATCCTTGTCCAGC
Organism: Hyphomicrobiales bacterium; assembly: GCA_038244925.1. Classification (GTDB taxonomy): domain Bacteria; phylum Pseudomonadota; class Alphaproteobacteria; order Rhizobiales; family Xanthobacteraceae; genus Bradyrhizobium. Next base: position 53,167 of record JBBRSX010000007.1, on the reverse strand, counting down.
ATGTCGGCATGGTCCGGAAACGCGATCGATAGTGCGTGCCTGAGCTTCGGTGTATGCAACGTTCCCCAATCGGCCTTCGGCGTGGTCGCGGCCACCGTGACCATCGCTTCGCGCAGCAGGTCGTCCCATGTCGCGCCGTTGAGTAGTGTTTCATCTCTGGCGCGCAACAACTGCGGCAACGTCCACCAGAACTGGACTTCCGGGAAGATGCCGGGAGCAACCTTGGTGAAGTCGCTGTCAGCGGTCTTGTCGAGACCGGAACGCTTGATGGCCAGCTTGGTAAGCTCGAGGCGAACCGCCGCATAGGCGGCGGCAGCAACGGAGTCCGCGCGCATTTCGCCGTTCCAGCCCAGGATCAACTCGCGCAATTCGTTCGCCGCGGCAGGCGTCTCGATCGAACGCAGGCGTTCGCGGATCTCGATAGCGGGAATGCTGACGAGGTCGCGGTGAATGGACGACATCTGGTCCGGCGACGGCCTCTCCAGTGCTTCCAGACGTTGCCAGATGCGGCGGGTACGGTGCGGCGGCATCGGGTCGGTCGACAAATACGGCTCGCGCTCGGGCTCGACCACGCGGTTGTTGGCGGTCACGATCATGCCCCTCGTAGGCGCGATACTGGCCGGCATATCCTCGAACGGCACCATCCCGTTCCATTCGTGCTCGCCGGTCCAGCCGGGCACCGGGAGCCAGCCGTTGGAGCGCGGCCGCGCCGGCACCAGCGCCCGTACGCGGTGACCAATTTTGCCGCCGGTGTCGCCGGCGACGACATTGTGGTCCATCAGCCCGAAGCCGCGCGTTGCCTCGAACAAATGCTCGATCGATCGTGCGCGCAGCATGGGAAGCAGGCAGTCGAACGATTTGTCCGGAACGGCGAACTGGACGGATTTCAGGGCGAGGGCGGTGCCCTTCAGAGGGTCGCCCGCGATCACCGGGCCATGACGGGTCTCGATGACGTCAACGGCAACGTCGTCGCCGTCACGCACCTTGATCGTCTCCGCACGACGGGTGGTCGGCTCCATCGCTCCCTTGAAGCGGGAATGGCGGGCACCCGCGTCGAATTTCTCGACGTAGAGATCGTGGATATCGACGAAGGCGTGGGTGACGCTCCAGGCGACATCAGCGGTATGTCCGAAATGCGGGAAACCGGGCACGCCGGGCACGGTCAGGCCGATGACGTCGAACTCGTCGCAGGCGAGATGGGCCTGCGCGTACATGTTCGGCATTTCCAGCACCCGGTGCGGATCGCCGGCGACGATCGGCCGTCCGGTCGAGGTGCGGTCGGCGGAGATCGCCCAGTTGTTGCTGCCGCCGGTCAATTCCGCGCCGATCTCGTCCTGCGCGGGGGCCAATAGCGACGATATCCCGGGCTTGAGATCGGCGAGTGCGGCGGCAAGCCGCTTTCCCTCCACGCCGGGCGGGACACACAGCAGGTCGCTGCCGCCATCGTCGAACCGCAGCTTGGCGATGTTGTCGGCGCCGACGATCGGCAATGCCGCGGCGCGCCAGAGCTTCCACCACACCGATCCCATCAGGAAACCGATCTGCCGCATCACGGCGATCGAGTGCCATGGTTCCCAGCGCGCCGGCTCGCAGTTGAGAATCTTGTATTCGATCGGCCATTGGCCGAGTGCGATGAAGGCATTGACGCCGCGCGCATAGGCCTCGAGCATCGCCTTGGTCTCATCGCCGAGCAACGCGAAATCCCTTTGCGAGGCGGCCGCGGCATTCATCTGCCGGGCGAGAACGTCACCCGCCACCGCGCGCGCGCCGAGCCATTCGGCGTATCGGCCGGTACCCCGCCGCAGCAGCGCCTCCATCTGCCAGAGCCGGTCCTGCGCCTGCGCGAAGCCCAGCCCCGCAAAGGCATCCCCAGGGGTCTTGCCGCGAACGTGTGGAATGCCCCATTCGTCGCGCCAGATATCGACGTTTTCGGAAAGCCCCGTGATCTGCGCGGCGGCGTTGTAGTCCGGGAGATGGTCGGCTGGATCGATGCTGGCGGAAGGTGCGGTCACTGGGGGCTCCCAAGTCCTTTAGTTTCAAGTCTTTTAGTTTTAAGTCTTTTAGTTTTAAGTATTGCAGGCTTCCTGTTGTTGTGGCGCGTCATCATAGGCATCCCGGGTGCGAAATCGCTATGCCAGATGGCAGGCGACGAGATGCCCAGCCGCGATTTCGCGCGGCATCGGCCGCTCCGAACGACAGCGATCGATCGCCAGTGGACAGCGCACGGCGAAGGCGCAGCCCGGCAGCGGATTGAGGATACTTGGAATTTCCCCTGACAGCGTCGGCTTGCGCTGGCGCTCGGGGTCCGGTCGCGGCACCGCGTCCAGCAGCGCCTGGGTATATGGATGTTTTGGCGCGCGGTAGATCTCGGCTTTCGGCCCCTGCTCGACGATGCTGCCGGCATACATCACCGCAACGCGCCGGGCGATGCTGCGCACGACGGCGAGATCGTGGGCGATGAACAGGTAACTCAGGCCGAACCGCTCCTGCAGGTCCAATAGAAGATTGACGATCTGGGCCTGCATCGAGACATCGAGCGCCGAGACCGGTTCGTCGCAGACGATGAATTCCGGCCGCAGAGCAAGCGCCCGGGCGATGCCGATGCGTTGTCGCTGGCCGCCGGAAAATTCGTGCGGGTAGCGATCGGCGCTGGAGCGGGGAAGGCCGACGATCTCCAGCAGCTCGAGCACGCGATCCCTGCGCTCTTTGCGCGACAGCCCGCCGGCAATGTCGAGCGGCTCGGCAATGCAGTCGTCAACGCGCATGCGTGGATTGAGCGAGCCGTGCGGGTCCTGAAACACGAACTGCAGCCGATGGCGCACCGACGACAAATGGCGGCGTCCCGTCTTGCCGGCAATGGATACGCCAAACAGATCGATATCGCCCTTTGTGGGTGGGATCAGCCCGACCAGCAGCCGGCCGATGGTGGACTTTCCCGAGCCGGATTCGCCGACCAGCCCGAGTGTCTCTCCGGCGAAAATCTCGAAGCCGACCTGGTTCACCGCATGAAGCTGCAGCGGTGCTCCACCTTTGTCGTTCTGCACCGAGAATATCTTGACGAGGTCGCGAACGGCGGCGATCGGAGCGGGAGCGGTGAAAGTGGTGCTCATGACGCGGCCACCCGTGGCGGGCAGCGGGCAAAGCGCGAAGGTCCTGCCGGCAGCAAAGCGGGTGGTTCGATCCGGCACTGCGGCACGGCAACAAGACAGCGCGGGCTGTAGCGGCATCCCTGGATCAGTTGCGCCGGGTCTGGAATGCTGCCCCGGATGGTCGGCAATCGCATTACGTCGACGTCGAGTTTCGGGATCGCGGCGAGCAGGCCCTCCGTGTAGGGATGGAACGGCGTTCGGAACAGGTCCTTGACCGGCGCGGTCTCGACGATGCGCCCGGCATACATCACGACCACGCGCTGCGCGAATTCGGCGATCACGCCCATGTCGTGCGAAATCAGGATCACGGACATACCGAGGCTCGACTGCAGTTCGCGCAGCAGATCGAGAATCTGGGCCTGGATCGTGACATCGAGCGCCGTCGTCGGCTCGTCGGCAATCAAGAGGCGGGGGCGGCACGCGATCGCAATCGCGATCATCACGCGCTGCCGCATGCCGCCGGAGAGCCGATGCGGATATTCATCGACCCGCCGCCTTGCATCGGGAATCCGCACCAGTTCGAGCAGCTCGATGGCGCGCTGTCGTGATGCCGCGGCATCGAGGCCCTGATGCAGGCGCAGCGTCTCGCTGATCTGGTCCGCAATCGTCAGCACCGGATTGAGCGACGACATCGGGTCCTGAAAGATCATCGCGATTTCGCGGCCACGCACGGCCCGCAACTGCGGCGGCGTCAGAGCCAGCATATCCTTGCCGGCATAGACGATGCGGCCGGTCGGATGGCGCGTGGTCGCGGCCGTGTGCAGGCGAAGGATCGACAGCGCCGTGACGCTCTTGCCGCTGCCGGACTCGCCGACTATGCCGAGCGTCTCGCCCTCCCGAAGATTGAGACTGACATCATCGACGGCGGTGATCCAGCCGGCATCGCCGCGGAACTGGACGGTGAGGTTGTCCACTTCGAGTAGGTTACTCATGTCTCGACCTTCAGACGTGGATCGAGCACGTCACGCAGGCCGTCGCCGAGCAGATTCATGCCGAGCGTCGCCAGACTGATCGCGATCCCCGGAAACAGCATGATCCACCATGCCTGAACCGAATGGTCGCGGCCTTCGGAAATGATGTTGCCCCAGCTCGGCGTCGGCGGCGAGGGGCCGACCCCGAGGAAACTCAGTGCGGCTTCCGCCAGGATCGCGTAGGCGAATACGAAGGTGGACTGCACCAGCAATGGCCCGGTGGCGTTCGGAAGCAGGTGCTTCAGCATGATCCGCAAGCCCGACGCTCCGGCGACGCGAGCAGCTTCGATGAATTCGAGCTCACGCGTCACCAGTGCCGAGCCGCGCACAATGCGCGCCGTGCGCGGGATATAGGCGACCGACAGCGCGATGATGACGCTGGACGTGTGCGGCCCCAGCGCCGCCGTCAGCCCGATCGCGAGCAGGATCGCGGGCACCGCCATCAGCGCGTCCATCACCCGCATCAGCAGCGCGTCGAATTTCCGAAACTGCGCCGAGAGCACGCCGAGAAAGGCGCCGACGACGCCCGAGATCAGCGCCGTGGCGAGACCGATCCACAGCGACAGCCTTGCGCCGTAGACGACCCGTGAAAACACGTCGCGCCCGAACTGGTCGGTGCCGAACGGAAACGCGGCCTGCGGCGGGCGGAACCGGAAGCGAATGCGCATCGCTACGGGATCGTATTGCGCGATTATGGGCGCCAGCAGCGCGGCCAGCACCATAATCGCGATAATGATGAAGCCGATCCGGAACGAACGATGCCGCACCAGTTTGCGCAGCAGCCGATAGCGCTGCCGCGGGTTCAGGTCCACGTCCGACAGCGTGGTTTTGTCGAGAACGTCAGCCAAAGCGCACCCGCGGGTCGACCAGCATGTAGACGATGTCGACGAGGATGTTGATGAGGACGAAGGAGAATCCGAAGATCAGCATGGTGCCCTGCACCAGCGGATAATCGCGGGCGAGGATACCCTGCACAATCAGGCGGCCGATCCCGGGCAGTGCAAACACCTGTTCGACCACGACCGAACCGCCGATCAAGAGACTGATGATGATGCCGGTGACGGTGACGACGGGAATCAATGTGTTGCGGAAGGCGTGCTTGGTGATGGTGTGCCACTCGTCGACGCCCTTGGCGCGCGCGGTGCGGATGAAATCCTGATCCAGCACGTCGAGCATCGCGGAGCGGGTGATGCGGGCGAGAAAGCCGATCTGGAACAGCGCCAGCACGATCGCCGGCTGAACCAGCGCGCTGAACCAGGGCCAAAGCCCTTGCGAAATCGGGCTGTAGCCGGCCGGCGGCAACCATCCGAGCGTGACGCTGAACAGGATCACCGAGAGTATTCCGAGCCAGAAACTCGGCATCGAGACGCCGAGCAGGGCCGTGACCATCACGATCGAGTCCAGCCAGGTATTGCGCCAGTAGGCGGCCAGCACGCCAAGGCTGATCCCTGTCGGAATGGTGATGACGAGCGACAGGAACGAGAGCGACAACGTCACCGGCAATCGCTCGATCACGGCGCTGACGACGCTCTGGTTCAGGATCAGCGATTTTCCGAAATCGCCATGGGCGAGGCGATTGAACCAGCTCAGGAGTTGTTCAGGCAGTGGCCGGTCGAGCCCGAGTTGCTGGCGGATGCGGTCGACCGCTTCGGGGGTCGCCTCGCTGCCGGCGATCGCAACGGCGGGATCGCCGGGCAGCAGTTGCAGCAGCAGGAACACCAGCACCGCAAAGATCACGACCACTGGAATGGCCTGCAGCAGCCGATAGATCACGCCGCGCAACATGTCAGGAGCTCACGATGATCGTCGTCTACTTCAGCCAGGTATTCCACAAACGAAGGTAGAAGTAGGGCCGCAATCCACCGACCCGGGTGTTGTTGTAGCCGCGCAGCGAGCCGGTATCGGCAACCTTGATCATGTAGGCCTGATCGAGGAACTGCTTCTCGATGGTGAACCAGGCGGCCTTGCGGGCCTGCTGGTCGACCGATTTGAACAGGCTGTCGAACGCCGCGTCGATTGTGGGGTCCTTGTCGATGTGGGGGAAGGTGTAGACCGTGCTCTTCCATTGCTGCGGGCCGAGCAAGGGCGGCGAGCAGAAGCTGGTGGTCGATACGTTCCAGTTGCCGGTGCCGCGCTGCAGATTGTTGGAATTGCTCATCCAGTCGATCACCTGCACGTCGGCATTGAAGCCGGCCTCCTTGAGCTGTTCGGCCAGCACCAGGATGGAGTCGCGCATGTACGGGTAATTGGAGTTGGTCTGCAGGACCAGTTTTTCGCCGTTATACCCCGCCTGCTTCAACAGCTCCTTTGCCTTCGCCGGATTTTTGCGATCGTAGTAGGTGGCGGCCATGTCGCCGGCGTAATAAGGGCTGGCGGGATAGAGCAGCGACGGGTTTCGCTGCGCCAGGATTCCGGTAGCCGCCAGGATGTCGTCGACATTGACGACCTCGCGGATCGCCTGCCGGATCAGGGGATTGGTCGTCAGGCCGTTGCTGGCGTGAACCACGAAATATTGCTGGCAATAGGGGAAGGTCTTCAGCGTCGACAGCTCCGGGTTGCCGTCGAGACGCTTGGCCAGATCAAGCGTCAAATCGCCGATCACGTCGGATTTCCTGGTCTGCAGCGCGGCAAGCCGCGCGTTGGCCTCCGGGATGAAATTGTAACGAACGGAATCCAGATAGGCGATTTTCTTGCCGGCAAAACCGTCCGATTTGTCCGCGGTCTCATCGGGGGTGTAGCCATCGTTGCGCAGCAGGATCAGGTGACTGTCCTTCTGCCATTCGTTCAGTTTGAACGGGCCGGTTCCGATGATCTCGATCTCGCGCGCCGGCTTGTCCTTCTGGCTGGCGGGAAGAATCGCCAGCGGATAGGTCGAACTCTTGAGCAGATCGACGAAAACCGCGTTGGTGTTCTTGAGATGGACGATGAACGTATACGGGTCCGGCGCTTCGTATTTCTCGACGTCGGCCAGCAGCGGCGCGTTGGTCGAGATTTTTGCAAAACGCTCGAACGACGCCTGCACGTCGGCCGACGTCATCTCCTGGCCGTTGCTGAACTTGACGCCTTTGCGCAGCGTGAACGTGAAGGTTTTGGCCTCGTTGCTGGTGTCTACCTTCGACGCCAGCATCGGGCGCGAGTTGTAGTTTTCATCCATCGCCACCAGCGTCTCGAAGATTTCGTGGACGACTTCGAGTTCGATCAGGCTGCCGGCCATATAGGGATCGAGCGAAGCGGGGCCCGCCACGGTCGAATAGATCAGCGTGCCGCCCTTGGTTTGCGCCTGCGCCAGCGAACTCGCTAGACACGCCGTCGCGGCAGCCGACAGCAGCAGCAACAATCCGGAAATTCGCGGCAGCATCGGCTCGCCTCCATTGATCTTGTTGTTCGTTGCGAGCCGAAACAGACTCTTGTCGTGCCTTGTATCTTGCCGTCAATCGCGTGCGATGGTTTGATGGTAGTATGGAGCTTCCGCTCCCGTCAACACAACCGCCAGCGTCACCCACGCGTGCAAAACAACAAGAGCAACAATTGAGGACGCCATGACCAAACATGCGGCGGCGCTGAACGAAACGCAGACAGCGGATGCACTTTTGCGGGCACGGGCCCAGCGGGTCGTTCCCGGCGGCATGTGGGGTCACCTGAACGCGGCGCGGCTGCCGGAAGGCTATCCGCAATTCTTCGCCTCCGCCGAGGGCTGCCGCATCCGCGACGTCAACGGTCGCGAATATATCGACTTCATGTGCAGCTGGGGACCGTTGTTGCTCGGTCACCGGCATCCCGAGATACAGGCGGCGGCGGAGGCGCAGGCCGCGTTGGGCAACTGCTTCAACGGTCCGGGCGAGGTCATGGTCGATCTCGCCGAGGACTTTGTTGCCATGGTGCCGCATGCCGACTGGGCCATGTTCCAGAAGAATGGCAGCGATGCGACCACCAGCTGCGTGACGATGGCCCGTGCCGGCACCGGCCGGCGCAAGGTGCTGGTTGCGAAAGGCAGCTATCACGGCGCGCTGCCATGGTGTTCGCCGAGCGTCGCCGGCGTAACGAGCGAGGATCGCGCGCACCTGCTGCATTTCGAGTATAACGACGTCGCGAGCTTGAACGCCGCCGTCGACGAGGTCGGCAAGGACCTTGCGGCGATCCTGATCACGGGTTTCCGGCACGATATGGGCCGTGATCTCGAGTTGCCGACCACGGAATTCGCTGCCGCCGCGCGCGCGGCTTGCGATGCCGCCGACGCGGCACTGATCCTCGACGAGGTGCGCACGGGGTTGCGGCTCGACGTCAGGGGAAGCTGGGAGGCGCTCGGCGTGCGCCCGGATTTGACCGCCTGGAGCAAGGCGATTGCCAACGGCTATGCGCTGGCGGCCGTGACCGGCAACGACCGGTTTCGCGACGCCGCCACCAAGGTGTTCGTCACGGGTTCGTTCTGGTGCGGCACGGTGGCGATGGCGGCCGCGCGGGCGACGCTGCGGATCGCGCGCGAGACCGACGTACCCGGACATATCCGTGCGATGGGGCTCAGACTCCGCGCGGGACTGACAGCGCTGGCGGAGCGCGAGGGGATTGCGATCCGCCAGAGCGGTCCGCCGCAGATGCCATTGATGCTGTTCGAGGGTGACGTCGAAGTGCGCAAGGGGCGGGCGTTCTGCGCCACTGCCTTGCGTCACGGTGCATTCTTTCACCCGCAGCACAACATGTTCCTGTCGTCGGCGCATCAGGCCGCCGATATCGATGCGGCGCTGGAAGCGGCATCTCACGGCTTCAAGGCGGTCCGCGAGCTGGATGCCCGGGGCAATCGCTAGGAAAAGCCGGTAGGGCATCAAGGAGTTTTCATCTTGCGCAATTTTTTCCTGCCCGGCCGTTCGCCGGTCTATGCCGCGCACGCGGCCGCTGCGACCTCGCATCCGATGTCGACGCTGGTGGCGCTGGAAGTGCTTCGCTCCGGCGGCAATGCGGTCGATGCCGGCGTCGCGGCGGTCGCCGTACAATGCGTGGTCGACCCGCTGATGACCGGTATCGGCGGCGACTGTTTTGCGCTCTATGCGCCGAAGGGCCACGCCACGCCGATTGCGCTCAATGGATCCGGCCGCTCTCCGGCTGCGGCCGACGTTGCCTGGTATCGCGAGCACAAGGTCGCGATCACCCAGCACTCGCCACATGCCGTGATGGTGCCCGGCGCGATCGGCGCCTGGGCACAACTGGTGAAGGACCATGGCACGCGAAGCCTCGGTGACGCGCTGCAGCCCGCAATCAAACTGGCCGAGGAGGGCTATGTCGTACAGTCGCGCGTCGCCTGGGACTGGAATCGCAACGCGCATATCGTGGCTGCCGATCCGGATTCGGCGCGCGCCTATCTCCTCGGTGGCAAGGCCCCCGCCGCCGGTGCACGGATGCGCTTTCCACGTCTGGCCGCGACACTGCGGCTGATCGCGGAAAAGGGTGCTGCCGGTTTCTATGAGGGCGCGGTCGCGGCCGACATCGTTGCCAAACTCCGCTCGCTCGGCGGACTCCACGCGCTGGAGGATTTTGCGGCCGCGCGGCCGGATTACGTCACGCCGGTGTCGACCGACTATCGCGGCTATCAGGTGTTCGAATGTCCGCCGAACGGGCAGGGCCTTGCCGCGCTGATGATGCTGAATGTGCTGTCGGGCTACGATATCGGTGCGATGGCGGATGCCGATCGCATCCATCTCTTCGCCGAGGCGAGCAAGCAGGCCTATCTGCATCGCAACGCGCTGTTCGGCGATCCCGGGCAGGTGGACGTTCCCGTCGAATATCTGCTCTCGAAGGAATGGGCAGCTCGCGCCCGCGATCGTATCGATCCCGGCCGCGCGCAATCGCCGGTGCTGCTGTCTGCGAAGCCGCACAAGGACACGATCTATCTCTGCGTGGTCGATCGTGACGGCAATTCGCTGTCGCTGATCAACTCGTTGTTCGAGGCGTTTGGCAGCGGCATCCTGGCGCCGGAGAGCGGCGTCATGCTCAACAACCGCGGTTTTTCCTTCAATTTCGAACAGGGCCATCCCAACTGCATTGCACCGCGAAAGCGGCCGATGAACACGATCATTCCGGGTATGCTGATGCGTGACGGCGAGGCGGTGGCGCCGTTCGGCGTGATGGGCGGGCACTATCAGGCAATGGGACATGTCGAACTGCTGACCGGGATCATCGACCGTGGGCTCGACGTGCAGCAAGCGCTCGATGCGCCTCGAAGCTTTGGTCATGACGATGTGCTCGATCTGGAGCAGACCATCCCGGCCGATGTCGAAGCCGAGTTGGTGCGGCGCGGGCACAAAATCGGCCGCCCGATAATTCCGCTCGGCAGCGGACAGATCATCTGGCGCGACAAGGCGGCCGGTGCGCTGATTGCGGGATCGGACTGCCGCAAGGACGGCAGCGCCGCCGGGTTCTGAGGTTTAAGCGGCTTGCGATTTATTGCGTGGCTTCAGCTCTGATATGACTTGCAAAAACGATGCCGCCGCTGCCGGAAGGCGCAAATGCGGCTTCGCCCGATCGATCCTCGCCAGGCGATGAAATGGGCGACACTTGGAGCCCAAAAATTGCACACGCCGGCCGCGCCCATCGGTTCGGATTGCGGGACCGCGCAGGTTGATCTACTCCGGGTCTCGCTGCTCGCGCTCAAGGGGATATCGACGTGAAAGCGGTCTACACCGAACGGCATCGCAGCCATGATCCGCAGTTCTTTCTGGTGCGCGGCGTAGTCCGGCGCACCACCGAACAGCCGGAGCGGGCGGATCGGCTGCTGAAGGGGCTTGCGGCCGGATCGCACGAGCTCATCGAACCGACTGCGTTCGGCCAAGGACCCCGCGCCCGCGTGCACAGTCCTGATTATTTGCGCTTTCTGGCGGACGCCTGGGACGAATGGTCGGCGCTTGGCGACGCCGGGCCGGAGATGATTGCCAACATCCATCCTGTGCGCCACGCCGCGACCTATCCGACCAGCATCATCGGCAAGCTCGGCTGGCACACGGCTGACACCGCCTGTCCGATCGGCCCGGGCACCTGGATCGGCGCCTGTGCGGCGACCGATGTCGCGGTCACGGCGACGCAACTGGTGCTGGACGGCGAGGACGCCAGCTACGCGCTTTGCCGTCCGCCCGGCCATCATGCCTATGGCGACATGGCCGGCGGCTTCTGTTTCCTCAACAACACCGCGATTGCTGCCGCGCATCTGCGTCTCCGGCACGAGCGCGTTGCGATCCTCGATGTCGACGTCCACCACGGCAACGGCACGCAGGGCATTTTCTATTCGCGGGGCGACGTGCTGACGGTTTCGATCCACGCCGAGCCCGCGCATTTTTATCCGTTCGTCTGGGGCTACGCCCATGAGCGCGGCGAGGGCGCCGGTCTCGGCGCCAATTTCAACATCCCGTTGCCGATCGGCACGGGCGGCGACGCCTATCTGCAGGCGCTGGCGGTGGCGAAGAAAACCATCGACGCCTTTGCGCCTGGCGCTTTGGTCGTGGCGCTCGGTCTCGATGCATCCGAACACGATCCGCTGAAGGGGATGTCGATCACGACGGATGGGTTCAAGCGAATAGGCGCCGCCATCGCGCGGATCGATCTGCCGACGGTCATCGTTCAGGAGGGCGGCTATCTCTCGGATGTCCTCGGCGACAACCTCACGGCGTTCCTCAGCGGCTTCGAGCGGGCGCGGTAGGCCGAGGCTCGAACCAACCGCAATTTCAAACAGCGTCATTCCCCGGTGCGCAATTGCGCATCGGGGAATCCATACTCATTCTCGTGGTTATGGATTCCGGTCCCGCGCTTCGCGCGCCCCGGAATGACGGCAGCTATTGTCTGATTCAAATTTCTAAAAGCCCGCGAGACGCGGCTTCGCGTTTTCGCGGCATGATCTGCCCAAAGTTTTGCATTTCGTTGGCCCTCCAAGAGAAAGAGGTCGCAGGGAAGACCGGGTGCGCGCCGCACCCGCGGTCCCGTGTGCAATAGATGCATCGTAGTGCGCACACGAGCATACAGGTTTGACGGAGGGCACCGGCCTTTCCTGCGCAATGGCTTTACGATTTATACGTGGTCGTCCTGGTGACCGGCTTTGTTGCCACCATCGCCATTGGAAGCTTTCGCTTCCGCCAACTTGACGCCAGCACCGGGGCGTCGGACCCTCACGATTTCGCCGTACGCATCTGCCGCGCTCGTCAGTCGCGACCTCAGCGTCCATCGCATCCCACCGCACGTCGTGACGATCGCGAGAGCCGCCCCTCCATCGGGTGAGGCGGGCGGAATTAGACCCGTGATTTGACCGGACGAGGAAATCGGAATTTTGCCCGTCGGGTTAATTTGTCGCAGGGTTCAGGTGGCGTGCCCGTCGGGGCTTATTCCCCGTCACCTCCAGTTCGACAAGCCGGGCTGCCTGGCTTTCTCAAGCAGATCTCAAGGATAAATCGTCGCTCTCTAAAAGTCTTACCGCCCGACAACGTGCATGTTGCATGCTTGGAGGGGCGCATAGAGAAAGATAACGACCGGTGACGATATTCAGAATTTCATTTTTTACCATTTTGTTGCTTACGGGCTGCGAGAACAAGCACGTCGAAACTCCGGTAGTAGTAGGACAAATTCAACAAATAGAGTCACCGCTGCAAAATACGGCAGATGGAATGGCCAAGGCCAAGGCTCTTGAAATCAAGGCTCTTGAAATCAAGGCTCTCGAATCGGAGCGAAGCCGCTTCAGCGACCTGCCCACGGCAAACCCTCGAACTGGAAATCCGCTATTCTAAGCGTCGCCGCCTGTGGCGGTTCGCGCATCCAGCCGGAGAGCGAAGGGAGTTCCGCTGACCCCAGTGCGGATCCTTGCGGCTGTCGGCCGTTGTCAATAAGGTTTTTCGTGCTGATCAAGATCCGACGAGGTCTCAGCATCCGGACGGCCTGCCAAAGTGGACATCGTGGGCCGGACGTCGGTTCAGCTTCGACGAGCGCCGGTGGGGCAGCAAAGCAGCTGCTGGAACAGCAAGGCGCAGATTGATCATTTCTTGGCCTTTCCCGTCAGCGAAGGATATCGACAAGGCGAACCGCGCGGTTCCCCCGGCCCAGTGAAACCACGATTTCTCCCAAGTCGTGGCGGTGACTGTCGCTTTTTAGGCCTCGATAACAGGGTACTGGTCGACAGGAACAATAAGAGGAGGCATCCCCCAATGCCGACGAAAGACGGTTTTACACCGGACTATCCTTTGCCTGTCTTTCTCGCCGAACATGGCGAAGAACCCGAGCAGCCGGATATCGGAAAAGCTCGGGACAGAGCGGTTATCTCGTCGCGAATCCTCAAGACGGGTGTCTTGGTTGTAACGGCTGCAGCGATCGGTGTCGCCATTCTATCGGCGGGAAATCCAGCCGTGCCGTTTGCGAACATCATGGCCTCGCTGGTCGACACATCGGCGTTGCAGCCTGGCACCGATCAATCGACGCCAGCAATTCAATCGACCGCTCAGGCGTTGCAGCCGACTGCAACGGACGCCCCGACGCGTGAGAAAATTGCTGCCCCTGTTGAACCTGCCAATCAGATTGCGGCCGAAAGCAGTGAGCCACCAGCTGAAGACTTGTTGAGGCAATTCCAGACCTGGAAGGCCGAGGAAGATACACGGGCACCGGTCGTGCCAGTACAGCCGGTGCAGCCCGTGCAGGACGGGCAAGACGACCGAGCACAGGTTGTTGAAGATGCCCGAGCACCTGTCCGGCACATCCAAAGGCACCGAAGGATGCGGCCGGTACAAAATGCGCGGGCAGAGGTCCGACCCGAGCGACATCCCCGCGCACACGTCCGGCGGGAGCAAAATGCACGGGCACAGGTCGCGCCCGTACAAGATCCACGAGCACAGGACCAGTCTGTGCAAAATGCCCAGGCGCCGTCGCTCCTGCAAAGCTTCGGTTGGCGCCAGTAGTGAGAATCTGACGGATGGTCCCCATCCGAGTGGGGGACGACGTGACCGCTTGAGTGCCTTCGTGAACAGTATTTGCTGGGTCGTCGCCCTGTCCGCTGTGTGCGTTGCAACGTGGAGCAACGTTCAGGTCGCCAGGCAACTGCGCGCAGCCGGCTACAGTATTTGGACGTTCAATTTCAGAGCCCGCTTGGCTGCATGGAAGGGGACAAACATTGTGCTCTTCCTGAGCTGTTCCGCTATCCCCGCTGCGGCGATCTTGGCGCTAATAGCGATGCAATAGGGTCGCCTTAGTTGGTGGCCCAGGTTCGCCAAATTGGCCGCGACGGCCCGCCAGCGGATGCGTATAGCAAGGCGGAGGCTATCGCCGCGACCATCTGCGTCCTTCCCGACGGTCGAGGTCGCCGACAGCGAGGTCCGCATCATGGGATCGAAAAGCGATTTGCTCAGAAAGCTCGCCGCCATTTCCGGCGTAAGATCGGTTACTGACGGCGTTCGAGTCCAGTGGCGGAAGGGGTGGGATTCGAACCCACGGTGCCCTTGCAGGCACGCCGGTTTTCAAGACCGGTTCCTTAAACCACTCGGACACCCTTCCAAGTCATTGATAAAAATCTAGAAATCGATTTCAGATGAATGGGCGAAACGCCTGTTGCTACTGAAATTGCTACTGAGTTTTCCCAGATGCCAATGACAGGCGCCTTATAGCAGGGGCAAACGCCAAGTCGAGCCGCGAGGCCGCGTCCTCTTGCAGGGTGCCGATCACGTGGGAATAGAGATCGAGGGTGATCTGAGACGAGAGGGTTCCAGAGGAGACGGGCGCGATAGAATTTCAAGACCGGTGCCTTAAACCACTCGGCCACCCTTCCGTCTTTGGAAATCAAGCAGTTAGCAAAGTGACGGGGAAGGCGAAAGAGCTAATTGCTGTCCGAGCTCATCCCGCGGGGCCTACGATTCGCGCCACCTGGCCCGTCCATATGCTCGCCGCACGTGTCGGTCCGCGACAACCGAATTCCGCTCGCGGGCCACGGTCACCCCGAATCGTGCGAAGACCGCAGCTTACAGCTACCGAATGACGGTCCCGATCGAGGAGTAGCGCTTGCCGCGGCGGCCTTCGTTGGGAACGAATTGGGCGAAGACTTCCTTGACGCGATCGGCAGCAGAGGCGCCACGCGAAAAGCGGATCTCCGCTTTGGCCACGATTGCCTCCGCACGGGGTGCGTAGGTGGCGCTTTCGAACATCGACTCGTTGAACCGCGAACCGCTCGCGTCGCCGAAGTAGGCGTCGCAGACAAACAGCAAGACCAGCAACGCCGATCCGACGACCGAAAAATATCTGAAAATGGGCATTGGTACGCAAGCTCCCCTCTTTTGAAAAAGAGGGTGCGCCACGCGCGATAAAAACCGGGTTTAAGGCCGCCGTGCATCTAGCGGCACGGTTGCTCCCCGGTTGGCTGATTGCGAAGAATTTTAACGACCCGCTCGACGTGCCGCACCGGCGGGTCTAACCGAACGCGAAAGCCAGCAGACTGGAACACAGCAACACGAGGCTGGCGGTGGTCAAAGCCAAAAATCCGTTGGAGACATAGTCGTGGTTGCGCATGGTACACCTCACGCTCACGATGCTCGTCCGAATTGATTAAAGCTTTCCGAATCATCGGCCGGCGGGGTGAGGCGTTTGCTCACGCAATTCACCCAGCCTCAATCGGCCTGAAAATCAGGCCTCAAGTCTCAAGCTCTGGAACGAAAACCGTCAAATGCGTGGGCAATAAAAATCCCGGCGCTCACCAGGCCCATAACCGCTGTCAGTGTCTCAATCATCGCAAAAGTCCTTTTGCGCCCCTGCAATCACAGAACGACTGCGCCGTTGCACAGTCAAAAAGATTCATTTGCCGGAATCCAGATCGACTCCGAGTGATGATTTGATGCAACAGGTTGTCTGAAAGCGGGACAGGGCAGGCGCGAGAGGACCAGCTTTTGCGGCCGATAACACCCGTAAATCGACGGGGGCATACCGCAACCATTGATTCACCATGCTGGCGCTGACCCCATTTCCGCCGCGTTCCGGTTGCGATATCTTTGTGACTTGATGCGGAGGTGGGCCGTATCGTGATTCAAGGCCGTGACTGCCTCAGAGCAGGCGTGCGGCCGCTGGAATGGTCTTTGGGGCGAATGGGGATTCGGCGGTCAAAATCGGTTGTCCCGGCACGTGTCTCGGGACGAATCCTGGCGCGCGGCGCGGCCGCGGTCGCAGCCTGCCTCGTCCTCGCCAACTGCGCCTCGTCGGGCAAATTCGCCAGCCGCGTCGATCCCAAATACGGCGTGTCCTCGAGCCCCCGCGTGGTGGCGCTGGGCGACCCCGTGCCGAAGGGCGGCGGCACCTATCGCGTCGGCAAGCCCTATACGGTCGGCGGCCAGGTTTACGTCCCGGAAGAGGATACCAATTACCGCGCCGAGGGTATGGCCTCCTGGTATGGCGATGATTTCCACGGCCGGCAGACCGCCAACGGCGAAGTCTTCGATATGACCTCGCTGACCGCAGCCCATCCGACCCTGCCGCTGCCGAGCTATGCCCGGGTCACCAACCTCGGCAACGGCAAGTCGCTGATCGTTCGGATCAACGACCGCGGCCCGTACCACGGTAACCGCCTCATCGACGTCTCGAACAAAGCGGCTGAACTGCTTGATTTCAAAGGTAATGGTGTCGCCAAGGTTCGGGTTGAATATGTCGGAAGGGCGCCGCTGGAAGGCTCCGACGACCGCCAGCTGATGGCGACCTTGCGGACCGGCGCTCCTGCGCCGTCGCCGTCCACGGTCCGGATCGCATCGGCCCGGCCGTTCGTTCCTGAAATTCCGTCGTCCGCGGGCCGCATCCGGGGCGAGGTTCCAATGCCGGAAGGTCGCCCCTACAGCCTCGGCAACACGTCGGGCGACTATGCCTCGCTCAACGCCACCTCGGAAATGTCGGCCTCCAGCCGTTCGCGCGGCCGGACTTACGACAATAAGCGCGCCGTCTCCTACGACACGGATGGGAACTACGCCGCCCAGAGATCGGCCTACCTGCCGATCGATCCGCGCGGCCCGAGCGAAGTGCTCAGCGGGCGCGGGCTGTACTAATAGCGTTTTCGAGCGAAGTGGATTCCGGTTCGCGTTAAGAAACGCGTCAGAATTAGACTGTTTTCAAGAAGGCAATCAAGGCGGCGTTGACCTCGTCCGGGCGTTCCTGCTGCACCCAGTGGCCGGCGCCATCGATGATCAGCTTCTGCCGCAGGTTCGGCAGCACCCGTTCCAGTTCGTTGACGCGCTTGGCGCCGATCAGGCCGGTGACGACCGAATCCCTCGACCCCGCGATGAACAGTGACGGCTGATGGATCTGCGCGCCCTGCCAGGGGGCGGTCAGGTCCCAATTGCGGTCGAGGTTGCGGTACCAGTTCAGCCCGCCGCGGAAGCCGGACTGCTGGTAGGCCTCCGCGAAGGTGGCGATGTCGGCCTCGCTGAGCCAGTCGGGCAGGTCCAGGACCGGAGGGATGTTGCCGAGAAAGCCCTTGCCCTCGGTAACGAAGAGCGCGTCGGGATCGGAGACACCGCGGCCGAGGATTTTGCGCATGGTGGCGGGGACATCACGCTCGAACTCGGCCTCGGCTACGCCTTGGGTCTGAAAATACTGCCAGTAGAAATTGTCGACGCCGCCAGCCCGCAGGCTGTCGAGCGGCCGGGCGCGACCCCGAAAGGGCGGGGGAACGCTGAGGCCCGCGACTTTGGTGAACATGTCCGGCCGGAACATCGCCGCATGCCAGGCCACCGGCGCGCCCCAGTCGTGGCCGACGATGACAGCCTGCTGTTCGCCCAGTGCCGTCACCAGTCCGACCATGTCGCCGACGGTGTCGAAGATGCTGTAGGCATTCACGTCGGCAGGCGCGCTGCTCCGGCCATAGCCGCGCACGTCGGGCGCCACGACATGAAAGCCGGCATCCGCGATCGCTGATATCTGTTGCCGCCATGAATAGGACAGTTCGGGCCAGCCATGGCAGAGCACGACCAGCGGACCCTGGCCCTGTTCGCGCAAAAACAGCTCGCTACCGTTGGCGGAAATGCTGCGTGTGGATGGCATCGCGTTTCCGCCCTGTTTTTGGTTTCTTGTCGGGAAATTGCAGTATCGGCAGGATACGGACGTTGAAGCGGCGCTGCAATCTCAGGACAAGGCCTCAAGTCCGAAAACCTGTGTTGTTTGCGCTACTTCCAACTGTTAGAACGCACGGATTCAGGACATTGCCGATGGCATTCGAGACCTCCGTTTCCCGCAACCCCGACACCGCGGCTGCTTTCCCGTGGCGCGGCCTTGCGGCGGCCGTCCTTGCGCTCGCCGTCGGCTGGGGCGGGATCGTCTACGCCGCCAACAACAGCGTGCAGGGTGCCAAGAAGGAAGTCGAAAACGGCTTTGACGGCGATGCGCCGACCGCAATCCTGATCGAGGGTACCAGCGGCAGCGTGCTGTTCGAGAAAAACGCCGACGAGTTGCGGGCGCCGTCCAGCATGATGAAGCTGATGACGGCCGAGGTGGTGTTCAACGCCATCAAGAAGGGCGACGTCAAACTGACCGACGAATACCGGATCAGCGAGAACGCCTGGCGCAGGGGCGGCGCGCCGGCCGGCGGCTCGACCATGTTTGCGATCCTCAACAGCAAGGTGTCGGTCGACGACCTCCTGCACGGCGCGCTGATCCAGAGCGGCAATGACGCCTGCATCGCGCTGGCCGAAGGCATGGCCGGCAACGAACGCGTCTTCGCCGCCGACTTCATGACCAAGCGCGCCCGCGAACTCGGCCTGACCAGGTCGACCTTCGGCAATTCCAACGGGCTGCCTGATCCCGCCAACAAGATGACGGTGCGGGAATTGTCGGTGCTGGCGCGTTACTTGATCAAGACCTATCCCGACATGTACAAATTGTTCGGCGAGAAAGAGTTCACCTGGAACAAGATCCGGCAGCAGAACCGCAATCCGCTGCTGAACTCGCTCACCGGCGCCGATGGCTTGAAGACCGGCTACACCAAGGAGGGCGGCTACGGCATGGTCGGCTCCGCCGTGCAGAACGACACGCGGCTGATCGTCGTCATCAACGGCCTCGAGGATCCCGACGATCGCGCGTCTGAAGCCAAGAAGATGCTGGAATGGGGGTTTCGCAATTTCGAAACCCGCACTTTGTTCGCGGCCGATCAGCCGGTCGGCTACGCCAAGGTGTTCGGCGGCGACAGCCGTTCGGTGAAGCTCGCAAGCCCGCAGCCGATCAAGGTGATGGTGCCGAAGAACGGCAGCGAAAAACTGATCGCGCGCGTCGTCTATAGCGGTCCAGTGCGAGCCCCGGTGCAGCCCGGCCAGCCGGTCGGCATCGTCCGGGTCTGGCGCGGCACCAATGTCGCGATGGAAGCGCCGGTCTATGCCGCGGAGGCGGTCGGCACCGGCTCTACCATGCGCCGGGCGATCGACGGCGCCAGCGAGCTTGTGATCGGCATGTTCCGCGCGAGCGCGGAGAAGCTTTGAGCATGGCCGAAGCAGCGGTGAACCGGCCTTCGGGACGCGGGAAATTCATTTCGTTTGAGGGCGGCGAGGGCTCCGGCAAGTCGACGCAGATCAAGAAGCTTGCCGAACGCCTCGCCACCGCAAAGCTGCGTACCATCGTCACCCGCGAGCCCGGCGGATCGCCGGGGGCGGAGATCATCCGGCATCTGGTGCTATCAGGCATGGGCAAGTTGCTGGGGCCCGACGCGGAGACGTTGTTGTTTGCGGCAGCCCGCGACGACCATGTCCGCACCGTGATTCAGCCCGCGCTGAACCAGGGGACCTGGGTACTGTGCGACCGCTTCTTCGACTCGACCCGCGCCTATCAGGGCAGGCTGGGGCAGGTATCGCCGGGCGTGCTCAACGCCATGCAGCGGGTGACCATCGGCGATCTCAAGCCGGACCTGACCATCATTCTGGATATCCCGGTGGAAATCGGGATGCAGCGCGCTGCCGTACGTCGCGGCAAGGGCGTGCCTGATCGCTTCGAGGCTGAAGACGTCCAGTTTCATCGGGACTTGCGCGAAGCCTACAAGCAGATCGCGGCCGAAGACCCCGAGCGCTGCGTGCTGATCGATGCCGACGCCGATGCCGACACCGTTGCGGCCCAGATATGGAAGGCGCTGCGCGATCATCTGTTCACCATTCCCGCAGCTGCGAGCACCGCATGAGCGCCCGCAAGACCGAGGAGATCGCCGTCCGGCATCCGCGCGAAACGTCGGAGCTGTTCGGCCATCGGGAGGCGGAAGCAGCGCTGCTCAACGCCTATCGCAGCGGCAAAATTCCGCATGCCTGGCTGATCGGCGGCCCGCAGGGCATCGGCAAGGCGACGCTGGCCTATCGCATGGCGCGTTTCGTGCTCGCCAACGCCAATCCGCTCGCGTCCTCGGTGCAGCGTGCCGAGACGCTCGCTGTGGACCCGTCCGATCATGTCGCGCGCCAGATCACGGCCGCGGCCCATGGCGGGCTGCTGGTGCTGGAACGCGGCCTCAACGACCGCGGCGTGCTGCGCACCGTGATCACGGTCGACGAGACGCGCGAAACGATTTCGTTCTTCGGCTCGACCGCGGCGGTCGACGGCTGGCGGGTCTGCATTGTCGATACCGTCGACGAACTCAATCCGAACGCGGCCAACGCGCTGCTGAAGATTTTGGAGGAGCCGCCGCAGCGCTCGCTGTTTCTCCTCGTCAGCCATTCGCCGGCGCGGGCGTTGCCAACGATCCTGTCCCGCTGCCGCAAATTGCCGCTGCGGCCGCTCTCGACCGAAGACGTGATCCGCGCCGCGGCGCTGGCCACGGGCAAGGACGCCAGCGATCCGGCGCTCACCGAGGCCGCGGAGGCGTCCGAGGGTTCTGTCTCGCGCACGCTGACGCTGCTCGGCGGCGATGCGCTCAAACTGCAGCAGCGCACCGCGGCGCTGCTGGCGACCCTGCCAACGGTCGATCCGCGCGAACTCCATGCGCTGGGCGATGCGCTCGGCACGAGCGACCGCGTGGCGCTGGCCGCCTTCATCGACGGCATTGACCGCTGGATCGGCGAAAAGCTGCGTGCCGGCGACGCCAACGCCAACCTGCCGCGCCTTGCACGGCTGGCGGAGGTATGGGAAAAGATCGTCCGCGCCGCGCGCGACACCGAATCGTACAATCTGGAACGAAAACCACTGGTTTTCTCGGTGTTCGGAATGCTCGCGGAAGCGACGCGGTAACGCTCCGCCGGGCCTCCATCCAGATCATCTCGTTTGAATGACATTTAAGGAAATTCGCCGTGGCGACGTCCAAGAAGAAAGCTTCCAAAAAACGCAAGGCGAAGATGGTTCGCAAGGCCGCAGCCGTGAGCGCCAGCAAGAAAGCGGCGGAAAAAAAGCGCGCGGCGAAGAGCAAGCGCGGCGTGAAGAAGGCCGGCAAGTCGGCGAAGAAGGTTGCCAAGAAGGCTTCCAAAAAAGTTGCGAAGAAAGCCGCCAAGAAGACTGCGAAGAAAGTTGCCAAAAAGATTGCGAAGAAGCCGGCGAAGAAGGCCGCAAAGAAGACGGTAGCCAAGAAGGCCGTCGCCGCAGCGACGCCGGTCGCTGTCGAGACCCCAAAGCCCAAGCCTGCGAAACCCAAAGCGCCGAAGGCTGTTGCGCCGCGGCCGGTGAAGGCCGCGCCGGCGCCTGTGGCCGCAGCCGAGCGCAACACCTATTTCATCACCACCGCGATCGCCTATCCGAACGGACAGCCGCATATCGGCCACGCCTACGAGGCGATTGCGACCGACGCGCTGGCGCGGTTTCAGCGGCTCGACGGCAAGGACGTGTTCTTCCTGACCGGCACCGACGAGCACGGCCAGAAGATGATCCAGACCGCCGCGGCCGAAGGCATGACCGCGGCCGAACTCGCCACCCGCAACGCCGGCCGGTTCCGTGACATGGACGAGCGCCTCAACGTATCGTTCGACCGCTTTATCCGCACCACCGAGCCCGCGCATCATCGTTCGGTGCAGCAGGTCTGGAACCGGATGCAGCAGAACGGCGACATCTATATCGACGCCTATTCCGGCTGGTACTCGGTGCGCGACGAAGCGTATTACGCCGCAGACGAAACCATCGTCGGCGAGGATAACGTGCGCCGCGGGCCGCAGGGCTCGCCGGTGGAGTGGGTCGAGGAGAAGAGCTACTTCTTCAAGCTGTCCGCCTATCAGGACAAGCTGCTGGCGCTGTATGAAAGCCAGCCCGATTTTATCGGCCCGGATTCACGCCGCAACGAGGTCATCAGCTTTGTCAAAGGCGGATTGAAGGACCTGTCGGTGTCGCGCACCACGTTCGACTGGGGCGTCAAGGTGCCCAACGACCCCGAGCACGTGATGTATGTCTGGGTCGATGCGCTGACCAACTACATCACCGGCGTCGGCTTTCCCGACGAAGTCGATCCGAACTGGCGCTACTGGCCGGCGGACGTGCATATCATCGGCAAGGACATCATCCGCTTCCATGCGGTGTACTGGCCGGCGTTCCTGATGTCGGCGGGCATTCCCGTGCAGAAGCGGGTGTTTGCGCACGGCTTCCTGTTCAACAGGGGCGAGAAGATGTCGAAGTCGGTCGGCAACGTCGTCGACCCCTTCAATCTGGCCGACCAGTACGGCGTCGACCAGATGCGCTATTTCTTCCTGCGCGAGGTGCCGTTCGGACAGGACGGCAACTACAACCACGAAGCCATCGTCGCGCGCATCAATGCCGATCTCGCCAACGATCTCGGCAACCTGGCGCAGCGTTCACTGTCGATGATCGCAAAGCAACTGGAAGGCGTGCTGCCGGAGCCCGGCGAGTTCACCGACAATGACAAGGCGATCCTGGCCGAAGCCGATAGCATGCTGGCGGCGTCGCGGACCGCGATGGCGACCCAGCAGATCCATCAATGGCTCAACGCCGTGTGGGCCGTGGTCGCGGAAGCCAACCGCTATTTCGCGGGCGAGGCGCCGTGGGCGCTGGCCAAGACAGATCCGGCGCGGCAGAAGACCGTGCTGTATGTGACCGCCGAAGTGGTGCGCCAGGTCGCGATCCTGACCCAGCCGGTGATGCCGGATGCGTCGGCAAAGCTGCTCGATAGCCTTGGCATTCCCAATGATGCACGGGTCTTCAAGGCGCTGGGCACGCGGATCAAGGCGGGCACGGCGTTGCCGGCGCCGGTCGGGGTGTTTCCGCGCTATGTCGAGCCCAAAGTCGATATTAAGGCAGATTGAGCGGCCGAATGCTCGTCGACAGCCACTGCCATCTCGACTTTCCGGATTTCGCCGAGGACCTCGACGCCATCGTTGCGCGCGCCGAGACCGCCGGCATCGGCCGCATCGTCACCATCTCGACCCGGGTCAAACGTCTTGCTGGGCTCATCGCCATCGCCGAGCGTTTCCCGAACGTCTATTGCTCGGTCGGCACCCATCCGCATAACGCCGATGAGGAGGACGGCATTCCCGCGAGCGAACTGATCGAGTTGACGAAGCATCCGAAGGTCGTGGCGCTCGGTGAGGCGGGGCTGGATAATTTTTACGAGCACGGATCGAGCGAAGCGCAGGAACGCGGTTTTCGCGCGCATATCGAGGCTGCCCGCGCCACCGGCTTGCCGCTGGTGATCCACACCCGCGAAGCGGACGAGGCGTGCGGGCGAATCCTGGAAGAGGAGATCGCCAAGGGGCCGTTCAAGGCCGTGCTGCATTGCTACACCGGCGGGCGCGAACTGGCGATGAAGGCGATCGCGTTGGGCCTGTCGATTTCGTTCACGGGCATCCTGACCTTCAAGAAGTCCGAGGAATTGCGCGCACTCGCAGCTGAACTGCCGGCCGATCGGATCATGGTCGAAACCGACTCGCCGTATCTGGCGCCCGGAAAATTTCGCGGCAAACGCAACGAGCCGTCCTACGTGGTTGAAGTGGCGAAGGTGCTCGCGGAGACGCGCGGCGTCTCGCTGGAGGAGATTTCGCGGCAGACCAGCGAAAACTTCTTCCGCCTGTTCTCCAAAGTGCCCGCGCCGAAGGCCACCTCATGACGCTGACCCTGACCATTTTGGGCTGCGGATCGTCGGCCGGCGTGCCGCGTCCGGCGCTCGGCTGGGGCGCCTGCGATCCCACCAATCCCAAAAACCGCCGCCGCCGCTGTTCCCTGATGGCCGAGCGGACGTCGGAGCAGGGCACGACGCGGATCGTGATCGACACCTCGCCCGACCTGCGCGAGCAATTGATCGACGCCAATGTCGATCACATCGACGCCGTATTCCTGACCCACGAACACGCCGACCAGACCCACGGCATCGACGACCTGCGTTCGGTGGTGCTGCACCAGCGCCGGCGGATTCCGGTCTATCTCAACCAGTCGACCGCGAAGGATCTCATGTCGCGGTTCACCTACTGCTTCATCTCGCCAGAGGGCAGCGACTATCCGCCAATCCTCGATCAGCATTCGATCGAGGCCGGCGAGAGCCGCAGCATCGACGGGAAGGGCGGGCCGGTGACGCTGTCCGCCTTCATCCTGCAGCACGGCAACACCCAGGCGCTGGGCTATCGCATTGGCGATGCCGCCTACACCCCCGATGTCAGCGACATCCCGGCAAAAAGCTGGCCGAGCCTCGAAAATCTCGAACTCTGGATCATCGACGGGCTGCGCTATGCCGGCCATCCCAGCCATTTCAGCCTCAGCGACGCGCTTGGCTGGATCGAACGCTTCAAGCCGCGCCGCGCCGTGATCACCAACATGCATTCCGACCTCGATTACGAGGTGCTGCGGCAAAGCCTGCCGGTGGGCGTGATCCCGGCTTACGACGGGATGCGTTTGACGCTGGAGCGTACGGACTGAGTAGACAGAGGAGGCTTCGATGATCGCGCTGTTCTTTGAAGTCCAGACCCGACCGGGCCATCGGGATCAATATCTCGACCTCGCAGCCTCGCTGAAGCCTGATCTCACGGCCATGGGCGGTTGCCTCTTCATCGACCGGTTCAGCAGCCTGACCCGCGAGAACCTGCTGCTGTCCTACCAGATCTGGCAGGACGAGGGCGCGATGACGGCATGGCGGGTTCATGGCTATCATCACGAGGTCCAGACCATCGGCCGCGAAAAAGTGTTTTCCGACTATCGCATTCGCATCGCCCAGGTGATCCTCGAGGAACGGCCGGGACAGCCGGTCTGGCAGCCGGAGCGGCGTACGCCGTACAACGACCCGGCCCGGCGTCCATCGACCTTCGTGCTGGTGGCGGAATCGAAGCGTGCCGAATTGCCGGTGGCGACCGAATGGAAACGGGACTCCTTCAAAAGCGTCTATCGCGACGGTTATTTCGCGCATCTGATCGATGTGCCGGATCAACCATCCGGCGTTGAACTTGGCCGCCGTCTGCTGATGGATTCAACGACGGAATATTTCCGCATCGTCGAAGTCATGCGCGACTACGGCATGTACCACCGCACCGAGGCGCCGCAGTATTATCCGCCGGTGGCGAGGGATGGCTGACGACAATCGCTGTCATTCCGGGATGGTCCGCAAGGACCAGACCCGGCATCTCGAGATTCCGGCTTCGATGCTTCGCATCGCCCCGGAATGACGGTCAGGCCGAAATCGCCTTCACCGAACCAGCCTGATCGCGCAGAATGAACTTTTGAATTTTTCCCGTCGACGTCTTCGGAATCGATCCGAACACCACCGCCTTCGGCGTCTTGAAGCCGGACATGTGGCTGCGGCAGAACGCGATGATCTCGGCTTCCGTCGCCTTGGCGCCGTCCTTCAGCTCGACGAAGGCGCAGGGCACTTCGCCCCATTTCGAATCCGGTTTGGCGACCACGGCGGCGAACAGCACCGCCGGGTGCTTGTAGAGGATGTCCTCGACCTCAACGGAGGAGATGTTCTCTCCGCCGGATATGATGATGTCCTTGGAGCGGTCCTTGATGATGACATAGCCGGCCGCATCGAGCACGCCGAGATCGCCGGTGTGAAACCAGCCGCCGGCGAAGGCCTCCTTGGTCGCCTTGTCGTTCTTCAGATAACCCTTCATCACGATGTTGCCGCGGAACATGACCTCACCGATGGTCTCGCCGTCGCGCGGCACTTCGCGCATGGTTTCGGGATCGAGCACGGTGACGCCTTCCTGCAGCGGGTAGGGCACGCCCTGCCGGCGCTTGAGCTGGGCGCGCTGTTCGGCGGGCAGGTCGTCCCAGCCCGGCTGCTCGGCGCAGACGGAGGCGGGGCCGTAGACCTCGGTCAGTCCGTAGACATGTGTGATCTTGATGCCGATGTTCTCGGCGCCTTCGAGCACGGCGACTGGAGGAGCGGCGCCCGCGATCAATCCGACCACGGAACGCGCGGTCTTGCCCTCCAAGCTCCAGGATTTGGGCGCACTCGGCGCATTGATCAGCGTGTTGTAGACGATCGGCGCGCCGCACATGTGGGTAACGCCATGCTGCGGGATCAGTTCGAAGATCTTCGCCGGATCGACCTTGCGCAGGCAGACATTGATGCCGGCCGAGGCCGCGATCGTCCACGGGAAGCACCAGCCGTTGCAGTGGAACATCGGCAGCGTCCACAGGTACACCGGATGCTGGCCGAGATTGCCGGCCAGAATATTGCTGACGGCGTTGAGATACGCGCCGCGGTGATGGGTCACGACGCCTTTGGGGTTGCCCGTGGTGCCCGAGGTGTAGCTCAGCGCGATCGCGTCCCACTCGTCGCCAGGCGGCCGCGCCATGAAGGCAGGATCGCCCTGGGCTACCGCCGCCTCGTATTCGAGTTCACCGATGCGCTTGCCGCCGGCAAACGCGGCGTCGTCGACGTCGACCACAAAAGGCTTGGCGCCTTTCATCAGCGTCAGCGCTTCCGCGATCACGCCGGAGAATTCCGGATCGACCATGATGATTTTGGCGCCGCCATGGTCGAGCTGGAACGCGATCGAGGCGGCATCGAGCCGGATGTTGAGCGCGTTCAGCACCGCGCCGGCCATCGGCACCGCGAAATGCAGCTCGTTCATGGCCGGGATGTTCGGCAGCATCGCCGCTACCGTGTCGCCATGGCCAATGCCGCGGCCGGCGAGCCAGGACGCAAAGCGCCGGCAGCGCTCATAGGTTTGCGCCCAGGTGAAGCTGCGGCCTTCATAGACCGTGCTGACGTGGTCGGGATAGACAGCGGCCGACCGAGCGAGAAAACTCAGCGGCGTCAGCGGCACGTAGTTTGCCGGCGTCTTGTCCAATCCGGTGGTGTACTGGTTCTGGGCTGCGCTCATCGGCTTTGTCCCATTTGCGAAAGTGAACTTACAGGAATCCGATCGATATCCACGGGAAGATCGCGACGACGACGAGACCAATCATCAGCGCCAGCAGGTAGCCCCAGATCGGCCGGATGCCCTCGGCCGGATCGACCCGTCCGATGGCGCAGGCCGCATAATAGCCGACGCCGAACGGCGGCGCGAACAGCCCGATCCCCATCGCGAGGATGATGATCATCGCATAATGCACCTCGTGCACGCCCACCGCGCGCGCGATCGGAAACAGCAACGGCCCGAACAGCACGATCGCCGGAATGCCCTCCAGCACGCTGCCGAGGATCGTGAACGCCACGATCGACACCGCGATGAAGGTCGCCGAACCACCGGGCAGGCCGGTCATGGCGGCTGCCAGCGCCCGCGAGAAGCCGGATTGCGTAAGGCCCCAGGCCATGCCGGTGGCGCAGCCGATAATCAACAGGATCGCGCCCGACAGGCACGCGGTCTCGACCAACATTGGCACGATCCGCCGCCAGTCGAACTTGCGGTAGATCAAAAGGCCGTAGATCAGGAAGCCGACGATGAAGGCATAGACGATGCCGATGGTGGAGACTTCAGTGGCGGTCGCAATACCCTCGACCACGGCGTAGCGGATCACGAAGGGCAGCGCGATGGCGGGCAGGGCGATGACGAACGCGCGGACGATCTCGCTGCCGCTGGCCCTTGTGACATGCTGCAAATCCTCACTGCGATAGCGCCACCACACCAGCGCCGACAGCGTGATCGCCAGCACCACGCCAGGCAGCAGTCCGCCGGTGAACAGGGCTGCGATCGACACGCCGGTGACCGAGCCGATGGTGATCAGCACCAGGCTGGGCGGAATGGTTTCGGTCTGCGCGCCGGTCGCAGCGAGGAGGGCGACCAGATCGCCCGGCTTGGCGCCGCGCGCCTTCATTTCCGGAAACAGCACCGGCGCCACGGCGGCCATATCGGCGGCCTTCGAGCCCGAGATGCCCGACACCAGATACATCGCACCGACCAGCACGTAGTGCAGCCCGCCGCGGACATGTCCCAACAGGCTCGCCAGGAACGCCACCATGGCGCGCGCCATGCCGGTCATCTCGATCAGCAGTCCCAAAAACACGAACAGCGGTACCGACAGCAGGATCAGGTGACTCATGCCTTCGTCCATGCGGCCGACCAGCACCATCAGCGGTGTGCCTGTGGTCAGCGCCAGATAGCCATAGGTCGCGAGACCGAACCCGAATGCGATCGGCACGCCGGCAAACACGCAGAAGCCGGCGACGCCGACAAAGAAGATGATCAGGTTGATATTGCCGAGCGGTCTGAGCGAGCCCTTCAGCAGCCAGAACACCGCAATCACAAGTGCGACCGACAGGATCGCGCTGAGCACCGTGCGAACGTTGCCGGCACGTGCCAGCCGCAGGAACGCAAACAGCGCCATCAACGCAGTGCCGACCGGCAGCGCCGCGGCGCGCCAGACGTTCGGAATCTGCAGCGCCGGCGTGGTGATGAAACTTTCCTCGTAGGCATAGTCGTACGCCGGCCAGGCGATCATCAGCAGGAACGCCAGCGCGGCTGATGTAGCGACCAGATCAAGATAAGCGCGCATCGCGGGCCGGGCGCTGGCGACGATCGCGGTCATCCGCATGTGCTCGGCGCGGCGGAATGCGACCGCGGCGCCCAGCATCGCCAGCCACAGGAACAGGATCGAAGCCAGTTCGTCCGACCAGATCAGCGGCCGGTGCAGCCCGTAGCGCGCCACCACGCCGGCAAACAGGATTACGATTTCGGCGACGACGAGAATAGCCGCCGGTATCTCGACCAGCATTCCCAGCACGTGTTCGAACGATGCGGCAAGCGAGCGGCGGCGAGGGGCCTCTGCCACCTCGCCGCCAACGGCTTCTTCAATCAGTTCGGCGTGAGCCATGACGGGCCCCTGCACCAGAGTTTCCTGTTTTGACGCGTCTTCTTCACGCGAACCGGTTCCCACTTCGCTCGAAAACGCTATCGAACGCGTTATCAGGACAGCTTGCCGACCGACTTTTCGAGCAACTCCCAGGCCTGGTCGCCGTACTTGCCCTTCCATTCCGCGTAGAAGCCGGCGGAACGGAGTTTGTCGCGGAACGGCGCCACCACGGGCTGGTTGAACGTGAGGCCCTTGCCAGCGAGTTCCTGCTGCAAACCGGCATTCAGCTTGGCAACGTCCTCGCGCTCCTTGACGCCGGCGGCATTGATATTCCTGGCGACGATCGCGCGCACGTCCTCCGGCATCTTCTCCCAGGCGCGGCGATTGGCCAGGAACCAGAAACCATCCCACATGTGGTTGGTCAGGGAGCAGAACTTCTGTACCTCGTACAGCTTGGCGGTCGAGATGATCGCCAGCGGATTTTCCTGGCCTTCGACGATCTTGGTCTGCAGCGCCGAATAGACTTCGCTGAAGTTGATCGAGGCGGGGGCCGCATCGAACGCCTTGAACATCGAGGTCCACAGCGGCGACACCGGCACGCGTATCTTGAAGCCCTTGAAGTCGTCCGGGCCGTTGATCGGCTTCGACGACGACGTGGTCTGGCGGAAGCCGTTGTCCCAGATCTTGTCCATGACCACGAGGCCCGCTTTGGAGATCTCGCCGCGGATATAGGCGCCCAGCCCGCCGTCCATGGCCTTCCAGACCGTGTCGTAGTTCGGGAACGCGAAGCCGATGCCGCTGATTGAAGCCGCCGGCACCAGGGTCGCCAGGATCAGGCCCGACAGCGTGAAAAATTCGACGCCGCCGGAGCGAATCTGGCTCAGCATATCGGTGTCGGAACCAAGCTGGTTGTTCGGGAAGATCTGCAGGTCGACCTTGCCATTGGTCTCGGCCTTGATCGCCGCCGCCATCTCCTTGGCCCGTGCGTTCATGGGGTGGCCGTCAGGCAGATTGTTGGCGTACTTGTAGGTGAATTCGGCCGTCTGGGCCCGCGCTACCATCGGCGCGCCAATGCCGCCCAAAACCGCTGACGCAGCGGATGCCTTCAAAAGCGTGCGTCGTGAAAAGCTCATCTGGTTCTCCCTCGAGACTTATTGTTCTTGAGATCCAATCCTATACGGAGCTGATGCCATCAGGTCATCAGCGATCTCGCTCGCGCGCTTATTGCAGCCGACGCAAGCGGCGGCAATATCGGCTTTTGGACCACGCGACGCACGACGACGCGCCGCGCGTTCAGCAGGCGCCGCAAGGCGTTGAGCCTTCCAACAGGTGCGGCAGCGGCATCCGGCGCACCCACGGCCAAACTGAGCCGGCCTGGAAGGAAATCCGGCTAAATAACTGATCTAATTAGACATATAAATATTCCATAATATACCTTATGCGAATTCGATATATGGGGCTTGGGGTCTGGGCGAGCCGCTCAGTTCGCCGCCGCGAGCTCAGCCATCCTCGTCCAGAAGGGCCTGCGGTTCGCGGCGACACCCGCCAGCGATTTCGTCTGCGGCACGCTACAACTCGCCGCCGGCATGAACCTTCAGGTGTTCACGACCGGGCGCGGCACGCCCTACGGGCTCGCGGAAGCCCCCGTGATCAAGGTCTCGACGCGAACAGAACTGGCCCGGCGCTGGTCGGACCTGATCGATTTCGACGCCGGCCGCATCGCCAGCGGCGAGATCACGATCGAGCAAGCCGGCTGGGAGCTGTTTCAGCTGATCCTGGATGTCGCCAGCGGCCGCAGAAAAGTCTGGGCCGACAAATGGGGTCTGCACAACGATCTGGTGCTGTTCAACCCTGCCCCGGTGACGTGAACCGCAGGCGTCAGCGACAACGCCGAATCGGATCAGGCTTTTTCGACCTCTCCGCCCGCATCGAGCCAGCCCTTGAAGCCGCCGAGATTGCGAACGTTGGCGTAGCCCATTTCCTTGAGCGTCTTGCCGACCAGCGCCGAACGTCCGCCGGAGGCACAATAGGCCACGACCGTCTTGGCCCGGTCGAACGCCGCGTCGTGCAGTGCCGACGCCGGATCGGCGCGAAATTCAACGAGCCCGCGCGGTACGGCGAGCGCGCCCGGAACCTTTCCCGAGGTCGCAACCTCGGCCGGTTCGCGAACGTCGAGAAAAAGCACGTCAGTCCGCCCAAGCAGGCCCTTGGCCTCTTCCGGGCTGATCCGCGGCACCTGGGCTTCGGCTTCCGCCAGCATCGCTTGGACTGTTTTCATTGGGCACTCCTCCAGGTCATCTCGTCTGACGCGCTCGATCATCTAAGGCGCGATCATCGACGGCGCAATGATCATCAACCGGCCTCGCCAGGCTCGCGCATGCGAGCCGAGCTGCCTCGGATGGGGGGATGTATACAAAAAACCGGGGAATTTGCAGCGTGCGCGTTACCAAAACAGCGCTGCCCTTTGCTCAAGTAATATACACAAAACATAGTTTCGATCAAGAGTTGCTCTTTCGGCCTTGCTTCGCCAGTTTCCCGCAACCAAGCCGTTCTCGCATCCATCCTGACGTTTCCGAGCAGTGCGACGTTGTCGCGCTGGGATCGTGTTCGATTCCGGCGCACGCGCTGCAACGAGGTCGCCTGTCCTCCAAGCAAAGGTGAATCCATGAACGAACGACAGCCGAGCCGAACCGCCGCCGGCGCCGCAGGATACCGGGCCGCACATCAGATATTGGAGGGCGGCAAAGTGTTCTCCGACCCCCTCGCCCGCACCATTCTCGGTGACGACGCCGACGCCATCATCGCTGGATTATCCGCAGGACCGGCACAGCAACGCCTACGCATCTTCATGGCGGCACGCAGCCGCTTTGCCGAGGATTGCCTTGGCGCGGCGGTTTCGCGCGGCGTGCGGCAAGCGGTGGTTCTCGGCGCCGGCTTCGACACATTTGCGCTGCGCAATCCCTATTCGGAACTCGGGCTGCGGGTTTTCGAGGTCGACCATGCCGCTACCCAAGCCTGGAAACGAAGGCGCTTGTCAGAGGTCGGACTAGCCATTCCGGCATCGCTGACCTTCGTGGCGGCGGATTTCGAAAGCGATGATCTCGATCGAGGACTGCGTGACGCCGGGTTCGAGCCCGATCGTCCCGCCTTCTTCATCTGGCTTGGCGTCGTCCCCTATCTTGGGCGGGCGGCCATCGCGGCTACCTTGCGCTACATTGCCGGCATCCGGGGATCCGAGGTGGTGTTCGATTATAGCGAACCGCTGGAGAACTATCCGCCGGAGCGGCGCGACGACATCCTCGCGCTCGCCGCGCGCACGGCTGAAATCGGTGAGCCCTGGCTGAGCCATTTCGATCCCACCGAGATCGAGCGCGAACTCCGTGGATTCGGATTCGGGGATCTCGAAGATCTCGGCATGTCAGAAATGGCTGTACGCTATCTGGGGGCTCCAGCCGGCGGCCTCAACAGAGTTGCTGGGCCGCATATGATCCGTGCTGCCCGGAGCGCGTGAGGGCGGGATAATGACCTGGTGCGCGCGCAACCGGCGCACCAGGCCAGCCCCGTTACTCTAGCGCCCCCTGAACGTCGGCTTGCGCCGTTCCAGGAACGCCCCGACGCCTTCCTTGTGATCCTCCGACATGCTCGCCAGCGCGAACTGATCGATATCCATATGCGCGGCGAGATCGTCGAGCGCATGCGCAAGACGATTGACCGTCAGCTTGGTCATCGCGACCGACATTGGCGGCTGCACTGCGACCTTGGCGGCGAGCGCCATCGCAGCATCGAAGGCCTTGCCGGGTTCGGCGACCTCTTCCACCAGACGCCATTCATAGGCTTCCGCGGCCGAGATGCGCTGGTCGGCCAGGATCACCGCCTGCTTGGTGCGGGCCGGTCCCATCAGATGCAGCATCCGCGGCACGCTCTGCCAGCTCATGTTCATGCCGAGCCCGATCTCGGGCACACGCATGTGAGCGTCACGGGCCATGACCCGAAAATCCAGCGCCACCGCCAGCGCCACGCCGCCGCCGACGCAAAAACCCTCGATGGCGCCGATGGTGATTTGCTCCATCTCCTGCCATGCCCGCGTCAGCCGCGGTCCGAGCTTAAGATGCCGGCGCAAGGTGCCGAGGTCCATGCCCTGGCGTGAGCGACCTTCGGGGTCTTTGAGGTCGAAGCCGGCGCTGAACGATTTGGCGCCGCCGGTCAGCACCACGACGGAGGTGTCGCTGTCATCCTCAAAGCTGCGCGCGGCATCGGTGAGCTGACGCAGCGCCTCCGGCGACAGCGCGTTGACGCCATCGCCGCGGTCGAACCGCACCACCGCGATGCGGCCCTCGGGCCCAAGGCCCTTCTCGATCTTCACAAAGCCCGTCAACTCAAAACCTCCCTGCCCTTGCTTTTCTTGATTTTTTTCGCGCTCACAAATGACCGGTGCGGTGATGCTCCGGTTTGCTGCCTGGCACCGGGAAACGGATCGTGGTGCCGAGCGTGATCCAGTGGGCGTCTTCTCCCATGATGTTGTGGCCATAGATAAGGTCGATCGAGAAAATATCGTTCGGCCGGTAGCGCATGCCGGTCTGAAACCGCGGCCGCACGATGCTCGGTTCATCCGACTGTCCAACCTGCCCAAACGCCTCGATGGTCCACTGCAAGGTGTCGGTCAATTTCCAGTCGAAGCCGAGCCCGTAGGTGAAGTAATGCCGGTCGACGGTGCGGTCCCACAGCCAGCCGCCGTTGAGGTTGATGCGCGTGACTTCGGAAAGCCTGAAGGTCGCCGGGATGGTCGCAAACACTGTCTGACTTTGCCCGGTCAAGGCATCGAACTGACCGCCGGCAGAGAACGAGAAGCCGAGTTTTCCAACCCCTGTCGGCACCAGGTTCATCTTGGCCTTCGGTGCGAACGTCGTGCTCCAGTCGCCGCCGCTGCGGGCTTCATTGCTGAGCATGCTCAGCTCGACCGGCTTGAGCTTGAACGGATCGACCACGCAGGATGGATTGGCGACAACAGAGAAATCGGTGTTGGTCGCGGCCTGCATCCAGCTCTCGACCTTGCAGGACCCGGGGTCGGAAATATCGGCGGCGTCGACTGCATAGGCGCCGTTGGCGGCGCGCGCGGCTTCGGCCGGAAATCCGGCCATAATGGCGGCTGCCGCTGCGATTCCGATGCGCCCTGCCCCGATCCCCATTGGGGAAACCTAGAGCATGATCCGGAAAAGTGGAAACCGGCTTTCCGAGAAAGATCATGCTCAAGCAAATAGACTGGGGATCACGTCTGGTCCGCCCGTTGGACCAGACGTGATCAGTCTCCGCCTCGACATAGCCGGGATTTTGCGACTATCTTGGCGCCATGAGCGACCATGACCACGATCATCACCACCACGATCACGACCATTCGGAACTGTCGGAGACCGAGCTGCGCGTGCGCGCGCTCGAGACCATCCTGACCGAAAAAGGTTATGTCGAGCCGGCGGCCCTCGATGCCATCATCCAGGCCTATGAGACCAAGATCGGCCCGCACAACGGCGCGCGCGTCGTCGCCAAGGCCTGGACCGATCCAGGCTTCAAACAGGCCCTGCTGGACGACGCCAGCAAAGCCGTCAGCGCACTCGGACATGTCAGCCGGGTCGGCGACCATCTCGTCGCGGTCGAGAACACGCCGCAGCGCCACAACATGGTCGTGTGCACGCTGTGCTCTTGTTACCCTTGGGAAATGCTCGGACTTCCTCCGGTCTGGTACAAGGCCGCACCCTATAGGTCCCGCGCGGTCAAAGACCCGCGCGGCGTGCTCGCCGACTTCGGCGTCAGCCTGTCAAAGGACATCGAGATTCGGGTCTGGGATTCGACCGCCGAGACGCGCTTCCTGGTGCTGCCGATGCGGCCGGCGGGAACCGAGAGCTGGAGCGAGGCGCAACTGACCGAACTCGTGACCCGCGATTCGATGATCGGGACTGGTTTCCCGAAAACGCCGGGTGCGCCATCGTGAACGGTGTCCACGACATGGGCGGCATGGACGGATTCGGCAAGGTCGAGCCGGAAGCCAACGAGCCGATGTTCCACACCGAATGGGAAGCACGCGTGCTGGCCATGGTGCGGGCGATGGGCGCGGCCGGCGCCTTCAACATCGACACCTCGCGCTTTTACCGGGAGATGTTGCGCCCGGACGTCTATCTCGGCAGCTCCTATTACAAGAAATGGTTTCTCGGGCTCGAGGACATGCTGATCGACAAGGGCTTCATTTCCGCCGAAGAAGTTGCTGCGGGACATGCGGTCCAGCCGCCGAAGCCGCTCAAGCGCGGCAAGTTCGGGCTCGACGATGTCGAGCGCATCATGGTGCGCGGCAAATTCGATCGCGCAGCGTCCGCACCGGCGAAGTTCAAGGCAGGCGATCGGGTGCGCGCCAGAAATATTCATCCCACGACCCACACGCGGCTGCCGCGCTATGTGCGCGGCCATGTCGGCATCGTCGAGCGCGACCATGGCTGTCACGTCTACCCGGACACGGCCGCGATCGAATCCGGCGAGAACCCGCAATGGCTCTACACCGTCGTGTTCGACAGCACCGAGTTGTGGGGCACGGATGCCGACCCGACGCTCAAAATATCGATCGACGCGTTCGAGCCCTATCTGGAGCTCGCGTGATGGAGGCCACGGTTGCACGTGCAACGGACGCCGTGCCTGACATTCCCCGCGACGAGGACGGCCCGGTGTTTCGTGAGCCCTGGGAAGCGCACGCCTTTGCCATGGCGCTGACCCTGCATGACCGCGGCGTATTCACGTGGCCCGAATGGGCGAGCGCCCTTGCCGCCGAAATCAAGCGCGCGCAGGCCGCTGGCGATCCCGACACCGGCGAGACCTACTACCGGCATTGGCTGGCGACGCTGGAAAATCTGGTGGCTGAAAAGGGCGTCGCGACATCCGAAACCCTGCATCGCTACCGCGACGCCTGGGACCACGCCGCCGACCGCACGCCGCACGGCGCACCGATCGAGTTGACGCCGGGAGATTTTAGGGGCTCGTAGCCGTCATTGCGAGCGAAGCGAAGCAATCCATCAGGCCGCCGAAGTCAGTCTGGATGCTTCGTCGCTTACGCTCCTCGCAATGACGAATTTCCCGCATATTCCCGCCAGCCCTTCGCGCGCAGCGCGCAGGCCGGGCATTCGCCGCAGCCATAGCCCCACGCATGCTGCGCGCCGCGCTCGCCGAGGTAGCAGGTGTGCGAGTGTTCGCGGATCAGGTCGACCAGCCCTGCCCCGCCAAGCTGATGCGCGAGTTTCCAGGTCGAGGCCTTGTCGAGCCACATCAGCGGCGTGTGCAGTTCGAAGTTCTTGGCCATGCCGAGATTGAGCGCGGACTGCAACGCCTTGATGGTGTCGTCGCGACAATCCGGGTAGCCGGAATAGTCGGTCTCGCACATGCCGCCGATGATGTGACGGATGCCGCGCCGGTAGGCCAGCGCCGCCGCGAACGTTAGAAACACCAGATTGCGGCCGGGCACGAAGGTATTGGGCAGGCCATCGGCGCCCATCGTGATCGCGACGTTACGGGTCAGCGCGGTGTCGGAAATTTCCGCCAGCGTCGGGATTTCCAGCGTGTGGTTCTCGCCGAGCTTTTCCGTCCACTCCGGCCGCAGTGTTTTCATACCCGCCAGCAACCGGTCGCGGCATGCAAGCTCGATGGCGTGGCGCTGGCCGTAACTGAAACCCAGCATTTCGACGCGCGCAAAGCGCTGCAACGCCCAGGCGAGGCAGGTGGTGGAATCCTGCCCGCCGGAAAACAGAACCAATGCGGTTTCGGATGATTGATCGCTCATGGTGCCCTTGGCCGTCACACACGCGTTCCATCTGTCTTGTCAGTGTGCCCTGAGTCACGGAGTTGGCACAAACCCGCGGCTATTTCTAGCGCCTAGAGCGTTTTCGAGCGAAGTGGGTACCGGTTCGCGGGAAGAAAACGCGTCAAACAAAAGCTAGAGCTCGGTTCTGATTCAATCAGAACCGATAGGCCTCCAGCGTCGCTAACAACGGATTTCGGTCATGGGCTATTTCGACGGTCTCACCAGCGGCAGTTTCAAGACGGCACAGGACGGGCGCCGGTTTTTCTTCCCATGGGGCATCTTCGGTCGCGGATACGCCATTGCCTCCGAGCGGGACTACCTGAGACTGCGGCAGCAAGTGAAAGCCTACATGGTTGCCACGCTGGTGCTGGTGATTGCATCCGGCATCTACGACCCCTATCTCGCCCCGCTTGCCACCGGAGTGCTGCTTGTCGGCTTCTACTTGACCTGGATGTGGCGCGTGCTGCCTCGTCTGAAGCGATCCGACGAAAAATTGTCGATGCGGGAAAGCATGACCTCCCAGGCGCATGCCCATGGCCCAGTGGTGTTGTGGCTGCTCGAAATCGGCAGCATCGCATTGTTCGTCGCCAGCGTCGTGATGATGGTATTCGATCCCGGCAGCATGCTCACCGGGCTCGCCTGCACCGTCTTCTTTGGATTTTGCACGGCCAAGATTTCACGCTTGCTGATGCTGAACTATCGCACGGCGACCACCCGGCTTTAAAGCCGGGTTTCCCGCGCGCCAGTCGCGACAGCCCAGCCCAACCGGTGGAAATCACGGCCGTTCCGGCTCGTTTTGCTGGGATCGGCAGCCCGCATGCGGCATAAAGCCTGAACCTCGAAAGTTCGGTGCCGCATGACCTCTTCCCGCGATATTTCACGCTTGCTCGAAATCATGGCGGCGCTGCGCACGCCGGGGACCGGATGTCCGTGGGACCTCGAACAGGACTTTGCGACGATCGCGCCCTATACCATCGAGGAAGCCTATGAGGTGGTCGATGCCATCGACCGCGGCGATCTCGACGATCTCAAGGACGAGCTCGGCGACCTCTTGCTGCAGGTGGTGTTTCACGCCCGCATGGCGGAGGAGCAAAATGCCTTTGCTTTCGGCGATGTGGTCGAGGCGATATCGCAAAAAATGATCCGGCGGCATCCGCACGTCTTTGCCGACGCGAACGGACAACTGACGCCCTCCCATGTCGAGGAAGCCTGGGACCGCATCAAAGCCGAGGAAAAAGCCGAGCGCGCCGCGCGCCGGCCGCACCAACCGCCCGAGCACAAATCGCTGCTGTCAGGCGTCAAGGCCGGCCAGCCAGCGCTGACGCGGGCAATG
Source organism: Hyphomicrobiales bacterium (assembly GCA_038244925.1). Taxonomy (GTDB): domain Bacteria; phylum Pseudomonadota; class Alphaproteobacteria; order Rhizobiales; family Xanthobacteraceae; genus Bradyrhizobium. The sequence goes on along the minus strand of JBBRSX010000007.1, from coordinate 14,785 downwards.
GCGTTGCAGCGCAAGGCTTCCAGCGTCGGTTTCGACTGGAACGACCCGCGCGCGGTGTTGAGCAAGATCCGCGAGGAAGCCGACGAGATCGAGGCCGCGCTCGATAGCGGAAATGCTGAAGAACTCGCCGCCGAGACCGGCGATCTGATGTTCGCGCTGGTCAACCTCGCACGCCATGTCGGCGCCGATCCCGAAGCCGCCCTTCGCGGCACCAACGCCAAGTTCGAACGCCGCTTTGCCTATATCGAACGCGCGCTGGCGGCGAAGGGGCGTTCGCTCGAGGGGGCTTCGCTCGCCGAGATGGACGCGTTGTGGAATGAGGCCAAGGGTGCGGAGCGACCGGCGGAGCCGATAACCGTCGTCGCGGCGCACGCCGGGACCCATACCGCGTGATCTAACGTTTCCGAATCGTTGTTCGACGATCTTTCGTAACCACGAATACCTATGTTTACGGGTCTCTGCGTCCGCAGGGACGACGATCACGCCGCGCGCGGCACTGCGCCGAACCGCGACACCACGATATCGCGCTTGGTCTCGTCGACGCGCACGGTCATGTCGAAATGATCGTCGTGCAGTTCCTTGGTCAAGACCTCGGCGTTGCGGTGCAGCCAGCTGATCCCCGCCCCGTCGGACGCCTCGATCGATAGATCAAGCGTAATGCGCGTGGCCGCCAGACGGTCCTCGATCGCAGTCAGCAGCGCCTCGATGCCTTCACCGGTTTCGGCGGAGACAAGAAAACACGGCCGTTCCGGCGGACGGCGGGCAGCGATGTTGCGCAGGTTGTCGCGTTCCTCGGGATCGAAGCGATCGATCTTGTTCCAGACTTCGAGCAGGCGCGCGCCGGCATCGGGATCGATGCCGAGTTGGCGCAGCACGGCGTCAACGTCGCGCTCCTGCGCCTCGGCGTCTTCATGGGAGATGTCGCGGACATGCAGGATGATGTCCGCCTGCAGCACCTCTTCCAGCGTGGCGCGAAATGCTGCGACCAGTTGCGTCGGCAGGTTGGAAATGAATCCGACCGTATCGGACAGCATCGCCTTGCCGCCATGCGGCAGGCTCAGCGCGCGCAAGGTCGGATCGAGCGTGGCAAACAGCATGTCGGCGGCCTGCACGTCCGCGCGCGTCAGCCGGTTGAACAGCGTCGACTTGCCGGCATTGGTGTAGCCGACCAGCGCCACCACGCGATACGGCACCCGCTGGCGTCCGGCGCGATGCAGCCGCCGTGTCGCCTGCACTTTCTTGATTTCGTTTTCGAGCCGCGTGATGCGGTCGCCGATCAGGCGGCGGTCGGCCTCGATCTGGGTTTCGCCGGGGCCGCCCATGAATCCGAAGCCGCCGCGCTGGCGCTCCAGATGGGTCCAGGACCGCACCAACCGGCTGCGCTGATAGTTGAGATGCGCCAGTTCGACCTGAAGCGAGCCTTCCTTGGTCTTGGCGCGTCGGCCGAAGATTTCCAGAATGAGACCGGTGCGGTCGAGCACCTTGGTGTTCCAGGCCTTCTCGAGATTGCGTTGCTGGATCGGCGACAGCGCGCAGTCCATCACGACGAGTTCGATGTCGTGGCCTGCGATCAGCCCAGAGATCTCCTCGACCTTGCCTTTGCCGAGATAGGTCGCGGGCCGGATCTGGCTGATCGGCGCGAGCACCGCTTCCACCACGGCAAGATCGATGGCGCGCGCAAGGCCTGCCGCCTCCTCGAGGCGCGCGTCGGAATCGCGCACAGCATCATGCGTTTGCGCATCGGCATCGCCGCGGCGCATTCGCAAGTAAGGGCCGATGACAATCACCCGCCCGGTTTGTTGGCCCCCCGCCGACCTCGGTCGGTCGGCGTCCCCTTCACGGTTTTGGGGTTCCAATCAATTTACTCTCAAGCCGGAGCATCCTCGCCGCCCTCGAACAGCTGGATCGGAGCGCCGGGCATGATGGTCGAGATCGCGTGCTTGTAGACAAGCTGCGAATGACCGTCGCGCCGCAGCAGCAGGCAGAAATTGTCGAACCAGGTAACAATTCCCTGCAGCTTCACTCCGTTGACCAGGAAGATCGTGAGTGGCGTTTTGGTTTTACGAACGTGGTTGAGGAAGGTGTCTTGTAGATTTTGTGCGCGGTCTGCCGCCATTGTTTTTATCCCGCCGTCTTGTGCTTCTTTTTTTTAAACCGGTTGTTGCTCTCTAGCGGAGCCTCCCCCGATCGCCGTCCGACCCTGAGATCCCCCTCCGGTCAGCTCGGCGGTACGATTAGAGGGCACGGGCGGTTTTTAGGCAAGCCGGTTCACGCCTGACCCACGAGGAACCGGTTGTTCATTCTCCGCAAAACTACGGAAAGAGATGAATATTCCCAAGCAATTGCATGAATCGTTCCCCGCAATTGCTCCAGGCAAAACGGCCCGCGGGCTCGACGGACGCTGTGCCTGTCAGCGTGCATAAATCCGTCAGCCAAACGCCCTACCCCACGCCCAGCGCCTTGAGCTTGCGATGCAGAGCCGAGCGTTCCATTCCGACGAATTCCGCCGTGCGCGAGATGTTGCCCGAAAACCGGCTGATCTGGGCGATCAGATAGTCGCGCTCGAACACTTCCCGCGCCTCGCGCAGCGGCAGCCCCATGATGTGTTCGCCGTTGTTGCTGGTCGGCATCGCCGGCACCATCGAACCAACGTCCTGCGGCAGCATATCGGCGGTGATGATCACCTCCGGACCGCCGCCCGCCAGGATCATCACCCGCTCGACATTGTTGCGGAGCTGACGAACGTTGCCGGGCCACACATGCGACTGCAGCACCGCCATCGCGTCCTGGCCGATCTGGCGTTTCGGCAGGCCGCTCGCCGCGGAGATCTGGTCCATGAAGTAGTCGATCAGTTCGGGAATGTCCTCGCGGCGTTCCGACAGCGGCGGTACCCGGATCGGCACCACCGACAGCCGGTGATAGAGGTCCTCGCGGAAGCGCCCTTCCGAGATTTCCTCTTCCAGATTGCGCGCAGTCGAGGAGACGATGCGGACGTCGACATGCACCTTGACGGTGCCACCGGAGCGCTGAAAGGTCTGATCGACCAGCACACGCAGAATCTTGTTCTGGGTCTCGCGCGGCATGTCGGCGATTTCGTCGATGAACAGCGTGCCGCCGTGGGCTTCTTCCAGCGCACCGGCCTTGCGCGCCTGTTCGCCGTTCGACTGCTCGATGCCGAACAATTCGACTTCCATTCGCTCCGGCGTGATCGCGGCGGCGTTGATGACGACGAACGGTCCCTCGGCGCGGCTCGAGGCGTGATGCAGCGTACGCGCCGCCAGTTCCTTGCCCGAACCGGAGGGGCCGACGATCAGGATGCGGCTGTTGGCCTTGGCGGCGCGGTCGATGGTCTGGCGCAGCTGGTTCATGCAGGCGGAGCGGCCGGTCAGGACGCTGGCGGCGGGAGCCAGTTGCTTGAGCTCCTTGACCTCGCGCTTGAGACGCGAGGTTTCCAGCGCCCGCGTCGCGACCAGGATCAGCCGGTCCGACTTGAACGGCTTCTCGATGAAATCATAGGCGCCGCGCTTGATGGCCGCGACGGCAGTCTCGATGTTGCCGTGGCCCGAGATCATCACGACCGGCACCTCGGCGTGGTCCTTCTTGATCTGCTCCAGCAATTGCAAGCCGTCGAGCTTGGAGCCCTGCAGCCAGATATCGAGGAACACCAGATTCGGCCGGCGGTTGGCGATTTCGGTCAGCGCCGAATCGCTGTCGCGCGCGGTCCTGGTCTGAAAACCTTCATCCTCCAGGATACCCGCGACCAGATCGCGAATATCGGCTTCGTCGTCGACAATCAGAATGTCACTGGCCATGGGTTACACCTGTCTTGTCAATTGCCGGTCGCGGCTTCGATTTTTGTTTCATCATTGGTCGCAGATGCGGTCTCGATGGATTCCGGCGCTTTTGTTTCGCCGCCGCCCGGTCCACTGGTCTCCGGAGCCCGCTCCTTCGCTTCACCCTTGTGCGCTTCCCCGGTCACCGAGAACCGCAGCCGCATCCAGGCGCCGCGCTGTCCGGGCCGGAAATCCGAGGCGTCCTTGAGTTCAATCCGGCCACCGTGGTCTTCGAGCACCCGGCCGACGATGGCGAGCCCGAGCCCGGTGCCCTTCTGGCGCGTCGTCACATAGGGCTCCAGCAAACGGGCACGGCTCACCTTGGGCAGGCCGATGCCGTTGTCGATCACGTCGATCACGATGTCGTCGTTCTCGCGCGCGGCGACGACTTCGATGCGCCCCTTGCCTAGTTCATCCGGCGGGACCTGTTCGATCGCCTCGGTTGCGTTCTTGATGATGTTGGTCAGGGCCTGCGAAATCAGCCGGCGATCGAACTGCGCCCGTATCGGGGGCCCCTTGATCTCGGTTTCGATATCGAGATCGGGATGTCCGACCTTCATCAGGAATACTGCCTGGCGCACGGTGTCGGCGACGTCCTCGCCCTCCATGACCGGCTTCGGCATCCGCGCGAAGCGGGAGAATTCGTCCACCATCCGTCTGATGTCATCAACCTGCCGCACGATGGTGTCGGTACACTGTTCGAAGATGCCCTTGTCTTCGACGATGACCTTGCCGAATTTGCGGCGGATACGTTCCGCCGAAAGCTGAATCGGCGTCAGCGGATTCTTGATCTCGTGGGCAATACGGCGCGCAACGTCGCCCCAGGCCGAGGTGCGCTGCGCCGACACCAGGTCGGTGATGTCGTCGAGCGTGATGATGTAGCTGTCCTGTGAATGGCTGGTCTGCTCGGCGCTGACGCGAACCGACAGGTTGCGCTCGTGGCCGTCGCGGGTGATCGTGATCTGGCCCTGCACCAGGCGCTGGGTGCCTTCGCGCGCGGTTTTCATCATGTCGTCGAGTTCGGGCAGCACGTCCGACAGCGGATGGTCCAGCGTCTCGGATTCGGCGTGGCCGATCAGCTTTTCGGCCGAGCGGTTGAGAATGCCGACGCTGCCGGAGGCGTCCACCCCGATGATGCCGGCGCTGGCCGACGACAGCACCGCTTCGATGAAGCGGCGGCGGCTGTCGATCAGGTCGGAGGCGCTGACCAGTTCGTCGCGCTGGGTGCGCAACTCCTGCGTCATCTTGTTGAAGGTCTGACCAAGCTGGGCCAGATCGCCCTCTGATTTGTGCACGGGGACCTGAACGTGCAGATCGCCGGTCGACACGATATTGGCCGCGCTCATCAGGTTGCGGATCGGCGCCACCAGCCAGTTGGCGAAATTCAGTCCGATCAGCACCGACGCCATCAGGATGGTCAGCGCGATCACCGCAAACATCAGCGCGAAGGCGACCTGAATGCCGAGCCGGCGGGATTCGATCTGGGCGTATTCGGCGACGCTGGCCTCGGTCTGCTTGAGCTGCGCCACCACGCGGGGATCGAGCAGCCGCGCGACGTAGAGGAAGTTGTCGCTGAAGGTCCGCAGCCGGATCACCGCTGCGACATAGTTTGCCTCGGGGAATACCGCGATCTGCGGCTCGTTCTCGTCGACATTGCTGAGGAAGTCCGGCGCCGGCGTCGTAAACTCCTCCCGGATTCCGGTCTGCGCCGTCTCCAGAATGTGGCCATCCTTGTCGAGCAGCATGGCGCCCGGCAAATTGCGCGCCCCGGCGTTGGCCGTCAGCAACTCCCGGAACGACCTGCGGTCCTGGTCGAACAGGATTCTTTGCGCCGGATTGCCGAGATCCTTGGCCATCCCCAGAATGTCGCCGCGAATGAGTTGCGCGTGTTCGTAGGTGTAGGCACGGGCCACGATCAGCGAATTCTGCATGACCTCCTTGGTCGGCCCCGAGAACAGCCGGTCGAGGCCGCGGTCGATGGTGACATTGGCGACGATCGCCACCAGCACCGCCGGCAACACTGCGATGACGGAGAACAGGCTGACAATCTGGACGTGCAACCGCGCCGCCGCCCGGCCGCGGCGCCGGGCCTGAATAACCAGCCAGACTTCGCGAATGATGATGCCGATCAGCAGCAGGATGGTCGCCGCGTTGATCAGCAGGAAGGAATAGACGACCTGGCGGGTCGGCTCGATCGGCGTCAGGCCGCTCAGCACCACGAAGGTCAGGAACGCCGACAGCAGCGCGATCCCGACCGCAAACGGCGCCACCCACTTCCGAAGGATTCCTCCGGTGGGTTCGGCAAGCGACGGGTCGAATGATGGCGCCGAGGTGTCTGCGGTGGTCATTCCGGCAATCGGTGTGATGAAAGGCTTGTGGTCCGTCTGCTAACGGACTGATGCATTCATATCACAATGTTGCCGAATTGCGACAATTCCGCGGCATACCGGTCGCCAAAGCGACCGATCCCCAGCCGTGAACAGCCCCGCGCAAGCTTCGGGGGACGTCGCGCCCTCGCCTAGCCTCCGCTGCGATAGACCTGAATGTCGAGGTCGCGGATCTTCTTGCGCAGCGTATTTCGGTTTAGCCCGAGCAGGTCGGCAGCGCGGATCTGATTACCGCGGGTGGCCGCCAGCGCCGCCGTCAGCAGCGGCACCTCGATCTCCTTGAGGATACGGTGGTAGAGGCCGGGCGGCGGCACGCCGTTTGGGAAGCCCGAGAAGTGCGAGGAGAGATAGGCCTCGACCGCACCGCCGAGATTTTCAACCCCGAGCGGCGCATTGCCGCCCGACGCCACCGCCGGCGGAGCCAGTTCTCCGTCGATCACCGAACCCGTGATCACGTCCTGCGGATAAAGTGCCGCGAGCCGTCGCGCCAGGTTTTCGAGCTCGCGGACGTTGCCGGGCCAGCGGTGCTGCTTGAGGCGTTCCACAGCCAGCGTGTCCAGCTTCTTCGGCGGCAGACCGTCCTTTTCCGCCAACGAGAAGAAATGCCGGATCAGATCGGGCAGATCCTCGATGCGCTCGCGCAGCGGCGGCAGCCGCAGCGGCACGACGTTGAGGCGGAAGAACAGATCTTCGCGGAACAGGCCCTGCTGAATCAGGATGCGCAGGTCCTTGTTGCTGGCGGCCACGATCCGCACATCGGTCTTGATCGGGGTGCGGCCGCCGACGGTGGTGTATTCGCCCTGCTGCAGCACGCGTAGCAATCGCGTCTGTGCCTCCATCGGCATGTCGCCGATTTCGTCGAGGAACAGCGTGCCGCCTTCGGCCTGTTCGAACCGGCCGGAAGCGCGGGTATTGGCGCCGGTGAACGCACCGCGCTCGTGGCCGAACAGTTCTGATTCAATGAGGTCACGCGGGATTGCTGCCATGTTGACGGCGACGAACGGGCCATTGCGGCGCTTGCCGTAGTCATGCAGCGCGCGGGCAACCAACTCCTTGCCGGTGCCGGACTCGCCGGAGATCATCACCGTGAGGTCGGTCTGCATCAGCCGCGCCAGCACCCGGTAGATTTCCTGCATCGCCGGCGAACGGCCGACCAGCGGTATCGAATCGAATTCGCCCTCGTCGGGGGTGTGCGCCACCCGCTCCTTCGGCTCCGCCAGCGCGCGGCCGACGATGGTGATCAGCTCCTTCAGGTCGAACGGCTTTGGCAGGTATTCATAGGCGCCGCGCTCGGAGGCCCGGATAGCGGTCATGAACGTGTTTTGCGCGCTCATGACGATGACCGGCAGGTTCGGCCGCATCTTCTTGATCCGCGGCAGCAGATCGAACGCGTTCTCGTCCGGCATCACCACGTCGGTGATGACGAGATCGCCCTCGCCCTGGCTGACCCATCGCCACAGCGTCGCCGCGTTCCCGGTCAGGCGCACCTCGTAGCCTGCGCGCGAGAGAGCCTGGTTCAGAACGGTGCGGATGGCGGTGTCGTCATCGGCGACTAGAATACTACCTGCGGGCATTGTTTTTCCTCATCTTGCTTTCCCTGAGGCAGGCGACGGCGTACCCGAAACGTCGTCGCGATTGCTTTGGTCGAAAATTTTGGTGGGATTGAACATCGGCAGCAGCACGCGGAAGGTGGTCTTGCGCGGCTGGGATTCACATTCGATGATGCCGCCGTGATCGCCGATGATCTTGGCCACCAGCGCCAGCCCGAGCCCGCTGCCGGTCTGCTTGGTCGTGACGAAGGGATCGAACAGGTTCGGCAGCAGGTCTTCCGGTACGCCGGAGCCGTTGTCCTTGACGCAAAATTCCAGCGGCAGCGAGACCCGGGATTTCTTGCCCGGCACCGAAAGGCGAACGCCCGGACGAAACGCGGTGGTGAGCTGGATTTCCGCATCACTGCCGAGATCGGCGACCGCTTCGGCGGCGTTCTTCACCAGATTGAGGAACACCTGGATCAACTGGTCCTGATTGGCCAGCACCGGCGGCAGCGACGGATCGTACTCCTCGATGAAGCGGACATTGCGCGCGAAGCCTGATTGAGCCAGCCGTTTGACGTGGTCGAGCACCGAATGGATGTTGACCGGGCCGCGCGCCACTGGGCGATCGTCGCCGAACACTTCCATGCGGTCGACCAGGGTCACGATGCGGTCGGCCTCGTCGCAGATCAGCCTTGTTAGCATGCGGTCTTCGGAGGAAGCCGCCTGCTCCAGCAGTTGCGCGGCGCCCCGGATGCCCGACAGCGGATTCTTGATTTCATGCGCCAGCATCGCCGCCAGCGCGATCACCGAACGCGCCGCACTTCGGTGCGTCAACTGCCGGTCCATCTTGTCGGCGATAGTGCGTTCCTGCAGCATCACGACGATATGGCCGGGCCGCTCTGTCAGTGGCGCGACGTGAAGATCGACCTGGCGGTCGCCGCCGATGCGGGGCGTGCCGAGATCGACCTTGTACTCGTTGACCGGCGAGCCGCTCGATCGCACCTGATCGATCAGCGCCAATAACGGACTGCCGAACGGCACCAGTTCCTTCAGCGACTGACGACGCAAGAATTGCGTCGAAATCTCGAAGAAGGATTCGGCGGCGATATTGGCGTCGACGATGCGGCCATCGGGCGCCACCAGCAGCACCGGATTCGGCAACGCGTTGAGGATTGCCTCGCTGTCGGTCGGCAACGGCCGACGATGTTCTGCGGCTAACGTCATGCAGCAGCACTCCATGCAAAATCGTCGTACGCGTCCCGGAGCGACCGATGCACCTGATGCGGATCTTCCGTGGTCAATATCTTTTGCCGCCAGCCCTTCAGGGTCTCGGCCGGCGCGCGACTGCTTTGCGCCGCGACTTCCAGCGCCCAGCCGAGATGCTTGCGCGCGTGCTTCAGACCGATGCGCAATCCGTAGAGTTCGCAGACTTCGTCGTAGAGGGCGCAGATATGCGCGAGTTGTTCGGGCAGTGAAGGCGCGGATTCGGCCTTTCCGGTCTCGAGCCGGCGCCCGATCTGGCCCGGTAGCCAGGGCTGGCCCTGCGCGCCGCGGCCGATCATCACGGCATCGGCGCCGGACGCTTCGAGCGCACGCTCCGCTTTTTCGAAAGACGTGATGTCGCCGTTGACGACGAGCGGAACCGAGATCGCGTCCTTGACCGCACGCACCGCGTCCCAATTCGCCTCGCCCTTGTAGAACTGACAGCGCGTACGCCCGTGCACCGTGATCATCTGCACGCCGGCGTCCTCGGCGCGGCGCGCCAGTTCAGGGGCGTTGTGCGAGCGATCGTCCCAGCCGAGCCGCATCTTCAGCGTCACCGGGACTTTTACCGCCGCGATCGTCGCTTCGATGAGCGTCAATGCGTGGTCGAGATTGCGCATCAGCGCCGAGCCGGACTGGCCGCCGGTGACGTGACGCGCAGGACAGCCCATATTGATATCGATGATGTCGGCGCCGGCGGCTTCCGCAACCTTGGCGCCTTCGGACATCCAATGCGCTTTGCAGCCCGCGAGCTGAACCACGTGCGGCCCGATGCCGGTAGCCTCGCAGCGCAATTTGGACATCGGGCGGCCATGAACGAGGTCGTCGCTGGCGGTCATCTCGGACACCACCAGCCCGGCGCCGAGGGCGGCCGAGATTCGTCGAAAGGGAGCGTCTGTGACGCCGGACATCGGCGCCAGGAGAACCCGATTGGCGATAGCAATATCGCCTATTTTCAACGGCTTAGGGCGTGAACTTTCCAGGCCGGTCACGGAATTCTCATGGTTAGGGCGGCAGCGTCATTGCAACCGTCGGCGCATATTGTGAGCACAAATCTTGTGCAGTCAAGTTTCATGCCTACACTTTAGACAATTCTATCATTTGTGCAAGTGCACTGCAACAAAATCTGCTTTACCCACAGCTATTGGGAATCGCTCTGTTTTTGCGCATTCGGCATGGTAAGGGCTGTGCGCCAGCGAAGGTCAAAGTTGCCCCTCAACCCGATCCGTCCATAACAGAGTCTAATGCCCAAATCCGAGCGCACAGCCGCCATCCTCGTCGCAGCCGGGCGCGGCCTTCGCGCCGGTGCCGGCGGCCCCAAACAATACCGCACCATCGGCGGCCAGACCGTGATCTTCCGCGCCATGGAAGCGTTCTGCCGGCATCCCGACGTGTTCGCCGTGCAGCCGGTGGTGAACCCCGACGACGCCGCGATGTTCAACGAGGCCGTGGCTAGCCTGCGCCACCAACCTCCCACCAATGGCGGCGCGACGCGCCAGGCCTCGGTGCATGCCGGGCTCGAGGCGCTGGCGAGCGCGAAGCCCGACATCGTCCTGATCCACGACGCTGCGCGACCCTTCGTGACCTCGGCCGTGATTTCGCGCGCGATCGCCGCGGCCGGACGCACCGGCGCCGCGGTTCCGGCGATCGCCGTCACCGACACCATCAAGCAGGTCGGCGACAGCGGAAATGTCGAGGCGACGCCCGAGCGCGCGCGGTTGCGGATCGCGCAGACGCCGCAGGCATTTCGTTTCGACGTCATCCTCGATGCCCACCGCCGCGCGGCGCGCGACGGCCGCAGCGATTTCACCGACGATGCCGCGCTGGCGGAATGGGCGGGATTGACGGTGGCGACCTTTGAAGGCGATCCTGCGAACATGAAACTGACCACCCCTGAAGATTTCGTCCGTGAGGAAGCCCGCCTCGGCGCCATGCTCGGCGACATCAGGACCGGCACCGGCTACGACGTGCACGCCTTCGGCGACGGCGATCATCTGATGATCTGCGGCGTCCGGGTGCCACATACGAAGGGTTTTCTGGCCCATTCCGACGGTGACGTCGGCCTGCACGCGCTGGTCGATGCCATTCTCGGCGCGCTGGCGGATGGCGACATCGGCTCGCACTTTCCGCCCAGCGACATGAAGTGGAAGGGTGCGGCGTCCGACAAATTTCTCAAATACGCGATCGAGCGCGTCACCGCGCGCGGTGGCCGGGTCGCCAATCTCGAGGTCACCTTGATCTGCGAACGCCCGAAGATCGGGCCGCTGCGCGACACCATGCGCGCGCGCATCGCCGAGATCACCGGCGTCAACGTCTCGCGCGTCGCGGTCAAGGCGACCACCAGCGAACGGCTCGGCTTCACCGGCCGCGAGGAAGGCATCGCGGCCACCGCCAGCGCCACTATACGTCTTCCCTGGAGCGAATGACATGAGCGGCAGCGACGCCCGCGCTCTGTCCCGCTCGCTGCTCGACCTGTGCCGGATGCGCAAGCTGACGATTGCGACGGCTGAATCCTGCACCGGCGGTCTGGTCGCCGGCGCGCTGACTGACATTCCCGGTTCCTCCGACGTCATCGACCGCGGTTTCGTTACCTATTCCAACGACGCCAAGCGCGCGATGCTCGGCGTAAAGGCCACCACGCTCACGACCTTCGGCGCGGTCAGCAAGGAGACCGCGACCGCGATGGCGGTCGGCGCGCTGGAAAAGGCCGGCGTCGACCTCGCGGTATCGATCACCGGCATCGCCGGCCCCGGCGGCGCCACACCCGGCAAGCCGGTCGGTCTGGTGCACTTCGCCGTCGCCTCCCGCGATGGCCGCATCCTGCATCGCGAATGCCGCTTCGGCGCCATCGGCCGCACCACTGTCCGCCAGCGCTCGGTGGTGGAGGCGCTCCGCATGCTGATGGAGCTGGCGCGCGGGCCGCAAACACCGGCCAAACCGCGCCGTGCGGCCAGCAGCCGGCTGCGTCCGCGGGTGGCGCGCACGCCCCGTGGCGGCGCGGTCAAACGCCGCCGGCCGCCACCGCGGGCGTAGAGCCTTGCTCTACTCTTTTGTTTTGACGCGTTTTCTTCACGCGAACCGGCATCCACTTCGCTCGAAAACGCTCTAACCCTTGCCGTAGACCACATCGGCGCGCTTTTCGAACGCCGACGCGAAGCGCTGGAATGCGGCGTCGAACATCGTGCCCATCAGCATCGCCAGCATCCGGCTCTTGAATTCGTAGCTCAGGAAGAATCCGACATCGCAATCGGTTTCGGACCTCGGCTCGAGGGTCCAGCGGTTTTCCAGATTGCTGAACGGCCCCTTCAGATACTCGACCATGATCTTCAAATTCGGCCGGTCCAGCGTCACCCGGCTGGTGAAGGATTCCCGCACCAGCTTGAACGATACCGTCATGTCGGCGACGATGACCTCGGTGCCATCAGGCTTTGGCGTGCGCTGGCGGATCTTCAGCGCATGGCACAGCGGCACGAATTCCGGATAGCGCTCGACGTCGGCGACCAGATCGAACATCTGGACCGCGGTGTGATGAACCCGCCGCTTGCTGGAAAATCTCGGCATCGGCTCAGCGGGACAGCGCAGCCCGGGCCGCCTGCAGTTTGGCAAAATCGTCGCCGGCATGATGCGACGAGCGCGTCAGCGGGCTTGCAGACACCATCAGAAAACCCTTGGTGTAGGCGACCTTCTCGTAGCCCGCGAATTCATCGGGAGTGACGTAGCGCATCACGGCGTGATGCTTGCGGGTCGGCTGCAGGTACTGCCCGATGGTGAGGAAATCGACGTCCGCCGAGCGCAGGTCGTCCATCACCTGCAGCACCTCGTGGCGCTCCTCGCCGAGGCCGACCATGATGCCCGACTTGGTGAAGATGGTGGGGTCGATTTCCTTGACCCTTTGAAGCAGCCGGATCGAATGGAAATAGCGCGCGCCGGGGCGCACGGTGAGATAGCCGGACGGCACGGTTTCCAGATTGTGGTTGAACACGTCTGGCTTGGCCGTGGCGACGACTTCGAGCGCGCCCGGCTTGCGCAGGAAATCCGGGGTGAGGATTTCGATCGTGGTGGTCGGGCAACGGGCACGGATAGCGCGGATGGTCCGGGCGAAATGTTCGGCGCCGCCGTCGGCGAGATCATCGCGATCGACCGAGGTCACCACGACATGGGCAAGCCCGAGCTTGAAGGTGGCTTCCGCGACGTGCTCCGGCTCGGAGGCGTCTAGCGCGCCGGGCATGCCGGTCTTGACGTTGCAGAACGCGCAGGCCCGCGTGCAGGTGTCGCCCATGATCATGAAGGTGGCGTGCTTCTTGTCCCAGCACTCGCCGATATTCGGGCAGCCGGCTTCCTCGCACACCGTGACGAGGCCGTTCTCCTTGACGATGTTGCGGGTCTCGGCATAGCCGCGAGCACTCGGCGCGCGCACCCGGATCCAGTCCGGCTTGGGCGGCGACAGCGAGTCCGGCCGATTCACCTTTTCGGGGTGACGGGGGCGCACCTGATTGGTGGAAACGGTATCGACGAGGACGACCATGTTCAGTCCGGCAATGTAAGAGAATACCTAGCTAATCCGTGTCGCCCATTGCTGCAACCCGCTTGCGGGAATCCGCAATCCGGCTGTCCGAAGCTAACAGAAACGTGCAAGATATTGGCAGTTTTCAACTGTTCCACAGCGATTCTCACCTGAAATGGCTCAAAGCCCGAAGTCTGCCAACGCGGCCATCCCGCGCCTCGGCAAGCCGTTGAAACGCGCGTTTTTTGCCCGCAGCGTCCATGAGGTGGCGCCCGACCTGATCGGGACGACACTGCTGGTCAACGGTGTCGGCGGCATCATCGTCGAGGTCGAGGCCTATCACCATACCGATCCGGCCGCGCATTCCTACAACGGGCCGACGCCGCGCAACATGGTGATGTTCGGCCCGCCCGGCTTCTCCTACGTCTACCGCTCCTATGGCATCCACTGGTGCGTCAACTTCGTCTGCGAGAAGGAAGGCTCGGCCAGTGCGGTGCTGATCCGGGCGTTGCAGCCGACCCACGGCCTTGCCGCGATGCGCCGCCGCCGTGGCCTTCAGGACGAACGTGCGCTGTGTTCCGGCCCGGGCAAACTCTGCGAAGCGCTCGGCATCACCATCAAGCACAGCGAACTGCCGCTCGATGTCCCGCCCTACGCGCTGCATGCGCGCGCAGGCAGGCCGGAAGTCGTCACGGGGTTGCGGATCGGGATCACCAAGGCGGTCGATTTCCCCTGGCGGTATGGACTGAAGGGATCGAAGTTTGTGAGCAAGCGGTTTTGACAAGATTGGGTCTCTAGCCTGTAGCCCGGATGAGCGCAGCGATATCCGGGGCGGTGTTAGAGTGGTCCCGGATGTCGCTGCGCTCGCAATGACGGCTGAATACGACTCCGCATTCTCGCGGCGCGAAGCACCCGGAGTTTTGCATTTCGTTGGCCCTCTTTGAAAATAGAGGGCGCAGGGAAGACCGGGTGCGCGCCGCACCCGCGGTCTCGCGTGCAATAGATGCATCGTAGTGCGCACACGAGCATACAGGTTTGGCGGAAACACTCCGGCCTTCCCTGCGCAATGGCTTTACGGCTTATACGTGGTCGTCCTGGTGACCGGCTTTGTTGCCACCATCGTCATGAGAAGCTTTCGCTTCCGCCAACTTGACGCCAGCACCGGGGCGTCGGACCCTCACGATTTCGCCGTACGCTGCAGGTGCACTCGTCTCATGCACCGCCGCGTCCACCGCGACCTGCCCCACGTCTGCGACGATGGCC